>JBARHO010000122.1:0-27273 GCA_049799275.1 Thermoplasmata archaeon
GCTCATAGCCGCTCTCGGGGGTAGGACGCAAGCCCTGTCAGCGTCGTTCTAAGTCGTGATTGACTTTAGGACGGCCCTCGCAACCTTCATCGAAGCAGATGCGAATTCGGCCTCCCGTCTTGGGGCAGCTCCGACACTTGACCCAGCAGGTCGTAATCGCGCGGGGGGGGTTCCAATCGGTGGGGTGCTGTCGGTCGTCGTGCCACAGCCCCACGTGAGACCCACCCCCGTGGCCGCAGATCGCGCAGGACACCTTGGAGTTCCACTTGCGAAAGGCGCTCGGATGGAGTTTGGGGAGCGTCCGTCGGGACGGGCGGGGAGTCACGCGCGACGAAGAGTCGGGTACCCCTTAATGGGCCCTGGGTTCGGCGGGGTGGACCTACTTACGGGCCTCCGTAGTATAGCGCGGGATACGGATGGGCTCGGCCGGATTCGAACCGGCGATCTTCGCTGTGTGAGAGCGACGTCTTAACCGCTGGACTACGAGCCCGGACCCGGCGACATCCCCCAAGGCTTAACCTCACGCTCCCGGCAGGCTCAAGAAGAGGGGCAGGAGCAAGCTCGCGGCCACGGTCAGGATGAGCCCGCTCGTGAGTGCAAGGCTTCCCGCCTCACGGTCCCCGTAGCGAGTGATGAAGTACAGCGTCGTATCCATCGCGGTGGCCCCTCCAAGGGCCGTGAGACCCTCTCCCTTCAATCGGTCCCCGGCCCACGGGGCGAGCACCATGGTCAGGTTCTCCCGGAAGAAGTTCGTGAGGAACGCGAAAAGACCGACGGCGGTCCCGATGCGGGCGGCCACGAGAGGGCCGGCGAGCGTGTACCACCCGAAACCGAAGGTCGTCGCGAGCGTCGCAGGCAGCCCCAACGGGGAGAGGATCCCCACGACGAGCCCTGCGATCGTGGCCGCGGAGACAGCGGCGGTCAACGGGATCCAGACGCGGTGAAGCCCACGCCGGTTCAGCTGGAGATCGAACGCGACGAGCGCCAAGAGCACGTAGAGCGATCCGGTGAGCACGGTCCCGGTCGCGAACGTCTCGATGCGGCCGACGAGGAAGCCGATGACCAACGCGGAGAGAAAGATCAGTCCCGGAGGAACGAGAGGTGATGGCGCCGTGACCGGGAGTAGATCGGACACCGGAGGGCGGGGCAAGAGCAGGGAGATCCCGGCGGTCAAGGCGAGGATCAATCCGGCGAACCCGAGCGCCTCGGGGATCGTGAGCAGGGCGGTGATCCCGTTGAGCCCTCCGAGGCTCGCTCCGAGCGTGAAGATCAGCACCAGGATAGTTGCGAAGATGGAACGACCGACCCACACGGATCGCCAGGGGGTCAGCCGGCCCGCGAGCAGGCCGATCCCAAAGGCGAGGTAGAGGAACGGGTCGATCGTCACGCTGGGACCCGAACGTGCCCGCCGACCGGATCAGCTCGACCAGGGACGGGGTCCACGTCGCGATCCGACCGGTCCGGTGATGGGCAACCGGACGGTCTCCTCCCGTTGGGGACCGTAGCTGACGAGCTCGACCGGTACCCGGGTCTCGGCGGTGAGGAAGTCCAGGAAGCGACGGAGCGTGGACGGGAGCGCGGCCACGCCTTCGCGACGAATGCGTTCCTTGAGCCGCGAGGTGAACTCCGGCCACCCGGGGAGCTTCTCGTAGACCGGCTGTACGCGGTCGAAGTCCTCGGCCAGCACCGGTGGGTAGTCCCGGAAGGTCGTTCTGTCCGGACCGACGTACTGCGTGCAGATCGGCACCTCCTCAAGGCCGCCCAGCACGTCGACCTTCGTGACCGCCCAGGAACTGAACCCGTTGAGCCGGGCCACGTACCGAAGGAGCACGAGGTCGAGCCATCCGGTCCGTCGGGTCCGGCCCGTCGTGGCGCCCCGCTCTCCCCCCTGCCGCTGCAGGTACTCGCCCATCTCCCCCTTCTCCTCGGTGGGAAAGGGACCGGTGCCGACCCGGGTCGCGTAGGCCTTCGAGATCCCGATCACCGAATCGAGCTCCTGCGGCGGGATGCCGCTCCCGATCAGGGCGCCGGCGCTCGTGGGGTGGGAGCTCGTGACGTACGGGTAGGTGCCGAAGTCCACGTCGAGGAGAGCGCTCTGGGCCCCCTCCAGGAGGATGTTGTCGCCCCGCTCGATCGCGTCCCACAGGATCGGCTCGGTGGCCTGGATGTACGGAGCGAGCCGGCCCCCGATCTCGATGAGCCGCTCGGTGAGCTCCTCCTTCGGGGCCGCGTTGGTCAGATGCGCCTTGGTTGCGTAGAGCAGGTCCACGCGCTCCTTGAGCCAGGCCGGGCGCGTGAGGTCGGCGAACCGGATGCCCCACCGACCGTACCGGTCCGAATAGGCCGGCCCGATCCCCCGGAGCGTGGTGCCGACGGTCGTACCCCGGGCGTGCGCGGCCCGGACCTCTTCCTCCCAAGCATCCTCGATCTGGTGCACCGGAAGGATCACGTGCGCCCGCTCGCTGATGATGGGTTCCCCTTTCAGGAGATGCCGAGCGGAAAGGTCCTCGAGCTCGTGCTCGAACGCGGTCGGATCGATGACCATCCCGGGGCCACTGATGCCGACCACGCCCTTCCGAAGCACCCCGACCGAGAGCTGGTGAAGCACGAGCGAGGCCTCGGGCAGGTGGATCGAGTGTCCGGCGTTCGGGCCCCCGCCGGTGCGCACCACGTATCGGGCGTCCGCGGAGAGATAATCGGTGATCTTCCCTTTGGCCTCGTCCCCGAACTGCGCGCCGATCACCACGGTAACGGTCGTAGAACCAGCTCCGCTCGTCGTCACGGAGCGGCCCGAGTAAATGGCCCTTGTGCCGGGTCCTGTGCCGGTCCCCGCCGCGAGGCCGGCCGCCCCGGTTCCCCCAAGGGTAATGAGGCTCCCCTAGGTCCGCGCCAGAATGGTCGCCCAGCGCGCGCGCGACGTGGAGATCTCGGGCATCCGGAAGATGTTCGAGGGCGCGCCGGCCAACGCCCTCAACCTGGGGTTGGGCGAGCCAGATTTCGAGCCTCCCACCTCGATCGTCGAGGCGCTCTGCGAGGCGGTCCAGAACGGGATGAACCACTATGGGCCCTCGGCCGGGATCTCGGCGCTCCGGGACAAGATCGCCGAGCGGTACCGCGACCGGGACGCCGAGACCTCCCGGGAGAACGTGCTCATCACCGGAGGCGGATCGGTCAGCCTCATGGCGACCGCGATGGCGCTCTACGACCCCGGCGATGAGGTGCTGGTCCCCAACCCGGGTTTCGTGCTCTATACCCCGCATGCCCGGCTCGTGGGGGCGATCCCGGTGCCGTACGATCTGCTCGAGCGCCGACGCTATCTGCCGGACCTCGACGACCTGGAGGCGCGGGTCACATCCCGTACCCGCGCGATCGTGGTCAACAGCCCGTCCAACCCGACCGGGAGCGTGTTCCCGTCGAACCTGGTCGACCGGATCTTGGACTTCGCCGAGGCCCACGATCTCTACGTCATCTCGGACGAGGTCTACGAGGAGATGATCTACGAGGGCCGGTTCACCTCGTTCTGGGGGAAGGGCGACCGCTCGGTCATCGTCAATTCGTTCTCGAAGACGTTCGCGATGACCGGATGGAGGCTCGGGTTCGTGGTCGCGCCCCGGAGCCTGGCCGCGGAGATCAACAAGATGAACTATCACATCACCGCGTGCCCGTCGACGCCCGCCCAGGCCGCGGTCCTGTTCGGGCTCGAGAACGCGCCCGAATCGAGCCGCAAGATGGTCCGGGAGTTCAGGGCCCGCCGGAAGCTGGTGGTGCAGGCGCTGAACCGGATGCCGGGACTGAAATGCGTCCCCCCCGCCGGGGCCTTCTATGCGTTCCCCCGGTTCACGTGGCCCGGTACCTCTCAGGAGGTCGCCGGGGACCTCCTGCAGCGGGGGCTCATCACGACGCCCGGGGATGCGTTCGGTTCGCTGGGCGCCAACCACCTGCGGCTCTCGTTCGCCGCGTCCCGCACGAACCTTACCAAAGCGATGATGATCCTGCGTCGCTACGCGAACGAGGTGATGCGGTCGTGATGGTCTGGTTCGTGGAGCGGATCCTCCCCGCGCTCGCTCTGATGAACCGGTCGCCGGAACGCGAAGAGCTGATCCATCTGGCCCGCGAGCTCCGGGACCTCGACCGCGACCCGAGGCCTCACGCCGCCGAGGTTACCGACCGGTAGAGCGCCCGGAGACGGTCGACCGAGTGCGCCCAGGTCAGGTCCTTGACCCGTTCCCTTCCCCGACGTCGGTACTCCTCCTGCGCCGCCACATCGATCATGATCTCCGAGAGGGCCCGGGTCCACGCCTCGACGTCCCCATAGGGGACCAAGCGGCCGCATCGTCCGTTCTCGAGGACCTCCGGGACCCCCCCGACCGCGCTCGCGACGATCGGGACCCGGGCGGCCATCGCCTCCAGGAGCACGAGGCCGAACGCCTCGTACTCCGACGGCAGCACGACGGCCCCGGCCCCGAAGAAGATCGCGCGGTGCCGCTGCGCCTCGGGCACATGGCCCAGCCAATGGATCGAGGAGGTCATCCCGAGCTCTCCCGCGAGCGCCTCCAGATGGCGGCCCTCTCCCCAGTCGCGGCCCATGATGACGAGGGGCCAACGACGCTCGGAGGGGATCCGGGCGAGCGCTCGGAAGAGAGTGGGTAGTCCCTTGTTCGACGCGATGCGCCCGGCGTAGAGGAAGTAGCGGTCCGGTAGCCCCGGGACCCGCTCGGGCGTGCCCTGGTCCCACGCGTCCAGATCGATGCCCGGCGGGATCACGTGGATACGGTCGCGCGGTGCGAACTCCGCGACCAGGTCCGCCTCGAACTGCGTCTCGACGACGAGGGCGCGCGCGATCCGGTACGCGGTCGCGCCGAACCCCACGTCCTGCACCCGCAGGAGGGCCCGCTTGAACGGCGGCTCCCCCCGGTCCGCTGGATGGTAATGCGTGGAGACGACGAGCGGGATCTCGCGTCGCTGCGCCACCGCCGCGGTCTCCAGCACGTGGCCATAGCGGTGCGAGTGGGCGTGGAGCACGTCAGGGGCGTATTCGGCGAGGCCCTGCACCAATCCCGGGAGGAGCGGAAGGGTCAGGTGAGGGATCAAGCGCTTGTACACCGGATAGCGGTGGACGGTGATCCCCTGGACCACGGCGGGGAAATCCGTGCGCCGTTCCCAGCTCGACTCGTCGTAGAGATCGCTCGCAAAGATCTCCACGTGCTCGCCCGCCCGAGTGAGCCCCTGGGCAACGGCCCGCACGTTCGTCTCGACCCCGCCGGGGGCGTCGAAACGGAAGGCGACCTGGGCGATCCTCACGGGCCGACGACCTCCCGATAGACCGTCTCCAGTTGGTCCACCACCCGGTCCCACGTATACCTGGGGACCGTGGTCTCGCGGCCGTAGTGTCCCCAGCGTTCCCGCAGAGCGGGATCGTTCCAGATCTCGAGCAGGGCGCTCGTGACGGCGGCCGCATCCTCCGGTGGGATCAGTCGGCCGGCCCTCCCATCCTCGACGAACTCCGGGATGCCTCCGACGCGCGAGGCGATGACCGGGGTCCCGTGCGCGAGCGCCTCGAGCAGCACCAGCCCGAACGCCTCGTACTCGCTCGGGAGCACGAAGACCCGGGCCTCTTGGAAGGCCGCCGATACGAGCCGCTCGTCCTCGATATATCCCATGAGACGGACCCGGGAGCCCAGCCCCAATTCCCCGATCCGACGTTCGATCGCCGCCCGCATCCCCCCGTCCGCGCCAATCAGCACGAGCGTCGCGGTCGGATCATGTTGGCTGAGCGGCCGGAAGCCCTCGAGGAGCGGAAGGAGTCCCTTGTTCGAGGCCAGTCGGCCGACGAAGAGCACGAACGGTCCGGGGATCCCGAAGGTCTGGGCAAAGGTGGTACCCGGGTCCGGGGCACGCATCGGGGAATAGCCCGGCGGAATGAGCGCCACGCGAGGCAGCGGGAACCCGTTCTCCTTCAGGAGCCGCTCTTCTTCGCGGCTCTGGACGATCAGACAGCTGGCCTCGCGTACCAGGGGGGCGGCGAGGCGAGCGTCATAGAACCGGCGCAAGCGATGACGGAGCGACCCCCCCCAGATCGACCAGATCGGATGATAGTGGGCCGTGAGCACCCAGGGAACGTGCGCCCTGCGGGCGAACCGACGCGTGACCGCCACTTGGTTGGTCCCGTAGGTGTGCACGTGGACGAGTTCGGGACTCTCGGCCTTGAGAGCTCGCCCGAGGCCCCGAAAGAAGGGGTAGTGCAGCTCGCCCGGGAACGAGAAGGCGCGAAGGCGTCGCACACGCGCCCCGTCCTCGGTGGTGGATCGCGGGACCGAGGGCGGCAGCCGTTCCCAGGGGATCTCTCGGTAGAGGTCCGTGGTGAGCACGGACACCCGGTGCTGACGTTTCGCGAGACGACGTGCGATCTCCTGGACGTGGCGTTCGACCCCTCCCGGTGCCGGAGGGTACCGGGTCGGGACCTGGACCAGCTGCACGGGGCCGGCCTACCCGGCGCGCGGTCCCATGAGGCGCTGCGCGAACTTCTTGTAGACCTCGGAAGCCCGAGCGACGGCCTCGATCTTGACGTACTCATTGGCCTGGTGGGAGAGCTCCTCCTCGCCGGCCCCGAAGATGACGACCCGGCTGTTCACCTGGGTATAATGCACGGCCTCCGAGGCGTGGACGAGGACGGTCGATTCGGCCTGGGAGACCTCCTTGAGCAATCGCAGCGCCTCCCCGTTGGGGTCCAACTGGACCGAGGGCATGCTGAGGATCCGCCGCAGGGTGAAGGGGGTCTTGATCCGCCGCAGATGGTCCTCGATCTCGCGGTAGAGCTGGTCCGGAGAGTACGGCGGCGGGAAGCGGATATCGACCTCCGCCGTCGCTTTGTTCGGGACGACATTGAGCCGGCTCCCGCCGGCGAAGGTCCCGATGTTCATCGTGACGGACCCCAGCTCGGGATGCGCGATGCGACCCTTGAAGCTCTCGAGACCCCGGAGGATCCGCATCATCTTCGAGATGGCGTTCTCGCCCAGGTGTGGCATGGCCCCATGGGCCGCTTTCCCCCGGGTCTCGATCGCGATGTCGAGGACGCCCTTTTCCGCGTGCGCGACCCGAAGTCCCGTGGGTTCGCCGACGACGATCGCCTTGGCCCGGCGCATCGGGAGCGTCTTCGCGAGCGCGGTCGCCCCTTGCATCGTGGTCTCTTCGTCCGTCGTCAAGGCCAACACGACCGGGGTCTTCCGGGCGACGAGGTCCTGCGCCGCCTGGAGCATCGCGATGACGGTGCCCTTCATGTCCGCGGCGCCGCGGCCGTACATCCGCCCCGAGGCGATCTGGCTCTGGGAAAAGCTCCAGTAGTCCCCGATCGGGGGGGTGTCCAAATGTCCGGAGAGCACGAGCCCGCCCTGACCGTACTCGGCCAACAGGGCCGGCGCGCCCGAATCGCCAAAGAGGGTATTGCGCATGTGGAGCTGGTCGGTGAACGACTGGACGTAGTCGAGCACCTCCTGTTTGTCCGAAAAAGGATCGCTCGGGATCTTGACGAGCTCCGCGAGCATATCCACCATCTGGCGTTTCATCGGATGCCGAAGCTCCTTCCCGCCGGACGGCTCGTCCTAGGACCGGGCGTGATGGGTTACCGAAAGGGACCCACCCTTTAATCGTTGGCCCGAACGGACCCGAGAGAGCGAGAGGGTCTTGGGCGCTCTCGATATCCGCTGGTTCCCGTGAACGGCGATACTGCGAGGCCGAAATTCATTAAGTGGGACGGGCCTTGAGCACCCTCACGAGACCCAGCATGGATCATTCCGAACTTCACGTGGTGGACACACGGGACGAGTCGCTCCGAGGGGCCATGATGGTCATCGGGTTCCCGACGCACGGCCTGGTCGGGTCCGTCGCGGCCTCCTATCTCGTCCACACGTTGGACATGACCGGGGTCGGGTACATGGTCAGCGAGGAGTTCCCGCCGACGGTGATCATGGAGGAGGGGGTCGTGGCCGCCCCCGTCCGGTTCTATGCCAGCAAGCTCGTCTGTGGGGTGGATCGCAGCTGCGAGCAGCTCGTCGTGGCGATCTCGGACATCCAGCCCCCGGTGGAGACGTTGAACCGCCTGGGCCGGTCCGTCCTCGATTGGGCCGAGGCCAAGGGGATCCAGCTCGTCGTGGCGGTCGAGGGCCAGCCCGTCGACCAGGAGTTCAAGGGCGACGCGCGGGTCGTCGCCATGGCGAACCGGGCCGCGGCCCCCTTGCTCGAGAAGTACCGCTTCGATCCGGCGAACGGCGTGGTCACCGGATTCTCGGGCGCGCTCCTGCTGTCGGCCATCGGACGGACGATGCCGGTCCTGTGCCTCGTCGCCCAGGCCCACAAGGACTACCCGGATGCCCGGGCGGCGGCCAAGGTGATCGAGACCATCAACCCGCTCGTCCCGCTTCTCGTCTTCGACACGAAACCGCTCCGGGAGAAGGCCCTCGAGATCGAGGCCGAGGTCCGCCGGACCCTCCAGCAGCAGGCCGCGTCGATGGCGAACATGAAGCCGAACGAGCCGGTCGGGCCGGGTGAGATGTATCGCTGACACGGCCCCTCGTCCGACATCCGCCGGTATCCCCCATGCGCCCGCCCCCCGTCTTCGCCTGTTCCAAGCCTCGGACATCCCCTCGGTCACGGAGATCGTGGCGGAGGCCCTTCGGGAGCACTACGATGCATCCCTCTACCTCTCGCTGTCGCAGCAATGGCCGGACGGTTTCCTGGTCGCGATGGATGAGCGCGGGGGTCCCGTGGGCTTCCTCCTCGGGGTCTCCCAGGTCGAGCGCGAGGCCCGGATCCTCATGTTCGCGGTGCACCGCGACTGGCGGACGCGGGGCGTGGGGACGGCCCTCATGTCGTCGTTCTTCACCCGGTGCAAAGAACGGGGCTATCGAAGGATCACGCTGGAGGTCCGCGTGAGCAACGCGACGGCGATCCGATTCTACACCCGGTTCCAGTTCTCGGTCGTGGAGCTCCTCCGAGGGTACTATTCGGATGGCGAGAACGGCTACCAGATGTCGCGCACTATCGACTGACCGCGGGCCGGTAGCCACCAAAGCCTAAAGCCCCGGTTCGCTCCGGTGCCCTCAGAACATGGCAGCGAACTGGCCCACCGCGGGCGATCTGATGACCGCTGAGCCGCTCACGGTCCCGCCCGACGCTCCGCTCTCGCGCGCGCTCGGCATCATGCGGACCCGGGGGGTCCACGAGCTCCCGGTCCTCCGTGGGAACCGCCTCCTCGGGATGATCATGTTCGAGTCGATCGCGCGGCGCACGAACCTTCCGCTCATGACCAAGGTCCAGCACTTGATGGTCCTCCCCCCGCTCATCACCGCCGCCACGCAATTCCCCGAGATCGCCGAGCACCTGCTCGCGGCGGGGATGCGGGCGGCCCCGGTCGTCGGCAAGAAGGGGGAGCTCATCGGCGTCGTCTCGCGCACCGATCTGGTCCGGGCCATGTCCGCCCTTCCCTTGATGTCCGAACGTCGCGTGGAGGAGATCGCGAGTCCCGTGGGGACGCTCATTCGCGAGACCGAACTGACGTCGCGGTTGTTTGCGCAGATACGGCTCCTCGAAGAACATCCGCTCCCGGTCATCGACCGCAAGGGAAAGCTGGTCGGTGCGGTGGGTATCGCGGATCTCGGCCGGGTGCTCTGGCGCCCCGTCGTCGGCGGGAAACGGGACGTGCGCGCGGGCCGGAGCATCCTCAGCGTGGAGGTCGGCACGATCATGCATTCTCCCGCCATCACGATCGAACCTGGCGCCACCTCGGGGGAGGCCTCCCAGCGGATGACCGAGGAGAAGGTCTCGAGCGTCTTCGTCGTCGAGAACGGGAAGCCCATCGGGGTGGTCTCGCAGGTCGACCTCTTGGGCCTCGCGGTCGGGAGCGGCCTGGCCGTCCCGGAGGAAGGCGTGGGCGATGTCTACGTCCAGGTCCACGGGCTCCGCGGCTCCGGGGACCCCGAGGTCCTGACGGAGATCGACCGGATCGTGGCGAAGGGCCTTCGGCACATCTCCCGCCACGTGCATCCGCGGCTCCTGAGCCTCAATATCACCCCCCAGGGGACCCACCGCTCCGGGGATGCGGCCGTCCAGGTCCGTCTCCATGCCGACGAGGGGACGTTCTACGCCTCGCAGACCGGTTGGAACTTCTACGCCGGGATCGCCGACCTCATGGAAGAGCTGGCCGAGCAGACCCAGCGCGCCCAAGCCGGTCGCCGCCGGACCCGACGGGCCAAGGTCCGGGGCCTACCGACCGACGAGGAGCCCGCCGACCCCGAGGTCGAAGAGAAGATCCGGGCGGCGACCGCTCCTGAGGACGAGTGATCCGCCGACCCGGGAAAGAAGGAGAGGACGAGCATGTTCCCCGGAGGGCCCCGGAACGAACGGCAGATGCAGATGATGATGAAGCGGCTCGGCATGTCCACCGAGTCGGTCGACGATGTCCAGGAGGTCATCGTGCGCACCCGGGACAAGGAGCATGTCTTCCAGTCCCCCGAGGTCACGATCCTGACGGTCCAGGGCGTCCGGACCTACCAGGTGGTGGGGAACCCCACGATCCGGCCTCGGACGCATTCGGACGCCGCCTCCTCCTCTTCCGCCTCCGCGTCCCCGGCACCCGACCTGCCTCCCGACGAGGACATCGCCCTGGTGATGGACCAGGCCGGGGTCTCGCGTCCCGAGGCCCTGGACGCCCTCAAAGAGACGGACGGGCAGCCGGCGGAAGCGATCCTGAGGATCCTCTCGCGGCGGGGCCCGGGTGGAAGCTAGTACCGGGCCGATCGACCAAGAGTGCGTCGAAGCCTACCTCTTCGTTCGCTCCCCGCTGCGTCTGCTGATCGTTCGCCGCCCTCCCGAGCGGGGGCGGATCTGGGTCCCGATCAGCGGTAAGGTCGATGCCCAGGACGCGGACTACCCGTCCGCGATCCGCCGGGAGATCCGGGAAGAGACCGGCTTCGAGACCCTCCTTCGATTGTTCTCTCTCGACTGGGAGGTCGAGTTCGAGGGACCGAAGGGCGGACGCTGGAGGCTCCACGCGTTCGGGGCCGAACTGTCCTCGGGGGGCCCGCCGACGCTCAGCCCCGAGCACGACGCCTTCGAATGGGTCGAACCCCCCGAGGCCACCGCCCGGTTGCATTATCCGGATAACCAAGGGGCCGTCCGGCGGCTCCTGGAGGTCCTTTCGGCGGACACCCCGGGTTCCCCAAACCTTTAGCGGGGACCCGGGCTCCAACGAACCGACCCTCATGATCTCCCCCGAGATGCCTCGCGCCCCCGCCCCGGCCACGGGCGGGACCGCTCGCCGGATCTTCCCGGGGATCGGACCGGCGCTCTTCGACGCCCTCCGGGAGGCAGGCCACCGAAAGATCGTTCTCCAGGTGCCCGCCGGGTTGACCCGGAACGCGCACCACCTGGCGGCGGAGATCCGTCGGGAGACGGGACGACCGGTCGTGGTGTTGGCCCGGGCCTGCTTCGGCGCCTGCGATGTGCCCAGCCCGGAAGAGGCACCTGGCGCGGATGCGGCCGTGGTCCTCGGCCACGCCCCGATCCCGAACGTCGTTCTTCCGATGACGACGTACTTTGTGGAGATGCGCGAGACGCGCGGGGACCCCGAGGCCCTTGCGGATATCGTGGTCCAGGCCCAGCTTCCCCGTTCTCTGGGCCTCGTCGCCTCCGTCCAGCACCTCGACCTCGTCGAGCCGCTCCGGGAGGCACTCGGCCGTCGTGGGTACCAGACCCGAGTGGGGGAAGGCGACCGACGCCTCGCGTACCCCGCGCAAGCGCTCGGATGCAACTATACGGGGGCGGAGGCCATCGTCGAAAAGGTCGACGCGTTCCTGTTCCTGGGGACCGGCCGGTTCCATCCCATCGGCCTCGCCTTCGCGGTCGATCGACCGGTCCACGCCCTCGACCCGGTCCAAGGCGAGCTCGCCCTTCCGCTCGACCGAGCGAGGATGATCGCCGATCGTCAGATCATGGTGGCCCGCGCCCATTCGGCGCGCCGGTTCGGGATCCTGGTCTCTTCCTTGGTCGGCCAGGACCGGTCCCCGACCGCGCGGGCGCTGCAACGCAAGGCCGAGGAGCACGGCCGAGAGGCCGAGGTCCTTCAGTTCGGTCGGCTCGATCCGGCCGACCTCGTGGGCCGGGACTTCGACGCGTTCGTCAACACCGCCTGTCCTCGGATCGCCCTCGACGATTCGGAGCTCTATCCGCTACCGATGCTGACCGTCCCGGAGTTCCTGATGGCCCTCGATGAACTGCCCTTGGCCCCGTACCGGTTCGATACGTACCATTGAATCCCGCCGGCACCCATACTCCCACCGGGTGTCGACGATGCCGCCGTTCGTGGGCCGGTGGGCGGTTCCCGCGGTCGGGATCGCCGTACTACTGATCGGGGTATCGTTCGTAGCTCTGGCCGTCGCGACGCATGCCGCCCAGGTCGCGCTCCTGTTCATCGTTCCGGTCGTGACCGGTTCGTCCAGCTCGTTCCTGATCGGCGTGGTGCTCATCTTCGTCGGCCTCTTCTTGATCGCCGCCGGAGGGGTACCTCGATCGTACCGCCTCGACCACGCGCGGGGTGCAGACCCCGATGGGCCCGCCCCAGGGCCGGGCGCCACGCGCGCCACCGGCGGGATGATCCTGGTCGGACCCATCCCGATCTTCTTTGGGTCCTGGTCGCCGGCGCGCCGACGTACCTACTATGCCGTCGTCGGACTCGCCCTGACCGGGTTCGTGCTTCTCTGGCTCTTCTTTCTGGGGATCCTATGATCGGGGGCGGCCTCCGAAAGAAAGAGCTCCAGCAGCCGCGGGTCCCCCGAAAGCTCCGGGTGGAAGCTCAGTCCGAACATGTTCCCTACCCGCACCCCCACGACCCTTTCGCCGGACCAGGCGATCGGTCTTAGCCCCGTTCCGACCCGGGTCAATCGCGGTGCCCGGATGAAGACCCCGGGGAACGGCCCCCCGCGGATCCCATCGATCGTTACGGGACCTTCGAACGAGTCGATCTGGCGCCCGTAGTCGTTCCTGCGCACGGTGACGTCCAGGATACCGAAGGTCGGCGGGTCCCTCCCCGACGGGCTCGGCTCGAGATCCTTGGCCAGCAGGATCAGTCCGGCGCAGGTGGCGAGCGTCGGGAGGCCGCTCTCCAGGCGCTGACGGAGCGGCTCCCACAAGCCGGTCCGGCGAAGCAGGTCCGCGATCGTGGTGCTCTCCCCCCCGGGCATGATCAGCACGTCGATGGCGCGAAGGTCCGCGACCGATCGGACCAACGTGACCTGATCCTTCGGCGCGGCCCGCCGGATCGCCCGTCGATGCTCGGGCACGTCGCCCTGGAGCGCGAGGACACCGATGTTCATTGGGCGTCGGCCCGCCGGAGCTCCGCGACGATCTCCTTGGCCCGGTCGAACCGGATCGCGTGCTCCGTCACGAGTCGCGCGACGACCGCCTCGATCTCGTCGGGGCGGGCACCGGCCGTTACGGCGACGTTCCGCGCATGGAGCTCCATGTGGCCCCGTTGGATCCCCTCCGTCGCGAGAGCTCGCAGGGCCGCGAAGTTCTGGGCCAGTCCGACGGCCGCGAGGACCTGGGCGAGCTCCTGGGCGGAGGCCACTCCGAGCAGCTTCACATTGGCCCGAGCGGTCGGGTGCACGGCGGTGGCGCCGCCGATGAGACCCACGGCGATGGGCAGCTCGATCGTCCCAACGAGGTCCCCTTGCGCGTTCTTCTCGTAGGTCGTGAGCGGCCGGATCGGGGATCCGTCGTGCGCCGTGAACGCTGCATAGGAATGGGCCCCGGACTCGATGGCCCGGAAATCGTTGCCCGTGGCCAGCACGACCGCGGAGATCCCGTTCATGATCCCCTTGTTGTGCGTGGAGCACCGGAACGGATCGACGAGCGCGAGCAGGTACGCGTCCAGGATCGAGTCGACCACCTCGCCCCCGGTCGACTGGTCCGTGGCCAGGGAAACGGCCGGAAAGATCGCCATCGCGCGGGCCAGTCGATAGATCGCGAGGTTCGAGATGATCCGCAACAGCGCGCGGCCTCCCGCCCGGCGGGAGACCTCCGGCGCGAGCGCCTCGCACATCGTGTTCACCGCGTTCATGCCGCCGGCGTCGCGGGCGTCCACGAGCAGGTGAACGACGACCATCGTGCCACGCGGGGACGGGATGAGCCGGACCTCGAGGTCCCGGGCGCCGCCCCCCGCCTTGACCAACGCAGGGTCTTTGGAGTTCGCAAGGTCCAGCAGGGCGGTACGGTCCGCCAGGATCCGGTGGCGCGCCGCGGCCGGGTCCGGTACATCGAGGATCTGGATCTGCCCGATCATGATGGGGGGCGTGGTCCCGGCGGTGAAGCCGCCGGCCTTGCGGGCCACCTTCGCGGCGTTGCTGGCCGCTGCGACGACGCTCGGCTCCTCGATGGCCATCGGGACGAGGTAGTCCTTGGAATTGATCTGGAAGTTCGTGGCCACGCCGAGCGGCAGCGCGAAGACCCCGACCACGTTCTCGATCATCCGATCGAGCCGGTCGGCCTCGAGACCGGGCGGGAAATCGTAGACCCGGGCCTCCGCCTCACTGAGCCCGGCCCATTCGCGGACGACCTTTCGCCGGTCCTCGATCGAGAGCTTGTAGAACCCGGGGATCTCTGAAGTGCGTGGCATCGACTACCCCTCCCGGCCGTGCCGGATCGCGCCCGTTGCGGCCGGTTCTTCCGGACCATCGGAGGTGTCCCGCGCCGCGTCCTTTCCCGCGATGACCACTTTCGCGGGTCGGAGCACCCCGTGCAAGGTGCGGTACCCCTGCTGGACGACCTCCACGATCGAGCCCTCGGGATGGTCGGCATCGGACGGGGCCTCGGCGACCGCCTCGTGGAACTCGGCATCGAACCGGTCCCCCGGCTTCGCCACCGGCTCGATCCCCTCGCGATCCAGGACCTTATGGAACTCCTTTCCGATCAGGTCGAGCCCTTTGCGGATCGGGTCGGTCGGTGATAGGTGCTCGGTCGCCTCCTCGGCGCGCGCGAACGCCTCGTAGAGAGGGAGGATCTGTCTCAGAAGGTCGGCCCGTGCCCGTACCCGGATCGAATCGAGGTCCCGTTCGGCGCGGCGACGGTAGTTGTCGAAGTCGGCCATGAGATACTTGAACCGACTTTCCCAGTTCTCGCCCGTGGTCGTCGTCCCATCGTTCGTGGGAGAGGACGTCGCCGGATCCGTCGTGGCATCCTCGGCGGGATCTGGAGAGCGGTCGGATCGATCTTCGACCATTCGTACTCGCGCGAAAATGTGGCCAGCTATTTCCCCTTGTCTCCGTGCGGCCGACGGGGTGGGCCATCGCGCGCGTGCCGGATGAACGTACATCCGGAGGGCCCGGTCCAGGTCGGGGCCGATCAACGTGCGTCCGGGGGGACGGACCGCCCTACCTCCCCGTGATCCCCAGTTCTGGACCCGGCGCCCAGCGAAAAGGCCCTTTTTCCTAGGCCGGAACGGGTCCGGATCGGTGCTTGCAAAGGCGTTCGGAACGCGCCCAGAACGAGGGCCTTTTCGGGCCCATTTTCCGGCGGGGGCCAAGCCTTATTATGCGTGGAACGAGTAGTACAATTGTCCCTATTCTAGGAACTTATTTCCATGCCTTCTGAGTCGGTCTCAACCGGTGCGTACGACGCGAGTTCCATCCAGGTACTCGAGGGTCTTTCGGCGGTCCGCCGGCGCCCCGGGATGTACATCGGTTCGACGGATTCCCGTGGGCTCCATCACCTCATCTGGGAGGTGGTGGACAACTCGATCGACGAGGTCCTCGCGGGGGCCTGCACGGAGATCTGGGTCACGCTCTGGCCGGACGGGTCGTGCACGGTCATCGACAATGGTCGAGGCATCCCGGTCGAGAACCACCCGCGCTACAACAAACCGGCGCTCGAGATCGTGATGACGATCCTGCATGCCGGTTCGAAGTTCGACCGGAACACCTACAAGGTATCGGGTGGGCTCCATGGGGTCGGGCTCCACGTCGTCAATGCGCTCTCCGAGTGGTTCGAGGTCAAGGTACACCGGGACAACAAGGAGTTCTTCCAGCGCTATGAGGTGGGGGCCCCGGTCGCCTCCCTCCAGACCCTGGGTCCCGCGGTCGGGACGGGGACGGAGGCCCATTTCAAACCGGATGCCTCGATCTTCGAGACGACGACCTTCGACCGCGAGGTCGTCGAGCGCCGGCTCAAGGAGCTCTCCTTCCTCAATCCCACGGTCACGATCCATTTCAAGGACGAACGCGATGGGACCGAGGCCACCTTCCACCACGCGGGCGGCATCGCCGAGTTCGTGTCCGATCTCAACTCCTCCACGAACGTCCTCTTCGCGCCGCCGATCTATCTGCACGCGAAACGCGACACGACCGACATCGAGCTGGCGCTCCAGTACAATGATGGCTACAACGAGATCACCTTCGGTTTCGTGAACAATATCCATACGGTGGACGGGGGCACGCATGTCATCGGGCTGCGCGCCGCGCTGACCCGCACGTTCAACGACTATGCCCGGAAGAAGGGGTTCCTCAAGAGCGACAAGGAGTCGCTGACCGGCGAGGATGTCCGCGAAGGGCTCACCTGCATCCTTTCGATCAAGGTCCTGGAACCCCAGTTCGAGGGCCAGACCAAGGCCAAGCTCGGCAACTCCGAGGTCAAGGGGCAGGTCGAGAACGCGGTCAACGAGAAGTTGTCCGAGTTCCTCGAGGAGCACCCCAGCACGGGCCAGATCCTGATCCTCAAGGCCGTACAGGCCTCCCAGGCCCGTGAGGCCGCCCGCAAGGCGCGGGAGCTCACCCGCCGCAAGGGCCTCCTCGAAGGGGGCGGCCTTCCTGGAAAGCTCGCCGACTGCCATTCGCGGAACCCCGAGGAGTGCGAGCTGTTCATCGTGGAGGGGGACTCGGCCGGGGGCACGGCCAAGCAGGGCCGGGACCGGGAGTTCCAGGCGATCCTCCCCTTGCGCGGGAAGATCCTCAACGTGGAGAAAGCGCGATTGGACCGGATGCTGCAGAACGAGCAGGTCCGCGACCTGCTGACGGCGATCGGCGTGGGGATCGGCGACGAGATCGACCTCTCGAAGCTCCGCTACCACAAGATCATCCTGATGACCGATGCCGACGTGGACGGCGCGCACATCCGTACGCTCATCCTGACGCTCTTCTTCCGGAAGATGCCGGAGCTCCTCAACCAGGGTTACGTGTACATCGCGCAGGCCCCGCTCTACCGGGTCCAGAAGGGGAGCATGGTACGATGGGCGTACTCCGACGACGAGCGGGACGAGGCCCTCAAGGAGATCGGCGGGATGAAAGGGGTCACGCTGCAGCGGTACAAGGGTCTCGGCGAGATGAACGCCGACCAACTGCGGGAGACCACCATGGAGCCCGGTCACCGGGCGCTCCTGCGGGTCAGCGTCGAGGACGCCTCCCGGGCCAACGACCTCTTCAAGATCCTGATGGGCGAGGAAGTGGAACCGCGCCGACAGTACATCCAGGACCACGCCGTGGAAGTCTCGACCCTGGACATCTGATGGCCCCATAGGATACCGAGCGTCGATGGCTTCGATCCGGCTCGAAGAAGCGCTCGGGGCCTTGGACCAGCCGACCGACCGGGGGCCCCGCTGGCCCATCATGCATGGCAAGGCCGGTACCCTGCTCGCGTTCGACGTTCCCGTGGACGGCGGCAAGGCCCGTTGGACCGGCCTCTGGGTCACCCCGACCTCGATCCAGTTCCTGGACCCGGACCCGCCCGAGCCGCACGGTTCGCGAGCCCACCGGATCGAGGGAAATGCCGCGGGGCTCTTCGACCGGTACATCCTGGCCATGCACGAGTACCTGGAGCTCATCAGCGAGCTCGACGAGGAGATCGCGGATATCCAGGGCCGGGGACCCAGCGTGCCGCTCGCCGCGATCTGGCCGTTCAAACAACGCGCGTCCCGCCTCAGGGCCGGGCTCGCTCGGGCCATGTCGGTCTCGGCCGAGTGCTCCACGCTGTTCGAGGAACGGCTCCCCGGATGGAAGAAGGTCTTTCCGTCGATCGAGGCCGAGCTCGTCCGCTTGCAGCAGATGGTGGCGGCCGTGGAGCAGTCGGTCAGCGACCTCATCCTGTTGCGGAACGCGGAGGAGTCGAACCGGATCGCGAACGCGGCCAACGATCTCTCCCGTACCTCGAACCGCATCGCGGCCCTTGCGAACATCTCCAACATCCGGATGCTCGGCATCACCTTCGTGGCGCTCTTCCTCGCGTTGATCAGCGCCGTCATCCTGTTCCCGAACACGGGCGCGACCATCCTGGGGATGCCCTCGGCGGCGTGGGTCCCGGGGATCTGGGTCGATGTCTCGCTGGCGCTCCTCGCGATCGTCCCGTTGGTCTGGGTCCTCTCCCGGCCCTGGGTCCGGCGGATGCTCAAGGACGTCCACGACTACGAGTCCCGCATCGAGGAAGGTCTCGCGGACCTCCCCGAGCTCAAGCCCGGGGCCGGCCGAGCCGGGTCGGCCATCGAGACCCGATCTCCTCCGTAACGAGCCGTATCCCCCGAGAGCCGCCCGACGGGGGAACGTTATCTGAATGGGTCGATCCCACCCTAGCGCGTGTTCACCGTGGACCCACCGATCGTCTTCCAGAACGCCTTGATCCTCACCCAGAACGCGGACCGCCGGACTTTCCGCGGCGACGTACGGGTCGAGGATGGTCGGATCACGGCGGTCGCCGAAAAGGTGCCGACCGAAGGGGCGGAGATCGTTCCCTGCGAGGGCAAGGCGCTCGTTCCCGGGTTCATCAACACCCACGGCCATGTGGCGATGTCCATCCTCCGGGGCGTCGCCGACGACGTGGACCTTTCCGGGTTCCTCAACATCCTCTTCGCGGTCGACGCGGGCCGCACCGATACCGACCTCGAGGCCGGGGCCGCGCTCGGCATCGCCGAGATGCTCCTGAGCGGGACCACCTCGTTCCTGGACCTGTACTATGGGCAGGACGCGATCGCTCGCGCGGTCGAACGGCTCGGTATCCGTTCCTATCTCGGCTGGGCCGTGCTCGATCCCGAGCTCACCACCCAGAAGGGTCTGCCGATCGAGAACGCGCGGGCGTTCATCCAACGCTGGAAGGGCCACGCCCGGGTCACCCCCCTCGTCGCGCCGCAGGGGGTCTACGTCTGCGGCAAGGAGACGTGGCTCGCCGCGCGGGACCTGGCAAAGGCCTCCGGAACGTTCTGCCACTACCACCTCTCGGAGACGCGGCGGGAGGTCCACGAGCACGAGAGCAAGACCGGCCTTAGACCCCCCCTTTGGCTGGATTCGATCGGCTTCTTCGAGGGGCGCTCCGTGGCAGCCCACGCCGTCTGGCTGACCCGTCGGGAGATCCAGCTGCTGGCCGCCCACCACGTGGCCATCGCGCATTGCGCGAGCTCGAACCTCAAGCTGGCCACCGGCGGAGTGGCCCCCGTGGTCGAGCTCCGGCAGGCCGGCGCGATCGTGTCGCTCGGGACCGACTCCGCCGCCTCGAACAATTCGCTCTCGATGCTGCGGGAGATGCACATCGCCGGGCTCCTGCAAAAGCATCATCGCTGGGACGCGGCCGCCCTGAGCGCGCAGGAGCTCCTCGATCTCGCCACGATCGAAGGGGCCCGGGCCCTGGGCGAGGAGGGCCGCCTGGGCTCGATCGAGGTGGGAAAGCAGGCGGACCTCAGCCTTTTCCGCCTCGACCATCCGACGCTCGTTCCGGCGCGGCCGGATTCGATCGTCTCCCATCTCGCCTATTCGGCCTCAGAAGAGGCCGTCGATTCCGTGTACGTGGCCGGATCCTGCCTGGTCCGGAACCGTCGACTGGTCCGCGAGGACTGGTCGACGGTCCGCGTCGCGGCCGAGGAGGCCGCCACCCGTCTCTGGGCCCAGCGACCGGCGCCCACGCCGGCAAGCTAGACCGGTCGGCCGATCCTTCCTCGACCCAGATGATCGAGGAGCCGTTCACAGAGCTCGGCCGAGGAGAGGGCGGGTCGGAGCTCGCGAACCCCGATCAGTCGGCCTTCCGCCACCTGCTCATCCACACGGAACAGCTTCGAGATCAGATCGGGCGCACGGTCGAACCCGATCACGCCGTGATGGAGGAGCGCGTGGGCCGTGAGGTGCTGCGCGGCGCCTCCCAGGACACGGCCCTCGACGCTGAGCACTTGCCCGCGACGACCCAGTAGACAGTACTCGTCGGACAGATCCGGCGGCCTGGTCCACCGAGCGTGGATACCTTGCTCTTCGAGCACGGCCACCACCCCCGACCCCCAGCGGTCGTAGTCCGTTGCGAACCGACGGCCGAAGATCGGATCCTTCCGAGGGATCACCAGCGACCAGACCAGGTCGCCCGGCAGATGGAGAAGGCCGGACCCGCCGGACGTCCGTCGGTACACCGGGATCCCAAGCTCGCGGGCCCGCTCCACTGGCCCGGAATCGAGTGTCTGAGCGACGCCCAGCGTAACAGAACGGTCGACGAGTCCGGCCGCTCGGTACTGGAATGCGCCGGACCGGAGCGCCGTCACATCCTGCGCGAGATACTCGCTCATCCCGATAGCATTCGGTGACGGACCCACCGCCGGCGCCGAGCCGCGGGCCGCGGGACGCGACGGTCGGGTCCGGTCCGGTCCGCTGGGCGGGATCATGTTCGCACCGGTCGACCTCGGAAAGCCTCTTATCGGCCTCGGAGCCTCCAAGGGGGATGGCCGAACTTTCTGACTTCTCGCTTCACCTCGGTGACTCTCCGCCGCCCTTCTCTCTCGAGGGAACGGACGGTCGACCGCACTCGCCCGCTGAGTTCGCTTCGTCGCCGTTGCTGGTCGTGGCGTTCTGGTGCAACCATTGCCCGTACGTTCAGGCGTGGGAGGGGCGGATGATCGAGCTCGGCCGACGCTTCGGACCCCGAGGCGTCTCCTTCGTGCTCATCAACTCCAACGACGCGACCGAGTACCCGGCCGACTCGTTCGACCGGATGAAGCAACGGGCCCAGGAAAAGGCGTACCCGTTCCCGTACGTCCGGGACGAGAGCCAGGACGTCGCGAGGGCCTACGGCGCTCTGGTGACCCCTCACGTGTTCGTTTTCGATCCGGACCGGCGGCTCGTCTATCAGGGACGGATCGATGACGATCACCAGGCCCCCGATCGGGTCAAGCAACACTACCTGGAGTCCGCCCTCGAGGCCGGTTTGGCCCACCGGGCGGTCGGACCTGCCGAGACCCCGGTCCTGGGCTGTTCCGTCAAGTGGCGCGACTAGCGATCCGCGGCGGCCGTCCGTGCGCGGGCGGACCGGGCGCGTAGCTCGGTGGACCTCGCGCGATACGCCGTGAGCAGGGACGCATCCGTCGGCGTCCCCGCCTGATCGAGGCGCGCCGCGATCGCGACCTTACCGGCCATCGCCCGAGCGAGCTTCCCTCGCATCTTTCGAGGGGCGCTCTGGATATCCGGATGGAGGAACAATAGACCATGGCGGGGCGGTGGCGCGCGACCGCGAAGGTGCTCGAAGAACGCCCGCTCGGCGCCGAGGACCTGGATCGTGCTCGAAGGGAGCCGGGCGAGCCGCGCGAGCCCCCCTGCCTGGGAAAGGAGGCGTGCCGTGAGAAGCGGTCCGAGCAGCGCGGAGAGATTGGGCGTCGTGAGCGGGACCAGCTTCTCGATCGCCTGCTCGAGCCCGGCGTGGGTCTGCGCGGTCGCCTGGTAGAGGCGGGCCAGCTCCCGTCTGGCGGCCGCGAGCTCGGGGGCCGGCGCGGCGATCGCGAGGCCCTCTCCGACCTCGTCGCGCAGGATCCGATCGATCAATGGTCGGACCGCCTCCGGCGCATCCGGCTCGGACCGGCTCGAGTCCCTCCCTCCCCAGCTCGCGAGCCGTTCCCCCAGCGCGTTCTGCATCTGGTCCAGGTCCGACATGGCCCGTACGGCCTCCTCGAGGTGGATGGATGGGTCCCAGGCCGACTCGAGTGCCTCGGCCGCAGAGCGGAGGAGCACGCCCCGGAAGTCGCCGAGCGACGTCCGGATCGACTCGGGCGGGGGCGGAAGTCGGCGGGCGGGCGACCACTGGACAGCGCCGCCCGCCAGCCGGCGGTCGGAGGTGACCCCATCGTTCCCGGTCAGGGACCCGAGCAGCTCTCGTTCCTCCGGGGCGAGGAGACCTTCCCTGCGCTGGGAAAGTCGCTCGGCAAGACCGGCGGGGTCGTCCGGGAATGGGGCGCTCTTGACGACTCGTTCATCTTGGACGACGTACGCGCCATGCCAGGTCGTGTAGAGGATCTGCGGCATGGGACTCAATCCGATCGGATCCCTCCATTGACATGGACCGTCGCGCCGGTGATGTAATCCGCCCGAGGCGAGGCAAGGAACGCGATCGCGTCGGCGATGTCCTCTGCGCGGCCCAGTCGGGCCAGCGGGATCTTCCGGACGCGGTCGGCGCGGACCTCGGGGGTATCACCGGCGAGGATGTCCGTGTCGATCGATCCCGGCGCGACCGCGTTGACGGTGATCTGGGGGGCCAGCTCCTGGGCGAGCGAGCGGGACATCCCGAGCATGGCCGCCTTGGTGGCCGCGTACGGCGCCCCGTGACGGGACCCCGTGTAGGCAAGGACGCTCGAAACGAAGATCACCTTCCCTCTCGGGGCCCGTTCTAACCGGGGGAGAAGCAGGCGCGTGAGCTCGGCCGCACCGAAGAGATTGGTCCGAAAACAGGACTCGAGATCGTCCCATCGTAGTTCTCGGAACCGCTTTCGAGGATACACTCCGGCGTTGTTCACAAGGACATCGAGCACGTCCCATCGATCGGACACTTGTTGTGCTAGCGTCTGGACATCGTCCCGCACAGCCAGATCTGCCGGAACCGTCCACGCGTCCCGTCCCCGGGCCCGGATCTCGCGCGCGAGGGAGTCGGCCTCGCTCGAGCGCTCATGAAAGTGGATGGCCACGTCAAACCCATCGTCCGCGAGACGGAGGGCGGTGGCGCGACCGATCCCGCGGGAGGCGCCGGTGACCAACGCTCGCATCGGCCCGGGACTGACGTGGGCCCTTTTGAGCAGTGACCCCGCCGGAATCTGATTCACGTTAAATATCCGACACCGGGTCCACTCGATGAATGGACGCCCCGGCCCCGCTCGAGCTCGTGCGCCTCGAGCGCCGAGGCCCGATCGGCATCGTTTGGATCGACCATCCGCCGGTCAATGTGCTTTCCTCGGCGGTCCTTCGCCAGCTCATGGACCGGTTCGCGGAGGCGGGGTCCGACCCGGACATTCGTGCCGTGATCTTGGCCGGCGCCGCCGAGAAGGCGTTCGCTGCGGGGGCCGATATCCGTGAGATGGCGCCGATGGGCCCTCCAGAGGCGCACGTACATGGAGCGCGAGGTCAGGGGGTCACGCGCGCCATCGAACGCTTCCCGCTCCCGGTCATTGCCGCCGTACACGGCGTTTGCCTGGGCGGTGGTTGCGAGATCGCGATGGCGTGCGATTTCATCATCGCGAGCGAGGACGCGTTGTTCGGTCAGCCAGAGGTGAACCTGGGCGTGATGCCGGGGTGGGGCGGGACGCAACGGTTGCCCCGTCGGATCCGGCCGCCCGATGCCCGCGCATGGATCCTTACGGGGCGCTCGGTCCCCGCCAAAGAGGCGTACGAGGCCGGACTGGTCTATCGCTTGGTCGCTCGGTCCGACCTCCTTCCGTTCTCGATCCACTTTGCCGAAGAGCTCGCCCAGAAGTCACCGCTCGCGCTGGCCGCGGCCAAGTACGCGATGAACCGGGCGATCGATCCCGAGCTCGACGGTCGGCTGTCCTTTGAGCTCGCCCTGTGGGAGAAGCTGTTCGGGACCCGGGACCAGAAGGCCGGGATGGAAGCGTTCACCTCGAAGCAGCCTTGGGTGCCGGCCGGTCGCGACGGATGGGCCGAGGCGTCACGCGCCTTCCCCTGGGGACCCTCCCGCACCTCCGGACGCTCCCGCCGAAAGAAGAAGGTCGCGACCTCGCGGGCGAAAAGGCCATAGCCCGCGAGACCCGACCGATTTCCCGGCGCCGCGGTGGCTCAGCTGGCAGAGCGGCTCCTTGGTAAGGAGCAGGTCGAGGGTTCGAACCCCTCCCGCGGCTTCGGCCCCTACCGGCCCTGCCGGCGGAACGCCACGACCGCGAGCGCGTTGAGCAGGACCCCGACGATCGCGATGGCGGCGAACGCCTGTCCGACCTCGGTCCAGTTGAAGCCGCTCAGGATGAGCGAGCGGGACGCGGTCGCCACGTAGCTCACCGGGTTCACCTTCGAGAAGGTCTGGACCCAACCCGGGAGCAGGTTCAACGGGACCATCGCCGTCGAGAGGAAGAGCAGGGGGAAGGTGAGCGTGAAGCTCACCATCATGGTCGACTCGGTGCTCTTGGTGAACAGGGCGACGGAGTTCGACAGCCCCGAAAAGGCGACCCCGAAGGAGGCGGCCAGGACGACGATCAATAGATCGCCGACCATGCCCGTCGCGAACGGGATGCGCCAGTGGAACACCAGGGTGAACACGTAGGCGATCACGAGCACGATCCCCGCCTGGGCGGCCATCCGTAGGCCGTCCGCCAGGAGCTTGCCGATGAGGACCGAGCTCCGGCGGATCGGCGCTACGAAGAACTTGTCCATGAACCCGGTCTCGATGTCCGTGACCATCCCGAAGCCGGATTGGGCCGCGCTCTGGATCGCGGTCATGATGGCGATGCCCGGCAGTAGCACGGCAATGTAGTCGTACGGAAGGGGGGCCGCGCCCGGGGCCGACGCCGCGCGGGCGAACAAGGTCCCGAACGTCTGACTGAACATGCCGAGCCATATGAGGGGCATGATCAGCGTGAACATCAGGAGGAACGGGTTCCGGCTCAGCTTCTTGAGGCTGCGATAACAGACCCAACCGATCTCCGAGAACAGCCCCACGAAGCCGCTCGCCGGCAACGGGATCGTGACCAGGTCGCGACCATGGCCGGATTCCGTCGCCATCCTAGCGTCCTCCTCTTCGGAAACCCGGCCGTGTCATGGGCTTGACCTCCTCGACACGCATCTCGCGTCCGGTGTGCTTCAGGAAGACCTGGTCCAGCGTGGGCGGCGAAACGGCCACCTCCTTCACGGGGATCCTCTGGACCTCCATCAAGCGGAGGATCTCAACGAGGATCGCCCCCCCGTTCCGCGCCTGGACCGTGACACCTTGCTCGAAGGGGGAAGCTCCTTCGACCCCCGGTACGCCCCGAACGACCGCGAGCGCGCGGGTACGGTTCGCTTCGAACCGTTCATCCTGCGGCAGTCGGATCGTCACGCTGTCGGCCCCGATCCCGGCCTTGAGCTCGGTTGGGCTACCTTCGGCCACGATCCGTCCGTGATCGATGATGGCCAACCGCTCGCAGAGCTGGTCCGCCTCCTCCATGTACTGGGTGGTGAGGAAGACCGTGACCCCGTCCTCGCGGTGCAGCCGGCGAAGGTACTCCCAGACGGCGTTCCGCGTCTGGGGGTCGAGTCCCGTGGTCGGTTCGTCCAGGAAGAGGATGTCCGGACGGTGCACGAGCCCCGAACCCAGATCGAGACGACGCCGCATCCCGCCGGAGTACGTATACGCGGGCCGGTCCGCCGCCTCGGTGAGCTGTAACATGTCGAGCAGTTCGCTCACGCGGTCCCGGACGAGCTCTCCGGGCAGGTGATAGAGATGTCCCATGAGGGTCAGGTTCTCCCGACCG
This sequence comes from Thermoplasmata archaeon, assembly GCA_049799275.1. Taxonomy (GTDB): domain Archaea; phylum Thermoplasmatota; class Thermoplasmata; order Lutacidiplasmatales; family UBA184; genus Lutacidiplasma. The sequence continues at coordinate 25,712 of JBARHO010000122.1, forward strand.
GTCAGGTCCCCATCGACCCCGATCGACTGTCCCGCGTAACCGATCCGTCGACGGATCGCCGCCCCATCCCGGTCCAGATCGAGGCCACCGACGGAGACCGTCCCACTCGTTCGCCCCAAGAGGGTGGTGATGATCTTGATCGTCGTGGTCTTTCCCGAGCCGTTCGGCCCGAGGAAACCAAAGAACTCTCCTTCCCCGACCGTGAAGGTGATGCCGTCCACGGCCCGTACACCCGTGTCCGCGCCCGGAGCGCGGCTGTTGCCGTACACCTTCACCAGGTCCCGTACCTCGATCATCGATCGACCATGCGGGCGGCTTGTTCCCAGGGGGGAGCTCACGGCCTGTGATCCGGCCAAGGCGTTCATCGAACATGGATAGTGGTTCACCCATAAATAGTTTTCAACTAAAATATTCTGAGGAATAGCTTCTTTAGTCCGGTGGTGGTGACAGGTACGACCATGGTGACCCCGGAACGCCAAGCCCTGATCGAGGAGACCATCGGCCAGATGCGCCGGTTCTTCAGCCGGACCCTGGCGCAGGCGTCGAAGACGACGACCGGTGCGCTACCGATGCTGCCTCACATGGCGCTCCATATCGCATTGAAGCTCGGTGGGGCCACCCAGGGGGAGCTCGCCGAGTTCCTTGGGGTCAGCCAAGGGTATGTGACCGGGCTGGTCGACCAGCTCGAAGAACAGGGCCTCGTGCGACGCCAGCGCGATCCGATCGACCGACGGATCGTACATGTCCGGGGCACCCTTCGGGGACGACGGGCGCATCACCGGACGCACGCCCACTCACATGTTGCGATCTCGACGCTGTTCGACGGGTGGTCCGATGAGGACATTCGAACGTTCCAGGCGCTCCTGGCCCGCCTGGGATCGACACCGGCCCCCCCGTCCGAGGTCGTCGGGGCCCCCCGTGCTCGGGTCTCGCTCCGGGCTCGCCCGGCGCGTGGACGTCGTACGGTCGTTTGATCATTCTCACGGCGGGGCCCCGCTCGGCAGGGACCCCTCGACCCGTCGACGCCCCAAGGATCGGCGGGCACGATCGGTCGGTCGATGGCCTGATCCTGCGCCCGGGTCGTTCAGGGGCGCTATAGGTCGGGAAGAGGGTCCGGCTAAGGTGCGATGGTGTACCACGTCGTCCCCAGGGCGGGGTTCGTGGGGACGTCCATGGGATCGATGGTGGTCGCCAAGGACTGCACGTTGATCGCTTGGCCGGTCCAGACATAGAGACCCAGGCCCGCCTCGATCTGTTCGATAAGGTCGTACGCGAGCGCACGGGTCGGGCCGGAAGGCAAGGCCTCGGCGAAGGGCACTGCCTCGATCATCTCCCGGTACGCGGCACCTTGGCAATCCGTCGCGATCCCGTACCCGGACCGCGCCACGTTCGCCCAGTAGATGAGATCGGAAAGGTTGCCGCTCGTGATCGTTCCGTTGTCGGTGACCACCGTCGGCGGGCCACTGGGCCGGCATGACAGGGCGAAGAACGGCTCCTCCGCGGAGGGTCCGTTCCCGATCAGCTGCTGATAGACCGCGTCCCCCTCGGTGTACGTGCTGTTG
>JBARHO010000123.1:0-2136 GCA_049799275.1 Thermoplasmata archaeon
CCGAGGGAGAGGAAGGAGGAGCCGGCGCCACAGGGGGCGGGGCGGTCCGAAGGGCGGAAGGCCCGGTCGCGGTCTGGGCCCGTTTGAGGATGTGGGCGCGGGTCCACTTGAGGCGATGACCCACACGGCCCAGGTTGAGCTGCTGCTTGCGGCACGAAGAGGAACAGAAGTGGAACACCGTCCCGTCACGCTTCACGAACATCATGCCGGTGCCCGGTTCGATCTCTCCGGCACAGAACGAGCACTGGCGCTTGACGACCATGGGAGCTCCTCAGCGGACCGAGAGCTTGCGCGCTTCCCGGGCGGTCTCTCGCAGAACGAGCACGTCCCCGAGCCGGATCGGGCCGGCGACGTTGCGCGTGATGATCTTGCCCCGGTCGCGGCCCGCCAGCACGCGGACCTTGACCTGCGTCGCTTCGCCGGCCATACCGGTCCGTCCGATGAGCTCGACGACCTCGGCGGGGGAGCCTTTCTCTTCGGGCATGGTGATGATGATGGATCCTTAGCCGCTCGCGGTCCGTCCGACGCTCACTTCTTGAGGGCGTTGTACTGGGCAGCGATCTCGTCGAGCAGCCCCTTCGCCTCTCCGGCCTCGACGACGGCGACACTGGCGGCGGACTTCGAAAGTCCGGCCGACTGGCCCAACCGCTGCTTCTTGGGGACGTAGATGTAGGGGATCCGTTTCTCCTCGCAGAGCATCGGGATGTGCACCAGGATCTCGACCGGGTCGACGTCCTCGGCCATGACGACCATCTTGGCCTCGGCGCGTTCGCTCGATTTCGTTACCTCGTTCGTCCCGACACGGATCTTCCCCGTCTCGCTCGCCACCTGCACGAGCTGGAGCGCCTTGTCGGCGAGTTCGCTCGGGGTCTCGAACCGTACGTAGATTGGTCTCGGCATCCTTGCACCTCGCGTCAGCGGAACCCGCCCGAAGGCGGTCCTCGGCTCACGGGTAGAGCGCGGTAGGGGCGCCGCTATTTAATACCGCGGCCGCGAACCCGCGTTCGGCGTGAGGGCAACCCCAAGTTCGAGCCCGGATATTAGTACCCCGGAACGGTACGACCATCATGACGGCGACCCCGTCCGATGACCGGCTTGGCCTGGCCTGCAGTTGTTGCACCTGCACCGCTTGCTGTCGGTGTTGCGCCTGTTGTTCATTGGGCCGATCGTGCTGCACGACGTGCCAGGACAGGTAGACCCAGGGCCGGTCGATCGCCTCCCATCGGCGTCGAGCTTACTGTGGGGGGGGGATCCGTTGATCCCACGGTCAGCGATCGATGTCCACGGTCCCGCGACCGGAACGATACGCGGGGTCGGAGCACCGTAGTAGGAATTGTTGGACCGTGTGCACGTGGGCAGATGGAGCCGGATGACCGAGGCGCCAAGCACCCAGGCATTCCGGGGAATCGAACAGCGCTGATCCAGAGCAGACCACGCACCGCCCCCCCTCCGGGCTGAGAACTTCGTCGACGACCGCGAGAGTGCCGGGAGGGTCGAGCGACCCTACCCGATCGCCTTCCAGCCTGACGCGGATCTCCCGGTCACACACCGGGCAGCGGGTCTGCCCCGACATCGTACCGCTCGTCGAGTTCAGCAAGAGGTCCACACCACAGCGAACATAGTACCTCTCGCCCTCCCGCCACAACAGGTGAGCCGTTGGGCTCTCCGATAGACCCACGATCGGACCCGATTCGATCACGGATCCTCGGACGAGAACATTTCTGGATTTATCCTATCGGAGCCGCTGGGATCCGCGCGCCGCTCATGGACGCCACGGCGTCCGGGGTCCCCTCGGTGGGGTCCGAAGGGCTCCCCGCCTCAGAACGGGTATGGACCTTCCCTGGGGAGAGGGGCGACCCTAGCGCTCTTCTCTGGAAGCGGGTCGCCGAGCCCAGTAATGATCCGGGAATCCAACGACCTCATGTTAGCGGACCTCCGGACGTCATGGCAAGGATGAACTTGTCGACCGCGCCCGGAACGCTCGGCGCCGGAGCCTCCTCGCGCGCTCGCCGAATCAACCGTCGACGTTTGCTTCCGTAGAGCACTGCCACCATCTCGTCGTACTGCTTTCGATCCTTCCATAACTGATAGACGGTAAACGCGAGTCGATGCGCCACCGCACTGATCGCTTTTAGC
>JBARHO010000124.1:0-2878 GCA_049799275.1 Thermoplasmata archaeon
CTGAAGAGCTTCGCGTTCGAACGGATGTACGAGGTCGATGGGCACACCTTCGCCGTCTTCGAACGGACGGAGACCGAAAGCGAGAGCAAGTTCCGCCCGAAGATCCTCAAGCTACGGGTGCTCGTCCCGCCGGATTGGGTCATCTACGACCTGGCCGCGGATGCTCTGCGCGTCGCGCGCGGGGGCGAGATCGGGGGTCCGATGGGTACGGGAACCGCTTCGGAGGCCGCGGCCGAGAAGTCCGAGTTCCGCGAGCAGGGGATCGACTGGCAGCGCCGGGAGGTGCCGGGAGCCGGTCTCCTCTACGTCCCCAAGGAGTTCGCGGAGGTCCTGTTCACGGGAGCTGGGATCACCCGGCTCCAACAGGAGCTCGGGCCGGGCGCCGCTACCTAGAGGACGCCCATCGCGGTCAGCTTCTCGGGCAGGTAGGTATCCGTCACGTAGTTGAGCCCGTACTTGGCCAAGGACTGCTGTTCCGCCTTCCGACCGTTCTTGAGCATGAGCTCGATCTCGGAACGCCATTCTGCGGTCGCGAACCTCGGGTCGGTGAGCTCGGCCTCCAGGGCCCGGATATCCTGCTCCGAGAGCTTGTCGGACGGGAGCTTGTAGTTCTCGATGTCCGAGGCCGTGACCCCCAGGAACTCGGCGCCGGGCGTCGCCAGGAAGTGGGAGATGTGGGCGGTCTTGATGGCCCCGAAGGCGACCGAAGCGAAGATGCGGAACGACCAAGGGTCCCCATCCGTGAAGACCACGACCGGGAGCTTGAGGTCCTCATTGAGCCGTTTGAGGAACCGGCGGGTCGACCGTGCGGGTTGTCCCTTCAAGTGCACCAGGAGGGCCTTGTTCGCCTCATCGAAGCCGTTCTCCGCCAGCCGGTCCACCATGCCGCCGCACTCGATGGCGATCACGAACTTCGCGCCGGTGGACTTGAACTGGATCTTCTCCTTCTCGACGTTGAACGGGAGGGCGTAGCCGCCGTCGCCCACATCGTCCCGGCAGTTGATCTCCTTCACGACGCCCTTGCGGTTCGTCTCCCGGATCGTGAGGTCCCCGATGACGCTCGCGCCGTTCTCCTCGGGGTGCAGGCGGAAGTCCTCCCGCAGGCGGGTGCACATGACCTCCAGGTCCTCGATCAGGAGGTTCGACTCGTCCTCGCTGTGGAACTTCGACTCCTCCCATCCCTCGGAGATGTAGTATAACTCGCGGAGGGTCGACGTCTTGTTGTCCCGGGCCATCTCGTTGATGAAATCCACGAGGTAGAACGTCCGCAACAGCATGAGGGCCCCATCGAGCTTCCGGGCGCTGCGGGTCCCGAGGGCCCGGCCCAACCTCCAGACCCCCTCGCGCATCTGGAACTGGATGTTCTGCTTGGTCCGCAAGGGAAGCCGCATCCGCGGGATCTCGCCGCGGTCGAACTGGCCATAGATCTGCTCGGCCAGCTCGATCGTCGGGCGAAGGACCTCGGGATGGACCCCCGACAGGACCGGTTCATTCGTCGTCGGTGATCTTGGCGCTGCTTTCCGCGGCATCGTAATCCACCTCCCCTTCCTCGGCCTCCACGGCCTCCTCTCCCCGTTCGGCGGCTTCGATCAACGCTCGGGGCAGCCGGACGTCCCAATCTCCCGGGAGCGACTCTGCCCCCAACAGGTGGGCCTCGTCCACGCCCGCCACATACCACGATAGGTCCGTGGGCTCGGCGCCGCCCGCGCTCGGGAACGTGGCCCGGATCTCGGACCGGCCGCTCGGCGGGAGCCGTTCCAATGTCCACCACACCCGACCCAGCTCGGCGTCGGTACCGGCGGGCTCCGGCTCGAACCGAGCGCCGGTCAACATCTCCGGTGGAAGCTCCGCGAACACCTCGAGCACCCTCAGCCTCGGAGTGTAGTTCGTCACGATGGTCGTGATCCGGGTCTCTTTGCCCTCGGCCTGGGCCGATGACTCGACACTGACCACGTCCATGATCCGTGTGATGACCGGCGTGAGGTCGGGGACGGGCTTCCCGACGAGCGCGCTCGTCTTGGCCGCGAGCTTGGGGAGGATCTTCTGGATGATGGCGAACTTCTCCGTCGCGAACTCTCGTCTGGCCCGGCGAGAGATGTGGGTCTTGAGGTGGCGCGCCGCGGCCTGCAGGGCGAGCGTCAGCTCCCGGTCGATCTCGGGGTCCTCGGCCACCGCCTCCTTCGCCTCGCTCGTGAACGGGATGCGGGCCGACGCGATGTGGACCAGGACGAGACAGGGACCCGTCGGGAGCCCGCTCCCTCCCCTTTGGTCGAGGCCGTACCTTCGCCAGTCGAGGTTCGCGACCGCCGACGTGATGGCACAGGCCCCCTGCTGGAACAACAGCGGGACCCGGTTGGCGAACCGCAGGAGCTGCACCGGCTGGTCGGCCGGAAGATCCCCGCCGTAGACGAGCCCCACCTCGATCGCGAACGGGAAGCCCCCGCGGATACGTGGGGGGCGGCTCACCGGTGGGGCGAAGAAGTCCGGTCGGACGTCTCCGAGCACGTTTCGCAGCCCTCGCTTGATCAGCAGGGGGCCGATCGGGGACAACGACTCGGTCGACGGCGGGAGCAACTTCACGGCGTGTAGGGCCGCCAGGAGGCGCTCCAGGTCCTCCGCATGGATCTCCCCCGAGGTCTCCTTTCCGGTGAGCCGGGCCTGCGCGAGGACCTCCCGCGCGGCCCGCGGGGACACGCCGGCGAAGTCCGACGAGAGCGTCGAGAGGAGGTTAGGCCGCTTGGAACGCTTCAGGATGAACCCGAGCTCCCCCAGCTCCAGGCCGTACGGATGGGGCAGTACCTCCTTCGGCAGGATGGGCACCTCCGTCGAGGCCCGTTCGTAGGTCACCTTCGTGCCGTCGGGCTCTACCAGGACGATC
>JBARHO010000125.1:0-2685 GCA_049799275.1 Thermoplasmata archaeon
TGGGACAAGACCTCGGGGGCGATCCCGGGGCCATGGTCCAGGATCTCGATCTCTGCGTGGCTCCCATGCTGTCGGACCGAGACACGGATGGTCCCGGTCCCCTGCATCGCATCGCGCGCATTGTTCAGGATGTTCGAAAGGACCTGCATCAACTGTCCCCGATCCCCCGTGACCGGAACCACCGCGTCGGGGTAGATCTCTTCGATCTCGATGCCCGCCGGCTGCTTGCCCTGGATGAAGGCGACCGACTCCTTCGCGACTTCGACGATATCCAAGTGGCCGGTATGCGGCTCGTCCCTCCGGGCGAAATCGAGCAGACCCCGGACGATCCCGGCCGCTACCTCGACCTGGGCGCTCATCCGATCGAGGCGGGAAAGGATCCAGGGGTCATTCGTACGACGTCGGACGCTCTCGGCGACCAGCAACACGTTCGCGAGGGGCGTGTTGATCTCGTGCGCCACTCCGGCCGCGAGCTGGCCGACGATGGCGAGCTTGTCGGCATGGGCAGCGTGGAACTCCCAGCTCCGTTGCTCGGAAAGGTCGACCGCCACCCCCAGGTAATGCGTCGCCCGCGACGTCGCATCGCGTATGGCCGTGATGCCCAAGAGCATCGGCAGTTCCCGACCGCTCCGGTCCCGGTTCAGGATCTCCCCGGACCAGTAGCCCCGATCGGGGTCGAGAAGATCGTTCCACATCGTGTCGAACACCTCCGACGGGGTGTGGTCGCTGCGGACGATGCTCGGCTTTTTCCCGACGCATTCGTCCCGTGGATAACCGTAGACGCGCTCGAAGGCCGGGTTCACGTCGATCATGATGCCGCTCGCGTCCGTGAGCTGCATCACGTTCGTCGAGCTTCGGAACGACTCGTAGAACAGCGCGGCCCTCTCGTGCTCCGCGACGCGGTCGGTCACGTCTCGGATGATCAGCAGGACGCTCCGCGGCGCGTGGCCCCGAGCACTGAGAGCTCGAACATCCACGTCCAGATACACCGGTTCGGGATGGTCCCGGTGGCGTGCCCGGACCGAGTAGAACGTGACCCCGGTACCTGAGCGGAGCGCCGAATCCACCGCCTTTCGGATGGAGGTCGACCAGGAACCGTCGGTCTCGGGGATCTCATGGAAGTCGGTCCCGAGCAAGGCGGGGCTCCGACCCGTCGTCTCAAAATAGGCCGGATTGGCCCAGACGATGGTCCCGGATCCCGTGATGAGCACGATACCGTAGGGGGTCCGCCGGAGGATGCTCATCGGTAGACCGGGGTCGAGCGATAGGAGCCCCTCGGTGTCCTCCGAGATCACGGGCCCTGCTCCATCGGTTCGGCGGCTCGCCTTTCGCGTACGGGCCGCTCGGGCTCTCGTCCGGCTCCGGGGGATGCCGGGGCGTCCGGGCAAGATGCGATCGCCGGCCGCCGGGGACGGAGCGATCCTGCGTCCGCCGGATCGCGATGCCATTGTGGATCGGCCCTGCCTTGTAGGCGACCCCGCGACCGCTGGTGACACTCCCCGATCGTTGTGGTCGGTAGGACGATGGACCACGGACTAGGAGATCGCATGAGCCCCCCTCTCCGCCAGGCTCGGGAGAGCGAGGGCGAACTGCGGGTCGTGGGTGATATCGAGCACCACGCGCGCTTCATGCGCCACCCACTCGCGCGTGTGGGGGAACCCGGCTTGGGCGAAAACGTCGAGCATCGGACGGTTCTCCGAACGGACCACGGCCTCGAACGAGCGGATCCCGACGGCCCGAGCGGCCCGGGCCAGCTGCCAGAGCAAGAGCGTAGCGGCCCCCAGACCCTGATACCGGTCGGCCACAATGAACCCGACCTCCGACCGGGTGCGGTCCTGGGCGAAGCGGATCGATTCGCCGTGCCCCGTGATGTGGCTCCCCGCTGGATCGATCGTTTCCATCACGAGGGAGATCCGGTCCGCGGGCGGAGCTCCTCCCATGAGCTCCGTCATGACCACGCCCGCTTGGACGGCCGAAAAGAACCGCAGCTCGAGAGAATCCCGTGAGAGGTGACCCAGGAAATCGATGATCCCCGTGCGATCGGAGGGTAGGACCGGCCGGATCCGCACGGGGGTCCCATCACGTAGGTGGGAGGAGCCGTCGATCGGTCCGGATGAGGAAGCAGTACGGTCGGTCCTAGGTTCCTGAGCGATCATCGAAGGGTCATAGCCCGGAACGCGGGGGATTAAGGGTCGCTGAATTCCGATTGAGCAGGATCGGAACGTGCGAAGGGTCCCGCGGGACGACGGATCGAAGCCATTCTCCCCAAGGGCCCCTGCGTTCCCACGCTGAGGGATCCTCTCGCCCCTGGACGGGTCTGGTCATGCGTAGGGTATCCCGCCGCGGGCCGGGAACCCGGATCCGTGCGAGGAGGCCGAGAAACCCAGCCCGCCCGTAGGTTCATGTCGTGGTCGCGCTACGGACGGGGTGAGGATCCCATGACCCGGCTGGGTGGGCTCGACGCGTTCGTTGAGATGGTCATGCGACAGTCGAGGATCCCCGGGCTATCGTTGACCCTCATGCGCGGCGGCCGGACCGCTCTCTCAAAGGGGTACGGTTACCGCAACCTGAAGGAGCGAGCACCGGCGACCCCCCGGACCATCTATGGGATGGCCTCGATGACGAAATCGTTCACCGCCCTCGGCATCCATCGGTTGCAAGAGTCCCGCCTCCTCAAGGTGACGG
>JBARHO010000126.1:0-15079 GCA_049799275.1 Thermoplasmata archaeon
GTGACGTGCGAGATTAGAAAGGCCGCACGATAGCGAGGGTCAACGCTGGCGTCACGACGAAGTAGGGCGAAATAGCGCAGCGTATTCCGCCCTCGCCTGCGGACCGGAGAAAGCGGCGGAATGCACCCGGCTCTTCCGCCCTATCTGCTCTGGCGGAGCGGCGCCTTCGAGCGCCAGCAGCGCGCGCTTGGTTGGGAGCCCGGTCCCGCCGCTGTAGCCGCCGAGACCGCCGCGCGCCAGGATCCGGTGGCACGGGATCACGATCGGGATCGGGTTGCGGTGCATCGCCCCCCCCACCGCACGGGCGGCGCCCGCGTGCCCCGAGCTGCGGGCCAGGGCCCCGTAGGTGATCGTCTTCCCGGGCGGTACGCCGACCAGAACTCGATAGACGTCCTGGTCGAACGGAGATACGGACCCCAGTTCGAGGTCCAGATCGAAGCGGGCGCGGTGACCCTGGAAGTACTCGAGCAACTGGCGCGGAGGGCTGTCGGCCGGGAACGGCCGCTTCCGGACCTTGGCCTCCTCGGGGAAGGCCAACGGTTTCACTCCCGGCTCGAGCAGGTCGAGCAGTCGCACCGACCGGCCCTCGTAGACGATGCGGAACACCCCGATGGGCGACGGCACCTCGGCGACCTCCATCTTCGAACCCCCCGACGGAGGACACGGTCCGGGATTTAAACCTCGTCCGGGGGCGAGCGGGATCGCTTCATTCCACACCGGTCGAAAGGATCCGGAACTCGGTTGATCGTTCGGGGAGGGATCGGTGCTTCAGGAGGACGGCCCGCCGGCGGTTCCCCTCGAGCCGGTCGAACCGTAGGATGGTCTTGGCCACGTGGTTCACGAACGATCCCCCCAACGGCTCGAGGGTGCCCGTGGTGAGGTTCCTCCAGACCTGGTTGGTGAAGAGCACCGGAGTGGCCGTCGAGACCGCGGTCGAAAGGAGATGGGCGAGCTCGAGCGCGAGCGCCTCCCGTCCCTCCTCCCCGTCCGGTTCGGAGAGGGTCAGCCGATAGTAGAACGTGGCCGAGTCGAGGACGATGAGCCCGATCCTTCGCTCGCGGTCCCGGGCGAGCGTACAGGCCGACTCGACCGCCTGCGTCTGCTCGGCCAGATCGTGCGGGGTGGAGAGGAGGAGCCGGTGAAGGACCTCTTGGAAACGACCCTGGGAGACGGCCTCGAGCCGCGCCACCGAGACGCCCTCGGTGTCGATGTACAACACCCAGTCCCCCTGCAGGGCCACGCGTTGCGTGATCTGGAGACAGACGATCGTCTTGCCGCTCCCGCCCTCTCCGTAGAGCTCCGTAAGACCGTCGGTGTCCAGGCCCCCATCGAGGAGAGCGTCGATCGACGCGATCCCTGTCGGTAGGCGGTCGGGAGCCATCGCGGCCCCACGTGGGACGATGGTCTTACACCTTGGGGCGCGGGCGGCGGTTCACGACGGGAGCGGATGGGTGGCCCCGAGCTTGGGCTGGATCACGCGATCCAGGTACGCTTGGAAGAGATCGGGGTGTTCGGTGTGGATGGGAAAGAGCGTCCTCGGGGCCATCTCCTTCACGAACTGCCCCAGCTCCGGGCCCGAGCAGTGGCCCGAGGCGTGCATCTGGTGGAACTGGAGCCCGAAGTGGTCGATCCAATTGTGCAGCACGAGGTCATCCACGTCGTCCTCGGAGAACGGCTCGCTCATGGAATGGATGAACGGGGCGCCGCGCGGCGGCCGGAGATCGATCAGCTCCGCGAAGTGGAGGAGGTCCAGGGAGAGCAAGAGCTTCGGACCGTTCCGTCGCACGAACTCGGAGTCGACGGCGTCGTCCAGGAACGGTCGTTCCCACTTGTAGTAGACCCGTTTGGGACGCAGGTAGACCCGAAGACCGGGCGAGACGCCGGGGACCGGCGCCCCCGGGAGCATCCCGGCCTCGGCGATCGATCGCAGGAGATGGGCCGTCCGGAGCGAGATCACGAACTCCCGGTCGGAGGCGATCGCCGCCTGGTAGAGCGTGGTCAACCGATCGACATCGCGGGGATAACAGCTCACGATGGAGACGTGGGGGGAGCCGGTCAGCACCTGTTCGACCCCTTCGCGGACCCCTTGCTCCGAGAAGTTGAGGCGGGGGTCGGGCCCCGCCCGGGTGCCCTCCATGATGAGCGCTTTCGGGAGGATCCCTTTGGCCTCCGCGAGGAAGTCGACGGTGGTGCGGGCGCGGGGCCCGTGAATGCGAAAGTCCCCCGTGTAGACGATCGCCCCTTCCCGCGTATGGATCACGAACCCTCGCGCGGCCGGGATCGAGTGGTCCACGGGGAACGGGACGACCTCGAGGTTGCCGACCTTGATGGGGTCGGAATCGGCGACCATCCTCCAGTCGTGCTCGCCATACCTCTGCATCCCCGAGCTCTCGATCGCCTCCAGGATCGTTTTCGTGCCCGGTGAGACGTAGACCGGGATGGTCGGGTCGATCATGTCGAGGTATCCCGCATGGTCCGCGTGCGCGTGGCTGACGAAGACGGCGTGGAACTCGGGGTCCCGGTACGCGAGGTCCGACCCGTTGAGCGCCTCAGGCGAATAGAGCCCCTCCACCCGGGGCAGGAGATCGAACTCGAGGAGGTCCTTCACCGGGTACAGCGACCGGGGCTGGAGGAAGTTGTAGTAGAACTGCTCGAAGCGAGGGGAGAACGACGGGCCGAAATCGAAGAGGATCCGGTCGGGGCCGTCCTCGATGACGATCTTGTTGCCACCGATCTCGGCGACGCCGCCGAGGAAACGCATCGTGGGGGTCCCCATCGCCCGAGGGAGCGGAGGCCCCCTTCTTACGCGTTTCCGCGTGGGCCACCCGAACGCGCCTCCAGCCTACGAACGGATCAGTGGCGGAGTACGGGAAGCTATTTCGCGACCGAACCTCTGGGAGGAGCGGTGGGAAACTGGGGCTGAGCTACGTCGGGATCCGGGTCACCGATCTCCCTCGTTCCATTCGGTTCTACACCGAAGGGCTCGGGCTCCGTGAGGAGAAGCGCGGTAGCATGAGCCACGGCGGCCAGTTCGTCGCCCTGGTCGACCCGGAGACCCACACCGAGCTCGAGCTCAATTGGTACCCGCAGGGATCCCCCTACAACACCCCGTACTCTCCCGGTGAAGGCCTGGATCATATCGGAGTCGACGTGAAGGATGCGCGAGCGACCATGGCGCGGTTGGTCGAGCTCGGAGGGACGGTCACCGTCCCGGCGTGGATCGAGCAAGGCCGGTACTGGATCGGGTTCGTCAGCGACCCGGACGGCCTCTGGGTCGAGGTCCAGAGCCCGCTCTGACCAGCCCTTCGCCGAGCGAAGGGCTCGGGAGCCGCGCGCGAAGGGCGGGGGGGAAGGAGGATCCGGGCCGGCGCCGGTCTCAGCGGGCCTTCAGGACCTTCTTCACGTTGGGGTGCTCTTTCGTGAAGATCTTCCCGCCGCAATTGTCGCAGCGGACCCCGAAGAGATTGGCGTCGCTGGGAAGCGCCTCGCCACATCGGATGCAACGGAACATAGGGTCTCCCTAGTACGGAAGATCGCTTAACGGTTCTCCGCCCGGGCCGGACCCTTCTCGGAACGGGTGATCGGGGGCGGGGGCGAGAAGACGTAGGCCTGGGAGGCGTACCGGGTCCCACACCGCCGGCACTCGTAGACGCCGCTCGCGATCCGGGCGATGGTGATGGTCGAACAGTGAGGACAGGCGGCCGGCTTGCCGCGCGATCGGTCGATCTCGAGGACGCGCCGCCGGATCCGGATCCCGTAGCGGGGACCCATCCAGCCGGTGTTGCCGACCTTCTTCGTTCGCTTGCTCATCGATGCTCGATCCCGCGGGCGAGGGCCCGAAGACGGTCCCCGTGCATGAACGCCCTCTCGACGACGGCCTTAACGTCATCGGGGGAGAACGCGCCCACGAGGCCCTTCTGCATGGCGACCACGTTGCCCGCCTCGTCGGTGGCGACGGTGAGGCGGCCCTGGGCGGCCCGTTCCTCATCGAACGACGGGTCGACGATGATCGTCTCACCGAGGCGGGAGAACGTGCACTCGATGGGGAAGTGCTGGACGTCGAGCGGATAGTCCGCCTCGCGGACGCCGAAGCGCGCGGCCGGCACCGTGGCATGGCTGAGCGCGGTCACTGCGGCGAGCATGGCGGCATCGATGAGGTTGCCCGAATGGTCGATGACGTGGACGTCGACGAAGCAGGTCCAGCATTTCTCGCCCGGGGTCACGCAGAGCTTCGTCAGATCGATCGTCTCCGCGGCCCGGATCGCTCGGTCGACGACCCGGGAGACCTCGATCGCCCGCGGGTGGGGGGGTCCGGGTTCGAACGTCGGGGAGGAGAGCGGGATGAGCTCCGCGTTGGTCGTGAGCACGCCAGCGTTGGGCGTGTCGGGGAACGGTTTCCCCGGCTCGAGCTTGACCCCGCAGACGACCGTGGTGTCGCCCATGCGGACCAGTGCGGACCCGTCGGCGGTCGTCACGAAGCCCGGTTCGACCGAGACCGGTCGCCACTCGTCGGCCCCGCGACCGTCCAACCGTCGGCCCTCTTGCGCGAGCCCGAGGATATGGGTGGTCAGGATCTCGGCCGTGACCTCGTCGCTCATTGGGCCGCCTCCCCATCGGAGCCGGGGGCCACCTGGTACCGTTCGCGCAGGGCGTCCTTCATCTTCTGATAGATCTTGAGGCATCCCTCGACACCGAGGTCGAGCGCTTGGCCGAGCTCGTCCCGGGTCATGTGACCCTCCATCTGCAGGAGCACGAGCCGTCCGGATTGAGGTACGAGGGCCATCGGGAGGTCGGCCTCGCCGAAGTTGTCCTCTTCCTTCTTGAGGTCGAGCGCGATCTGCCCGCTGATCTTGCCGACGGCGACCGAAGGGATCAGGTCGGCCATCGGGATGCCGGCGTCCGCCAGGGCGACCGACGCGGCCACCATCCCGGCGCACCGGGTCCCGGCATTGGCCTGCAGGACCTCGATGTAGACATCGATGCTCGTCCGGGGGAACTCCTCCGTGAAGATCACGGACTCGAACGCCTCCGCGAGCACCTTGCTGATCTCCTGGGAGCGGCGATCGAGACCGGGCCGCTTGCGCTCGTCGACGGAGAACGCGGCCATGTTGTACCGGCATTGGACGATCGCCTTGTTGTTCTCCTGAAGGTGGCGCGGATGGACCTCTCGGGGCCCGTAGACCGCCGCCATGACCTTGTTCGCTCCCCACTCGACGAACGCCGAACCGTCCGCCTGGTGGAGCGGACCCGCGGTGATCTTGAGCGGTCGCAGTTCGTTCAGCCGGCGTCCGTCGATGCGGATGCCTTCCGAGTTCAATAGCACGGGGATCTCTTTGGCTCCTACGCTTCCCATTACTCTCTCCTTTCTTGGAACGTGATCAGATCGGTGGCTCGGTGCTCTCCGGAGGCTCTTCGGGCGGGACGATCTCCTCGGGGTCGTGCTCGGCCGCCTCGGCGGTGGGCCGGGGCGGAAGGCCGCGCGGGATCTCCGGGGCCGGCGCGGTTGCGGGGCCCGAGAACCCGGTCGACCCCAGCAGCGAGGGGGTCGATCGGGGTCGCGTGCGCTGGGCCGAGGGGTCCGACGTCGCCTCGAGGTACTGATGGATCCGCTCGGTCAGGCCGGCCCGCTGGCCCTCCTCTTCGATCATGCGGAGCGCCTCGCGCACCCGCGTGATACCGTCCGGAGGACCGTCGATCCAGATGCGACCGTTCTGCCCCACCGCGACCCGGGTCCCCGTAAGGCGGGTGATCGTGTTGATCATCGATCCCCCGCGACCGATGACGCGCGGGACCTTCGCCGGAGAGATCGTGATGATCGTGCCCCCCTCGAGCTTGCCCAGGCCCTCGCCGTTCATCGTGACCCCGATCCGACCGGTGGCCTCGAGGCTCTCGACCGCCACGGCCACGGCGTCCCCGACCTTGAGGTAGAGCTTCGTCTCCCCGACCTCCATCTTCCAGGGGCTGCCGGACATGTGGAGCGGGGCCCAGCGGGGGGCGCTGATATCGAGCAACCAGAACGTGGTCTGCACGTCGGTGACCGTCCCGAGAACAACATCGTTGGGTTTCGGGATGTATCGCCCCGAGAGCGGGGTGACCTTGACCAAGGGAGGTTGGCGGTTCAGTAGACCGAGCACGCTGGCGTAGATCTTGCCGTCGAGGCGGTACGTCCCGGTGCCGGGCCGGAGCCCGTTACCGGGGATCTCTTCGCCTGGAAGAACTAGTATCCGTTCCCCGCGGGGATGCGAGGGGCCGCCCTCGCGGCCACCGCCCCGGTGGCCCGGCCGATGTCCATTACCCATTGTACTTCGTGCACCGGGCGGCACGACCGTGATATTCTATTTAACCAAAGCGGTCTCGGCAGAGCCTTTGGTCTTCGCGTTGAGCTTCTGGTAGAGCTCGGTCTGGACACCGGCCGGGATCTCGAGGATCGCGCTGTAGGACCCGTCGCCGAGCCATTGCTCGTCCATGATCTTGCCCGTGGACTTGAGATCCGCGATCACCTTCGGATAGTGCTGGGCGGGGACGCGGATCTTGACCTTGACGACATCGAAGCGGATCGGCAGCAGCGGCCGGAGCTTCTGCAGGATCTCCTGGACCTGCTGGTCGGCCGGTCGGAACGGGTCCACGTGGACCTTCGCCTCGGCCATCGCGGCCTCGATGCGGGCCGGCGGATGCGGCGCGCCGGTCTGCGGGTTCATCGCGTTCCGAGCGATGCTGGCCACGATCTGCTTGTGCTTCGCGGCCTGGAGCTGGTGACGCTGCTCAGTGGTCGGGTGGACCTCGCCCTTGACGATGATCTGGCGCGCGATCTCAGCGAGGTCCCGGGTATGGAAGATCCGCTCGAGATGCTCCTCGGAGATCTTGTCTCCCTTCTTGGCGTCCTTGAAGACCTGGTCGAGCGCCAGCTTGTCGCGCAGGTCGACGGCCTTCCCGTCCTTGATGTCCTGCACCGCTTGCGGATCGACGAGGACCTCGAAGCGAGAGCCCTGGGTCTCCCACCGCGCGACCACCGCATCGTCAACGTCCACCATGGCCCGACCGTTCTTGGGGCCGATCCGCGAAGGACCTAGCTCCGAGCGCCTTTGCCCTCACGGGGCGCTTGGGCCGGCAGACCCTTGGCATACTTTTGGACCTCGTCCGGAAGGAGTCGGCGCAGACCTTCCCCCCGCTGGAGCGTGCACACTTCGACGGTGGCGAGCGTCGCGGTGTCGTCCATCGATTGCCGGAGCCCGTCGAGCGCGAGCGAGATCGCGTCGTCCACGCCCAATCCGGGCTTATACTTCTGTTCGAAGAGCTCGATCACGGGGGTCTTGTTGCCGCCCGTCGCGTCGGCCTTGAAGCTCGTCAGGGAGCCAGAGGGCTCGGTCTCGAAGAGATGGATCCCGGTGTCGTCGTAGCCGCCGACCAGGAGCGCGGTGCCAAAGGGGCGGACCCCTCCGAACTGGGTGTACTGTTGCTTGTAATCGCAGATCCGCCGCACGAGCAGCTCGACCGATATCGGCTCGGTGTAGGTGACCCGATGGATCTGACCGGCGAGGCGGGCATAGTCGACGAGCACCCGCGCATCCGCGACCAGACCTGCGGTCGCGCAACCTACATGATCGTCGATCTGGTGGATCTTCTCGAGGCTGGCGGGCTCCGCCAGGCGAGGGTTCGGGATCCGCCGGTCGGCGACCAGGACCACCCCATCCTCGTACACCACGCCGGCCGTCGTCGCGCCCCGGCGCACGGCCTCTCTCGCGTACTCTACTTGGAAGAGACGTCCGTCCGGGGAGAATACCGTGATCGCCCGGTCATAGGCCATTTGGCCTGGTTGCATTTCCATGAAGAGTCCCTCGAGCAGGCCGGGCACTTTCGCCCTGCTTATAAGTCATTTCCCGAAAGTGAAGCTCAGGCCACTTTGTTTCGTGATGTCGAAGCGCCCGCGGGATCTCGCAAGGTCATCGATCCTCGGGGATCCCTCGATCGCGGACCTCCGAAGGTAGATCCGAGCTTCGCGGGCGCGGACCCACGTCCGGCGAGCGGGACACATCGGTCCCGGGACCGGTAATGTAAAACCCCCAAGCGAACGTGGACCCACATGGCCACCGAGCCCGCTTCGCGCCGGGAGAAACCACCCGGATGGCGCTTGGCCGGTTCCTCCTCTGTCTACCTCCAGAGCGCCACAGAACAGGGGATCGAATGGTACCCCTGGGGACCCGAACCGTTCGAGATCGCCCGGCGGACCAACCGCCCCATCCTTCTCGACGTCGGCGCGGCGTGGTGCCATTGGTGCCACGTCATGGACGAAGGAACGTACTCCGACGCCGAGGTGGCCCGCCTGCTCCGCCAGTTCTTCGTGACCGTGAAGGTCGACCGGGACGAACACCCCGAGGTCGACCGTCGATATCAGCAACAGGTCTCGACCCTCACCGGTGAGGGCGGTTGGCCGCTCACCGCCTTCCTCACGCCGGAAGGCGAGGCGTTCCTCGGAGGGACCTACTTCCCGGCGCAGGACGGCTACGGTCGCCCGAGCTTCCGGAAGATCCTGAAGGAGGTCGCCCGCATCTGGAAGGACGAGCCCGAGAAGATCCGCGAGAACACCGGGATGCTCCGCGGCGCCCTCGAACGGAGCCGCGGGCGTACGGCCACCGGCACGACCGCACCGTCCGCCTTCCTCGGATCGGTGCGAGGGGAGATCCAGGGAAGCTACGACCCGGTCAATGGAGGGTTCGGCGTTTCGCCGAAGTTCCCTCACCCGACCGCGATCTCGTTCCTCTACTTCGACTCCTTCGCGACCGGAGAGCCGCTCTCCGCGGCCCGGGCGCGGGAGACCCTCCTTCGGATGGCGGACGGAGGGATGTACGACCAGATCGGCGGTGGGTTCCACCGGTATTCGGTCGACGAGGGCTGGCACATCCCGCACTTCGAGAAGATGGCGACCGACAACGCGGCGCTCCTGAGCGCCTACGTCGAGGGCGCCCGATGGTCCGGTGACGCGCGGATCATCGAGACGGTCGAGGGAACGCAGCGTTGGATCCTCGAGACGCTCTCCGATCCCGAGGGCGGCTTTGGGAGCAGCCAGGACGCCGACAACGCCCCGGGCGACGACGGCGGCTACTTCACCTGGAGCCGGCCCGAGCTCAAGGCCGTGCTCGAGCCGGAGGAGCTTCGGTTGATCAGTCGGTTCTTCGGAGTCGGAGCGGACGGACGTATGCCGCATGATCCGGAGCGCAATGTGCTCTACCGGCTCATGCCCCTCGCCGAGGCGGCGGAGGGGTTGGGGCTCTCCGACGGAGAGACCCGCAAACGGCTGGAGAGCGCGATCCAAAAGCTTCGTCGGGCTCGCGAGCGAAGGCCCGCGCCAAAGGTGGACCTGGCGCTCTACGCGTCGATCAACGGGGAGCTGATCCGCGCGCTCGTGGCCTCGTCCCGCTTCTTGAACGATCCTCGACCGCTCGGGGCCGCCCGCCAGGCCGCGGACCGTTTCCTGGCCCATGCCTTCGATCCTCAGCGAGGGATCGCGCACCGGTTGGACCGGTCCGGGGCCCGGGGGTTCGGGCTCCTCGAGGACCAGTCCGAGTTCGCGTTGGGGCTGCTGGAGCTGGCCGGCGCGACCCAGGACCCGCGGTACGTGGGGGCCGCCGAGACCCTCCTCACCCTCATCGACACCGAGTTCCGGGACCCGAGCGGTCTTCTCCGCGATATCGCTCCCAAGCTCTACGACGGGGTGAGCGTCGGTTCGCTCGATGAGCCGAACTTCCCGATCGAGGACAATCCCAATCTTTCCGCGGGCGCGGCCGCCGTGCTCGGGTTCGAGAGGCTGGCGGGTCTCACGAACCAGGAACGCTGGAAGGGGGCCGCCTCCCGGAGCCTGGGTCCGATGATGGCCCGGCTCGAGCATGCCGGTCTCTTTGCGGCCGGGACCGCGCTGGCCGCCGGGTTGCTCGAGACCCCCTCGGCCCGCATCGTCGTGGAGGGGACGGGACCTCGGGCCGATGCCTTGATCCGGGCCGCCGAGCGGGCCGGACATCCCCAGATGTGGGTCTTCCGTGGAACGCCTCCGCCCCCGTTCTCTCTACCCGACGAGGTCGGGAGCGCTCCCGAGGGCCCATCCGAAGCACGGGCGCTGGTCTGCTTCGGGATGAGATGTCTCGCTCCGGTCACCGACCCGGCGAGACTTCCCGATCTCGTGCGGTCCGGGGGACGGACGGGGACCGCGTAGCGATCGTACCCAGATCGGTACCGTCCATGAGGTAGGCCCGGGACTCCCCCGGGGCCAAGAAGCGCTGGTACAGGAACGAACGGATCCGCGCCGGGCGTTGCCGGTTGAGGGCCTCGGTCCCCGAGAGCGGGTTGAACGCCGGGAGCACCGTGAGCTCGCGCCCACGGAAGGGCCGACGCCGTACGGAACGCCGACGACCGGTGCCCTTCGGTGCCGGAGGATAGCGGACGTGGACCCAGACGCGCTGCTTCGTCGAGACATGTTGGGCCGTCGCGGCGAAGCGGAAGCCCGGATGGAGATGTCCGACCACCCACTGCTCGGCCCGAAGTACCGTCGAGGAGGGCCAGCGATGTCCATGGAAGATCCCGATCCCGCCCCGAACGATCCCGCTCGCGGGATGGACCTCGACCTCCTTCGGCAGATGGGGCGTCAGCCCCACGTCATGATTTCCCAGAACGACCTCGATAGATAGTCCGCTCTCCAGGAGCGTCCCGAAGAAATCGAAGATGACGGGACGGAGCAGCCGAGGCGTTCCGACGATCGGATGCTTCACGTCCCCCACGATGATGATCCGACCGGTCCCGGCCTGCCGCGCGACGGCGAGGAGCTCCTCGGCCAGGATCGGCGCCGAGCCCTCCGGCGGGCCATGGATGTGGGTGGGGTCCCCCCCGAGCCCGAGATGCAGGTCCGCGATCAACAGGGTCGCGGGTCCCGAAACGTCCTCCTCGAAACGGAGGGCGGCGGCTCCTTCGACCGGACGTAGTGTAGATCGCATCGAGGGACCTATCGGACCTGCCGGCGCGACCGGATCCTTCGGCGGACCGCGGGGCTCTTCAGCTCTCGTATCGCGTCCGAAGCGATCCATCGGGACCCGCGCGGGCCGTTCTTCTGGATGCGGAGCGCGGTCGCGATCGCCGCCCGGTTGAGGGCAGCGTTCCGTTTGCCGATCTCCCTCAAGGCCCAGTTCACCCCTTTCTGGACATACTTCCGGGGATCCGTCGCGGCCTCCTCGATCAAGGGGAGCATCCCGACGAACCGGGCGTCGTCGGCCGATCGGTCGTGGACGGCCAACTTGGCGATGAGGGCAAATGCGGCCCTTCGAACATACTCGTCCTTCTCACGTCCCCACTGATCGATCTTGTCGTAGGCGAACGGGGTGTAGCGAAAGAGATCCTGACAACACCCATCGCAGAGAGCCCAGTTGTCGAAGTCCGCGGCCCATCGGTCCATCTCCCGGCTGGTCAGGCGCGTGGGGTCGGCGATCGAGTAGGCGATCGTCCGCGCTTCGTACGATCCGCTCGCCCACAGCTTCTGGGCGAGGGGGTGGTCCGTCCCGATAGCTCGGGCGATCCGACGGAGCTCGGGCGCGCTGATTCCAAGGATCGCTCGGGACGTGATGCCGAATCGTTCCATCCCTGCGGCCCCGTTCGGGTCCGCTCGCGAACGGAGCTCCGCAAGGACCCGGGTCACCGACGGGTCCGACGAGGTGGCAGGACGAGGTCGAGGTATGGCGCTCCCTCGACCCGAGCTCCGGGAACGGGAAGATCGCGGTCCCAGGGCGGGTCACCTCGAAGGCCCATGGAACCGCTCCTTCGGCATGGTCTTTGCTGCTAGGTCCTCCGCGTGCCGGCATCGGGAAACCTGAGGCCCATCGCCCCATGCTGAAGAGGGTTGGACCGGCCGCTCCCTGCGGCGCGTTCGACGCCGCTAGAGATGGGCGAGCAGGCAAAGAACGGTGATCGTGACGGTGATCGCGGTCATGGGGACTCCAACGCGCACAAAGTCCGCGAGACCGATCCGGACCCCGTGCCGCTCGGCCCGGGCCACGAGCAAGAGATTGCTCGCCGCCCCGAGCAGGGTGAGGTTCCCGGCGAGCGTGCTCCCGGCGGCGAGCGCCATCCAGGCGATCGGGGTGCCCGGACCGAACCCGTGTCTCGCCAGGATCGGGATCTGGAGGGCCACCCATGGGACGTTGCTCACCACCTGACTGCCCACGAGGCTTGTGCCGACCAGCTCGAGGATCGTCGATCCCGGATCGGACGACGAGGGGACCGGAAGGCTGATCCCGCTGCTGGGGAACGCGTCGCCGTGGAGCGCCACTACGACCACAATGAAGAGACCCACGAACAGTAGGAGGATCGTCACGTCGATCCCCCGGACCAGATCCAGCCGTCCGGAGGAGAGGGATAGCAGAACGAGCGCGCCGACCAGCGCGATCCAGGGGAGCGGGATCGTCCCGACGCCAAAAAGTCCCGACGCGAGATCGCTACCGACCATGATCGCCAAGGTCGCGGGAAAGAGGATCAACACCGGGGAACGACCGATCCTATTCGCCCATGACCCCCTCGGAAAGAGCGGCACCGGAGGGAACGGATCGGCCGCTTGGCCCGGGGCGGCGAGGGCCGGGTGGGGTCGGTAGAGGCGCTGGAGTAGAAGGCCACCGGCGATCAGACCGAGGACGGTCGGAAGCAAGAGATAGCGCAGGAAGACCGAGAGCGGAGCGGTGAGACCGCTCTGTAGCGCGATCAACAGGTTCTGAGGATTGCCGAACGGGGTCGCCACGCTCCCGACCGTGACCGCCAGTGCCACCGTCAACAACAACGGGCGCGGGTCGGTGTTGAGGCGCCGACCCACGGAGACCATGATGGGAACGGCGATCAGGACGAGGGCGTCGTTCACGAGGATCATCGAGAGGGTCCCGAAGCAGAGGAAGATCCAGAAGGGGATCTGTTCCGGACGTCCCGCGCGTCCGAGGAACCAGCCGGCGAGGTGCTCGAGGGCACCGGACCGATCGAGCGCGGTCGTGAAGACGAACATTCCGATCAGGAACTCGAGGATCGGAAGGGCGCCCTGGATGGCGTTGCCGGCCTGACCGAACGAAACGACCCCCAGGAGCGGGGCCATGAGCGCCCCCGCCAAGAAGGACCCCCAGATCGGAGGTCCGCGCCCTGACGCCTGCCTAAGGATCACAGCGGCGAACACCGCAAGAAGCAAGCCCAACGCCAAGAGGTCCATGTTCTGTGACCGAGATCGACGGTACGAGGCGCGCCTATTCCTCGCTAGCCATATGACTCCGTTCGCGCCGAGGGCGGCGACGGCCCGTACCTGTTGCGGCAGGATCCGCCAGTGCTGTGTAACCTCTGAACGCAGGGGCCCTGTGCCGCCGCCGCGAGCGACGTTGGCCGACCGCTTGCGCTCGATCCGGTCCTTCGGATATGGGTGACCCTGCGGTGAGGTTGCTTAAGTCGGTCGGGCGGGTCGCCACGACATGCCTACGGTAGACGTCGATCCGGCGATGGCCTCGCGGCTCGCGCATGCGGTCCTGAAGAACACCCTTCGCGTGAAGCGAGGAGAGAACGTCATCATCGAGAGCTGGACCCACATGGTACCGTTCGCAAGGGCCTTCGTGGTCGAGGCGCGCAAGCTCGGTGCGAAACCGATCGTGCTCTACGAGGACGACCAGGCCTACTGGGACTCGCTCGAGTCGGGCGACGTGAAGGCCCTTGGGATCCCCGGCGACCATGAGTGGGCGGCGCTCGAGAAGGCCGATGTCTACGTCTTCTTCTGGGGTCCGGAGGACCGGGTCCGGTTCCGGCGACTGGGCGGGAGAACGACGGCCGCCCTCAACGCCTACAACCACCGCTGGTACGAGATCGCGGAGAAGCGCAAGATCCGCGGCGCCCGGATGGAGATCGCCCGCGCCACCGCTCCGAACGCGATGGAGTGGGGGCTCGACCCGGGGACCTGGCAGAAGGGCCTCATCGAGGCGAGCTTGGTCGATCCCAGGGGGATGGTCCGGGACGCGGCTCGGCTCGGCAAGATCCTCGAGAAAGGGAAGGTCGTCACCATCTCCCACCCCAACGGGACGAACCTCACCCTCCATCTGAAGAAGCGCCCGGCCCACCGTGAGGATGGTCTCGTCGACGAGAAAGATGCCCGCGACGGGTGGGGCATGACGGACGTACCGACCGGGTCGGTCGCGGTGGCGGTGGACGAGACGTTCGCCGAGGGCACCTTCATTGCGAACCGCCCCAGCACGCTCCGAGGTGGACAGGCCACGGGGGGTCGGTTCACCTTCGAACGGGGC
This sequence comes from Thermoplasmata archaeon, assembly GCA_049799275.1. Taxonomy (GTDB): domain Archaea; phylum Thermoplasmatota; class Thermoplasmata; order Lutacidiplasmatales; family UBA184; genus Lutacidiplasma. Next base: position 14,292 of record JBARHO010000126.1, read on the forward strand.
AAGCTCCGGTCGGCCGCGTTCGAGACGAACGCCGAACTGTTCTCGGGCCCGTACAACGCGGCGGGACCGGGACGGGACCGCCCCGGTATCCTGGCCATCGGGCTCAATCCCTCGGTCTATCAGGCCCCGTGGCTCGAGGAGTACGAGCGGGGAGTGGTGACGCTCTACGTCGGGGGGAACTCGGTCTACGGGGGTTCCACGAAGGCCCCGTACCTGAGCTGGCTATCCCTGGCCGAGGCCACCCTTGAGGTGGACGGTAAGCCGTTGCTCCGGGCCGGCGGGCAGCAATAGCCCGTAGTGGGTCAGGCCCCCCGCCTTCGGAAGCGGGGTCAGACGATCCGGAGCAGATTGTAGGGCTTGCCCGCGGGGTCCTCGCCGGGCGAGAGCACGTACGAGGGCGTGATCGGTTGTTCTCCCCAGACAAAGACCCTCCCGGCAGAGGAATTGAACCGGATACGGGTCGCGGCGATGGACCGGAGCGACTGGATCATCGGGTCATCGTCCGGACCCAGAAAGATGGTATGGGCCGCGCTTCCGGACAGACCCAGGCTCACCAGGTTCGGCAGCATCGCCGGTCCGTACTCGATCCCCCGCTCGACGGCCATCGCCCGGAGGGCGGATACCCAGACGGTGCACAGGTTGGGGGCGCCGCTCGGCCCCAGCTCGGCGAGGAACCGCGTGATCTCCGGCGTCCCCGTCCGGGCGCCGGGGGGTTCGTTGAACGGCGATGAAACGACCGTCCGGGTCAGATCGTCGGGCACCTCGCTGAACTGGGTGGGAAGGAGCAA
>JBARHO010000127.1:0-17519 GCA_049799275.1 Thermoplasmata archaeon
ACCCGACCGAGGTGGGCACGGCGATGACCGGGGCACGGACCAATCCGGCGAGCACGGTCGGGAGGGCCCCCTCCCGGCCGGCGAACGCGATGAACACGTCAGGATCGACCCGGGCGAGCGTGCGCAGGGCACCCAGAAGACGGTGCAGTCCGGCCACTCCGACGTCGTAGGCCACCCGTACCTCGACCCCCAGCCCCCGGAGGACCGCCCGGGCCTCCTCGGCGACCGGGACGTCGGCGGTCCCCGCCGTCAGGATGGCGACCACGCCCGGGGGGGCCTTGGGCACGGGACCGGCCAGTTGGGCGACGCGCCCGCCGGCCAAGAACGTGAGTGGAAGGCCGGCCTCCCGTTCCGGACGAAGGCGCCGGAGCTGGGCGGCCGTGATGCGGGAGATCACGGCCCCGTGGCCGTCCGCGTGGAGACCCCAGAGGATCTGCACCAGATGCTCGGGGGACTTTCCTTCTCCCAGGATCACCTCGGGTAGACCGGTACGGCCGCGTCGGTCGAGATCGTACCGGGCGAAATCCCCGACCCGTAGGACCCGCGCCGACCGAGAGGACCGGCGGTGCGGCGCTCGCGTGCTCACCTCCTCGCAAGCGGCGAAGTATGATATAGCGCTCTCCGTTCGGAGCGACGCTCGGTCGTTCAGGATGCCGGATTTCTCGTTGAGCGAGGAGCAAACGAGCCTACGCGATCTCGCCCGGAAGTTCGCCCGGACCGAGATGGCCCCCAAGGCCGCGGAGTGCGACCGCGAGGGGCGCTTTCCCGAGGAGATCGTCCGCAAGGCCTGGGAGCTCGGGCTCATGAACTTGAACGTCCCGACGGAGTACGGGGGCAGCGGCCTCCCGCTCCTGGACCAATGCCTGATCGTCGAGGAGATGGCGCGGGCCTGCGGGGGGATGACCACCTCCATCATCGCGAACTGCTTGGCCCTGGAACCGATCCTCTTGGCGGGCAGTGCCGCGCAGAAGGACCGCGTCCTGGGACCGTTCTGCGCGGACTACCATCTCGCGGCGTTCTGCCTGACCGAGCCCGGGGGAGGGAGCGATGCCGGGGCCCTCAAGACCCGGGCCCGAAAGGAGGGCGACCACTACACACTGACCGGCGAGAAGTGCTTCATCACCAACGGCCCACACGCTTCGCTCTACACGGTCTTCGCGACGATCGATCCCGAGCTCAAGCACAAGGGGATCACCGCGTTCGTCGTCCCGCGCGACACTCCCGGGGTGGTCCCGGGCAAGGAAGAGGAGAAGATGGGCCACCGGGCCTCCTCGACCAGCACGGTCCGGTTCGAAGGGGCCAAGGTCCCGGTGGACGATCGCCTCGGCGCCGAGGGGGATGGGTTCGCTCTCGCGATGCGTACGCTCGACCAGACGCGGACGCCGATCGGGGCGCTCGCGACGGGGATCGCCCAGGCCGCCCTCGACCACGCTGCCGACTACTCGCTCAAACGGCAAACGTTCGGTAAGCCGATCTCGGAGCATCAGGCCATCCAGATCAAGCTCGCGAACATGGCCCAGGCCGTGCATGCGGCCCGCCTCCTTACCTGGCATGCGGCCTGGACCATCGATCACGGCTCCCGCGGGACCTTGGAGTCCTCGATCGCGAAATGCTTCGCTTCGGACGCCGCGATGCGCGTCGCGGATGAGGCCATCCAGATCTTCGGGGGATACGGGTACATGCGCGCCTACCCCGTCGAGAAGCTGCTACGGGACGCGAAGCTCACCCAGATCTACGAGGGGTCCAACGAGATCCAACGAATGGTCACCTCCCGCGAGCTCCTGCGGCAGTATTCCTGATCCGGTCGGAAGGGCGACCGCATGGAGATCCTGGTCCTGGTCAAACCGGTCCCCGAGCCCGAAACGCGGCTGCGACCCAGCGCCGACGGAACGGACCTGGACCGCGAAGGGATCAAGTGGGTCCTCGCGGGCTACGACGAGTCCGCGGTCGAGCAGGCCCTCCTCCTGAAGGAATCGGTCACGGGGTCCAAGGTCCGCGCGATCTCCCTCGGGCCGGGCCCCCACACCGAGGAGGTCCTCCGCGCCTGTCTCGCGCTCGGGTGCGACGCGGCCACCTGGATCGAGAGGCCCGCCCAGGCCTCCGTCGATCCGCTCACCGCCGCCCGGTTCCTCGCCTTGGTGATCAAGCGTTACCCGTTCGATCTCGTGGTCGCCGGAAAGCAGGCCGGGGACGATGAGATGGGCGTCGTGGCGCCGGCGGTGGGAGAGCTACTCGGGATCCCCGACTTCCAGCCGGTCGTGGACCTCCGCTGGGACGCCGCCGGAAGCCGGTTCACCTTCCAACGCGCCGTCGACGGCGGGCTCGACGGTCTCGCCGTGGCCGGCCCGTTGGTCATCGGACTGCAACAAGCGTGGAACGATCCGCGCACCGCGCGCCTTCCTAACATCCTGAAATCGCGCAAGATCCCGAACGACAAGGTCCCGGCCGCCGAGCTGGCCGAGGTCCTCGGCGCGTCCGCGGCCACCGCACCCCGCCCTCTCGCCTTCCGACTGCCCGCCCCGAGGACCGGGGCGAAGATGATCGAGTACCGCACCCCGGAGGAAGCGGCGCAAACGCTCGTCAAGATCCTGAAAGAGGAGGCGAAGGTCCTCCCGTGACGGCACCCATCCTCGTCGTGGCCGAACTGCGCGGCCCAGATCTCCAGCCGGTCAGTCGCGAGGCGTTCGGCCTGGCGGCCCGGCTCGCCGGAGGTAGCTCCGGGGTGGTCGGGGTCCTCGTGGTCCCACCGGGAGCCCCGGTCGATCCCGTCATCCGATCGCTCCCCGCGCGCGCCGTGCACGTTCTAGAGGACCCGGTCTCCGCGCCGTTCCGGTCGGGCGTCTGGTCCGCCGTGGTCGAGCAGGTGGCGAAGGAGGTCTCGGCCGGCCTCGTCCTCATCGGAGGAACGGTGAACGGCCGGGCGCTCGCGGGTCGGCTGGCCGCGCGCTGGGACGCCGGGGTCGCCACGAACGTGACCCAGGTGGCTCCGGACCCGGCAGGGACCTGGACCGTGGGGCGACCGGTCTTTGGGGGTCGGGCGACCCAGGAGCTCGGGTTCTCGGGGCCGCGGACCGTTCTCGCGGTACGCCCTCATGCGTTCCCGGTACCGGAGGAGGCCACGACGGCCCCCGAACGGGTCCGGCTCTCCGCGCCGACGATCGATCCCAAGTGGATGGGCGGATCGTTCACCGGGTTCACCCCGACGGCGCACGCGAGCGGACCGGAACTGGGCGACGCGAGCATCGTCGTCTCGGCCGGCCGGGGGATCCGTTCTCCCGAGCACTTCGCCCTCATCGAGGAGCTCGCGCGCGCACTCGGTGGGGCGGTCGGAGCGTCCCGAGCCGTCACCGACGCCGGATGGGTCCCGGCCTCCCTTCAGGTCGGGCAGACCGGGCGGGCGGTCTCCCCTCAGCTCTACATCGCGGTCGGGATCTCGGGAGCGATCCAGCATCTCGTCGGCATGGTCAGCTCCCGGGTCATCGTCGCGATCAACTCCGATGCCCAAGCCCCGATCTTCAAGGTCGCGGACTACGGCGTCGTGGGCGATCTGTTCCAGATCGTTCCGGCGCTGACCGCCGAGGTCAAGCGGACCCGGGACCACTAGGGTCGGGCCGGTCGTCGCGGATCAGGTGACCCGGACCACGGGGCGGCTCAGCTGAAGATTGGCGCTCTCGATCAACCGCTGGAAATCGAAGGGTCTCGGGATGCCCGGCCACGCCTCGTTGCCAATGTGGCGCACTCCGCCGCCCTCGGCGCTGATCGTGAGGTTCCCGTATCCGAACATCCGCTGCAGGACCGATTGGTGCACGTCGACCCCGCGGACCTGGGGGATCGGGATCTCATCGAAGTCTCGGCTGAAGATCCCTGCCTGGACGATGATGCGGTGGGACGTGATGGCGTAGACCGTGCTGATCCAGCGGAGGTAGCGAACGAGGAGCCAGAGGACCCCGATCAGTACGAGGATCAGGAGGAGGTCGAGCAGGTACACGTGGAGACCGCCGAGCGCGGAATTGACATTGGAGAGGACGCTGAAGTTCGCCCAGTCCAGCAGCGTCAGGATCCCGAAGATCAGCAGGAAGGCGATCGGGCCGGGGAGGAAATGCCACTTGGTGGCCCGGGTCTCCCGAAGGAGCTGCTCCCCTTGGGCAAGGTAGGCCCCTTTGAGGAAGCGTGGCTGGACCGACGGCATCGTCGTCACCGAGCTCGATCCGGAGAAGGTCTGGGTCGTGGGCGCGTTCGGGATCATGGGTGGTTCCGGGCCATCACCGTTGGCCGGCAGGATAAACCCTCCTGTTCAGAGCGCCGTTCCCAAATAGTCGGGCCACGTGGCCGCCGAAGTGGGGATCACCGACTGCCACGTGCACATCAATCCCGTGTGGGAGATGCTGCCGGAGGCCCGTGCGATCCTCTCCCCGGCCGCCCAAGGACCCGAGATGGAACGGATGCTCCATCATCCCGAGGAGTTCCTCGCGTACCTCGACCGTTCCGGCGTCGACCGCGCGGTGCTCGTGAACTACGTCAGCCCCAAGATCGTCGGGTACACGGAGCGGACGAACGACTTCGTGAGCCAGTTCGTCCGGGCCGACCCGGAGCGGCTGATCGGGGTCGGAGGGGTGCTGCCGACGCACCCGGATCCCGGAGGCGAGGTACGTCGGCTCGTCAAGGAGCTCGGGATCCGCGGGCTCAAGGTCCATCCACCGCACCAGCTCCTCGCTCCGAACGCCTACGTGACGGAGGGGATGACCGGTCTCCGCGAGATCTACGCGGCGGCCCAGGAGCTCCATATCCCCATCATCTTCCACACAGGTACCTCGGTCTTCCCGGGCGCCCGGAACCGGTTCGGGTCGCCGCTCCTGGTCGAGGATGTGGCGATCGACTTCCCCGATCTGACCATCGTCCTGGCCCACGGGGGCCGGCCGATCTGGATGGAGGAGGCGATGTTCCTGACCCGGCGGTTCCCCCATGTGTACCTGGAGGTCTCCGGCGTCCCACCGTCTCGGCTCCTGCATTATTTCCCGGAGCTGCCGCGGATCGGCGACAAGGTCCTCTTCGGGTCGGACTGGCCCGGGCCCGGAGTCAAGGACATCGGCGAGAACGTACGGACCTTCCGTGCCCTCCCGATCCCATCGGAGATCCTCGAGAGGATCCTGGTCACGAACCCGGAACGCGTGTTCGCACGAGCACGCGACCCTTGAAATACGATTCCCGCCTCGTCGCCTCCGTGAACGAGGACCCGAGCACCCCGCCCGAAGCGGCCCCCGAGCCCACGGAACCCGAGACCCCCGTGGTCGAGGTCGTGGAGGGGGGCGAGGAGCTCGGACGCTTGCCGCTCCCGCGGCGCCAACGCGGCGAGATCTTTGGCGTCGCGAACCAGCTCTTGGGGGCGGCTCGGATCCGCGTCATGTGCGAGGACTCGATCTCGCGCATGGGCCGGATCACCGGCAAGATGAAGAAGAAGATGTGGATCCGCGAAGGGGACCTCCTGATCCTTCGGCCCTGGGGCTTCCAAGAGGGGAAGGCCGACATCCTGTTCCGGTACAGCCGGACGCAGGCCACGTACCTCGCTCGGCGCAATCTGCTCCCTGCCTCCATCGACATCTTCTCCACCACCGAGACCCCTCCCGAAGGAACGCCCTCGAGCTAGTTCTCTCCGTATGGATGAATGGGCGGACCGCCCCAACAGCGCGGAGGAGACGGCTGTCATCGAACAGAACGCGGTCGCGCTCGGCATCTCCATCGACGCCCTGATGGAGAATGCCGGTCGCGCGGTCGCCGAGGAGGCCGTCCGACATCTGCCCCGGGCACCGGCCCGGGTCGCGATCATCGCCGGCCCGGGGAACAACGGGGGCGATGGATCGTGCGCCGCGTACCATCTGGGGCAATGGGGCTATTCTCCCGAGATCTGGATGCTCCGACCGCCCGAGGAGATCCGGGGCCCCTCGGCCCGGCGGTGCTTCGATCGCGTCCGTGCCCACCTGCCGGTGTATACGGGCCTCCCACTCGCGGCAGACCTGCGCAAGTTCCCTCTCCTCCTCGACGCCATGCTCGGGACCGGCCAATCCGGGCCTCTCCGCTCCCCGTACCGGGAGGCGGTCGCAGCGATCCACGAGAGCGGGGTCCTGGTGCTGGCGATCGACGTTCCCACCGGTCTGGGGCGACCCGAGGGACTGCACGCCCAGTTCACCGTCGCCCTCAACACGATGAAGACCGGCATGGATCCAGCGCAATGCGGCGAGATCACGGTGCGCGACATCGGGATCCCCCGGGAGTCCTGGTCCTCCACCGGCCCGGGCGAGTTCCGATTCTATCCCACCGCCTCCGAGCGGGGATCGCGCGGACGGAACGGGCGCGTGCTCGTGATCGGAGGGGGACCGTACTCCGGGGCCCCGGCCTTGGCCGCACTCGCGGCGATCCGGTCGGGGGCCGAGCGCGGGACCGTGATCGCGCCCCGGCCCTCCTCGGACCGTATCCAATCGTTCTCACCGGATCTGGTCGTCCTCGGGATCGGAGAGGAGCATTTCGAGCGACGGGATGCCTCGACCATCCTGGCCTGGTTGAAGAGATCCCACGTGCAGGCCGTGATCATCGGGATGGGAGCGGGGGACGACGCCAGCACGAACGAGGCCTTCTCCGAGATCATCGCATCCCTCGAAGGCAAGGTCCCGCTCGTGGTCGATGCCGACGCCATCCATGCGATCGACGGCCCGTCCCGGACGAAGGCCGAGCGGGACCCTCACGAGATCGTGGCGACGCCGAACCAAGGGGAGTTCAAGAACATCCTGCACGGGAAGGTGGACGGCAGGATCGAGGAGCGCAAGGAATCGGTCCGATCCCGTGCCACTGCCGGACGGTTCACCCTGCTCGTCAAGGGAGAGACGGACCTCATCTCGGACGGTGGGCCGGTCATGGCGAACCGCCATCCGGATTCCGCGATGAGCGTCGGCGGTATGGGGGACGTGCTGGCGGGGCTCACGGGAGGGCTCCTGGCGCAGGGTCTGGGTCCCGTCGCCGCGTGCCGGCTCGCGACCTATTGGGCCACGGAGGCCGCGAACCGGGTCTCGCAGGTCAAGGGCTACGGCCTCATCGCCAGCGACATCCTCGAGGAGCTTCCGGCCGCGCTCGTGGCCGGGGTCCGTCGCGTTCGCATGCCCGGCTGACGGGGGATCCACCTAGGCGTATCGTACCCGGCCCCGGATCTCTTTCGCGCGCGCCTCGACCTTCTCGTGCCCCGGTGCGTTCCCTTCCGCGTACCCCTCGAGGAACGTTCGGAACAGGAGGGGTCCCTTCGGATGGAGCCCCTTCAGGTCCTCCTCGACGAGGTGGAGATCGATCCCCATATCCTCGAGCGCCGCGTTGCGGGAGCCCATCGATAGGTCGAGAAAGGCCGGGGGCCCTTCGGGCCCCTCTGGGAAGAGCACGTTCGAGCTGGTCAGGTCCCCGTGCGAGATCCCGCCCGCATGGAGCCGGCCGATCGCTTCCCCGAACGTCCGCATGGGTGTGAGGAGCGGTTCACGCTCTCCGTTCGATCCTTCCAGCAACTGCTTCAGCGTGGCTCCCGGCAAGCGTTCCATCACGATCCGATGTTGGACGAGATCGATGTCGTACAGGATCGGCGTGCGGACCCCCAACCGGCGCGCGTCGAAGAGCAGCCGGGCCTCCGTCCGGGTACGTTCGCTGCGGAGACGGTCATCGAGCGCCTTGGGACGGTACGATTTCGCGTCGCGCGCCTTCAACAGGGCAGGGAACCCGAGCCAATCGACCAGGCGGATCGACGCCTCCGCTCCGCGCGAGAGCGGCGGGCCTTCCTCCGCAGCCTCTCCCATCGGTCCGTTCTCTGGCTAGTGCAGTAGTCGTTGGGCCACGACCGTGCGTACGATCGCCTCTCGGACCAAGCGTGCGGCGAGCGCGCTCGTGTTGCCGTTGTCATAATGCGGCGAGACCTCCATCACGTCCATCCCGACCAACCGTGGCGCGGCCTGGCCGATCGCGTACTTGACGTCGCGGGGGGTCAGGCCGAACGGCTCGGGCGTCCCGGTCCCTCCAGCGTACGCCGGGTCGATCGCATCGATATCGAGCGAGATGTACACGCGGTCCGTCTTGATCATGTTGAGCGCCCGCTGCACGGAGGACTCCATCCCGTCCCGAGCGATCTCGTGCGCGGTGATGAACCCCATCCCGATGGCCTTGTTGTCCTCGATCTCCTCCTTGGAAACGGAACGGACCCCGAGCACGACGATGTTCGGCGCGCCCACCTTCTCCAGGATCCGCCGGGAGGAGCACGCGTGGCTCCGCGCATCGCCGAGATAGCTCGCTCGGAAGTCCATGTGGGCATCGATGTAGAGCACGCCGAGCGTGGCCGACCCTTCATACGCCTCGACGACGGGCGGGGAGCAGGCATGGTCGCCTCCCAGGACGAGCGGGATCTTGCCCGCGGCGAAGATCGGACGGATCTCCTCGCGCACGACCTCGACCATATCGTGCGCGCTCCCGAACTCCTCCGCATTCCCCATGTCGTGGACCGGGACCTCGGACAGGTCGACCCCGGTCTCGAGATCGTACGATTCGAAGTTCCAGGAATGTTGACGGATCGAATCCGGCCCGAAACGGGCCCCCGGACGGAAGGAGGTGGTCCGATCGAACGGGACCCCGACGACCGCGAACCGCGCCTCGTCGAAACCCGCGCGGGCGTCCGCGAAGCCGTTCGTGCGTTCCACGGCGGCACGAGCGGCTCGGGCTATATCAGCGTGCGCGGCGACGCGGAGAATATAGTTCGTAACCCTAGGGTTAATGGCCGACCCGGTCCTTTTCTTGGCCAGAGCGCCCCGATGGCCGAGCCGGATCTCGTCGGACGGAAGAGCGAAGAGGACGGCGTAGAGACCCTCATCCTACGCCATCCCCCGGTGAACTCGCTCAGTACCCAGGTCCTCGAAGAGCTCGACGGCCACCTCAAGCGGGTGGCGTCGCAGCCCGGCACCCGGTGTGTGATCCTGACCGGGGAGGGACAGTACTTCAGCGCGGGGGCCGACCTCAAGGAGATGGCGACGATGTCGCTCGACCGGGCACCGGAGCTCGTGCGTCGTACCCATGAGATCCTGTTCGGGATGGAGGCCCTGCGGTGTCCGGTGATCGCCGCCATCAATGGCCTCGCCCTGGGCGGCGGGCTCGAGCTCGCGCTCGCGTGCGATCTGCGCATCGCCGGGGAGTCGGCCAAACTGGGGGCCCCGGAGGTGAACTACGGGCTCATGCCGGCCTATGGGGGCACCCAACGCCTACCGCGTCTGGTCGGGCCCGCGAAGGCCCAAGAGTGGATCTTCACGGGACAGATGATCTCGGCCGCGGACGCGGTCAAGTTCGGACTGGTGAACCGCATGGTCCCGGCCGGTCAGGAGCTCCGGGCCGCCCGCGATCTCGCCCACACGATCGCGCAGAAGGCACCGAGGGCGGTGGCCGCGACCAAGCGGGTGATCCACGAAGGGCGCGATCGATCCCTCGCCGAAGCGATCTCCCTCGAGACCGAGGCGTTCGAGCGCGAGGTGCTCCCCTCGGAGGACCTGCGGGAGGGCATCGCCGCGTTCGTGGAGCGTCGACCACCGAAGTTCAAGGGGTCCTGACGATGGGGATCGAGTTCACGTTCACGCCCGACCAGGAGGCGTTCCGGGCCGGCGTCCGATCTTTCCTATCCAGGGAGGTCGCCCCGATCGTCGCTAAGATGGACGAGACCGAGGAGTTCCCCGCCCACAGCGTGGGGCTCATGAAGAAGGAGGGGTTCTTCGGGGTCCCGGTCCCCGAGCAGTATGGGGGTCTCGGACTGGGCAAGGTCGGTTACTGCATCCTGCTCGAAGAGGTCGGGAAGGTCGATGCGTCCCATGGGGCGATCCTCGGCGCCCACACGTCGCTCGGGATCAGCTCCTTGCTCTACTACGGCACGGAGGAGCAGAAGGAGCGCTGGCTCGTCCCCGCCGCGAACGGCGAGAAGCTCCTCGCGTTCAGCCTCACGGAACCGGGATCCGGCAGCGACTCGGGGGCCATCCATACGGTGGCGGAGGCCCACAGCGATCGCTGGACCCTCACCGGCAACAAGATCTACGTGACGAACGGCCGGGAGGCCGATACGATCGTGGTGATGGCCGGCAACAACGTCAAGCTCGGACCGAACGGCGGGGTGACCGCCTTCCTCCTCGACCGGGGGACCCCCGGGTTCACGGTCGGCCGGTGCGAGAAGAAGATGGGCCTCCATGGGACCTCCACCGCCGAGCTCATCCTCGACCACGTGGAGCTGGGCCCGGAGCATCTCCTGGGGGAGGTCGGCAAGGGCTTCCAGATCGCGATGAACGCCCTCGATGTGGGACGTGTCTCGCTGGGGGCGGCATCTCTGGGTGGGATGGAGGCGGCCCTCAGCGAGAGCCTGGAGTTCTCCAAGAACCGGACCCAGTTCGGGCTTCCGATCAGTGAGTACGAGGCGATCCAGTTCAAGCTCGCGGACATCGAGATGCATGTCCAGGCGTTGCGCTACCTGGTCTACCACGCGGCGGCCCATCAGGACCGGATGGGGACGGACCCCAAGGCCTGGGAGCGCACCGAGCGCTACGTCAAGACGCGCGAGGCGGCCGTGGTGAAGTGCCTCGCCTCGGAGTGGGCGAGCGAGGCGGTCGATGAGGCGCTCCAGATCCACGGCGGGCTGGGGTACATTCGCGGCACCCCGATCGAACGAGCGTACCGAGATGCCCGCATCTCCGAGATCTTCGAGGGGACCAACGAGATCCAACGCGTCGTGATCTCGCGCGATCTCATCGGGCGGGGACCGTAGGTCCCGCGGCCGGTCCGGTCGAAAGCGATTCTCGCAACGTTCGTCGGAGCACCTTTTGGACCCCGCTCCGGGGAAGCTCGGTGCGGAACTCGACGCGTCGGGGGGCCTTGTAGTGCGCGATCCGCTCTCGGACGAACGCGATGAGCTCGGCCTCGGTCACGGAGGTGTCGGCCTTCCTCACCACGAACGCCACCGCGATCTCGCCGAGCGCCGGGTCCGGGGCGCCGACGACGGCGGCGTCGCGGACCGACGGATGCTGGAGAAGGACCTCCTCGACCTCCCGGGGGTAGACATTGAACCCTCCCACGATGATCAGGTCCTTGCGCCGATCCACGATGTAGACGTAGCCGTCCCGGTCGGTCGTCGCGATGTCGCCGGTGCGCAACCAGCCGTCCTTGAGGACGTTCGCGGTCTCCTCGGGACGGTGGTAGTAGCCAAGGAACACCTGCGGACCACGGATCGCGAGCTCACCGACCTCGCCGGGTCCCATGGCCCGTTCGCCCGTTCCGAGGTCGACGATCCTCTGGTCCGTGCTCGGAAGGGGAAGTCCGATCGACCCCGCCCTTCGCTCGCCGCCGATGGGGTTCGCGTGCGTGACCGGGGAGGTCTCGGTCAGGCCGTACCCTTCGATCAGGTTCCCTCCGGTCAGGCCCTCGAAGGTCTTGGCGACCGAGATCGGCAGCGGCGCGGACCCGCTGAGACAGATCCGGATGGAACGGATGTCGTACTGGGAGACCTTCGGATGGAGGTTGATCGCCTGGTAGAGCGCCGGTACCCCCGGGAACTCGGTGGGCCGGTACCGGCTGATGAGCTGGAGCACCTCATCCACGTCCGGCCGCAGCATGAGGACCACGGTGCTCCCCTCGATGAGCGGATAGTTCATGACGACGGTCAGGCCGTACACGTGGAAGAGCGGCACCGCGGCGAGGACGATCTCCTTCCCCGGCCGGGCCGTGTGGAACCAGGCCTGGCATTGCAACGCGTTCGCCACCAGATTGCGGTGCGTGAGCATCGCCGCCTTGGGGGTACCCGTGGTGCCCCCGGTATACTGGAGCACCGCGACGTCCTGCGCAGGGTCCCCCACATGGTCCGTCACGTCCCCCTCGGTCCGTACCGCCGTACGCCAGGGGCGAACGTTCGAGGAGGTCGGGACCCGGGTCGACATCCCGCGTCGCTTCAGGACCCGATTGACGAACGGCCGCTTGAACGCCGGATAGAACTCGCGGAGCTGCGCCAGATAGGTCAGGGGGGGCGGGAATTCGGCCGCGATCTTCTCGAGGTTCGGATAGAGGATCTCGACGGTCACGATGCCCTTGGGCGCCGCGTCCTTGAGCAGGCCGGAAAGGTCCTGACCGAGATAGAGCGGGCTCACCTGGACCACGGTGAGGCCGAGGCGCAGAGCGCCGAGGTAGGCGATCGGGTACATCGGACAGTTGGGGAGGTAGATCGCCAAACGGTCGCCCGACCGGAAGCCATCGCGCTGGAGCGCGGCCGCGAACCGGCCGGCCTCGATCCACATCCGACGGTACGACCAGCGGGCGCCGTAGAACACGAGCGCCGTCCGATCGGGCCAGCGCTCCACGGACCCATGGATGAGCTCCGGGATCCGACGGGGCGGGATCTCGATGTCCGCGGGCACCCCGGGCGGATAGTGGGCCAGCCAAGGCCGTGCCGAAGGGTCCGAGGGACCGTCCACCGCCGGTCACCCCCCTTCGGGCGCTGGCTCGTCCCGGGCGAACTGGACCCCGGGCTTGTAGCTCTCGACCCAATGCACGCGGTCCCCGAGGCGTAGCCCCGCGTCGTCGGATATACCGGGCATCCAACCGGTGATGCGTCCGCCCTCGTCCAGGTCGACGACGACGTAGGCATAGGGGGCCTCGTTCAGGTACTCGTCGCTGGGAACGTGCTGGATGGTCCGCGCGATGACGCGTCCCTTGCCCGAGAGCCTGACCTCGGTGAGATCCCGTTCGCCGCAGCGGGGGCACACGAGGACCCAGGTGGCCGAGACGAACCCGCACGAGGAGCGGAACCCGAGGAGCTGGTGCCCTTCCTCGTACCCGTGCTGGAACTCGCGGATCGAGTGGGTGGGGCTCGGCGGGGGGTCGGCCGCGGTCCTCCCCCCTAACGGCGCCCGAAGATGTGGACCGAGCACGAACCGCCGGTGGCCCCGACGTTGTGAGCGAGGGCCAGGTCCGTTCGGGGCACCTGTCGGCCCCCGGCCCGGCCGTTGAACTGCTCGAAGATCTCCACCACCTGCGCTGCGCCGGTCGCGCTCACCGGGTGACCCTTCGCCTTGAGGCCACCCGATGGATTGACCGGTAACCTCCCATCGTGGGCCGTCACCCCATCCTCCGTGGCGCTTCCCGCGGTGCCCGGGGGGAAGAACCCGAGGTCCTCGAGAGCGAAGATCTCCGCGATGGTGAAGCAATCGTGGACCTCCATGAAGTCGATGTCCGACGGCCCGACCTTGGCCTGATGGAACGCCTTGGCCGCGGCCGCTCGCGTGGCCGGAAGGCCCATCAGGTTCTCGCGGTCCTGGAGGTCGGCGATCGAGCCCGAACGCGCGGAGGCCCGGATCACGAGCGGCTCGTTCGGAGGGGACGTGACCGTCTCGCGCGCGGCGACGACCAGGGCCGACGCGCCGTCCGAGAACGGACAGCAATCGTAGAGCCGGAGCGGGGAAGCGATGATCGGGGAGCTCAGGTACGTGTCCATCGTGATCCGCTTCTGGAAGTGCGCATGCGGGTTCATCGCCGCGTTGGCGTGGTTCTTCACGGCGACCGATCCCAGCTCCTCGGGACGGGTGTGGTGGTCCTGGAGGTAGACGCTCGCCAACGTCGCATAGAGCCCCGGGAACGTGGCGCCATTGTGGGACTCGAACGGGTAGTCCGCCCCCATGGTGAAGTAGCTCGTGGCGGCGAGGGTGTCGAGGTGGGAGAGCCGCTCGACGCCCACCACGAGCGCCGCATCCGCGAACCCGCCGGCCACATGCACGAACGCCTCGTGGAGCGCGGCGCTCGAGGAGGAGCAGGCGGACTCGATCGTGCATGAGGGTACCTCCGGTATCCCGAGCCCGGTGTTGATGAGCGGCCCCACGTGCGCTTGGCGCTCGGCGACGCCGAACGCGTTGGCGACGAAGGTGTGATCGATGTCCTTGGGCTCGAGCCCGGCGGAATCGATCGCTTCGAGCGCGATACGCGTGGCCGCCTCGCGGCCGGTCTCGGACATCTTGCCGAACCGGTTGGTCGCGGCCCCGACGACCCACGTTTCCCGCATAGGATCCTACGAGCCCGCAACAGAACGAGCGGCCATAATCCTATGCGCCGCGGCCGTCGGCCCCTACTCCTGGATCGTCGGGAGTCCCAGAAGGTCCTGCAATCGGGCGAAGACCGACCGAGCGACCGCGGGCTGTTGGCTCTTGATCAGGATCCGACCGTCGCGGCTCACGGTGACCTCTGGATCCATTTGCAAGATGAGCATCACGCGCGCGTCGATCACGGGGATCCCGCTCTCCCGGAGCCGAGGAGCCAGTCCCGACAGGTCCAGGTTCAGTTTCGGGGAGGGGATGACCTCGAAGGCGCCCCCTCCCGAACATAACCGCAACGTCGAGTAGCTCATTCCGTTCCCATCGGTGGCGGGGAACCTCGCAGGCGCACTACATCACGACGGCGCGGCGAACGCATTCATCGATCATGGCCTCGACATCGATCCGCTCCTCTTCCCGGAGGATCTGAACGAGCCCGCTCTTCGTGGCGGGCTTGTCCGGCACGGCCTGGCAACATAGACCCGGCCGCGTGGAGATCCCGTAGGTGCCGATCTCCCGGGCCACCGCCTCGATCTCGAGCTTGTCGAACCCGATGAGCGGCCGGACGATCGGAAGCCGTACGGAGGCGGTCGCGGACCGCATGTTGCTGAGCGTCTGGGAGGCGACCTGACCCAGCGATTCTCCGGTCACGAGGAACGTGGCGCGCTCCTGATCGGCGATCCGTTCGGCCGATCGCCACATGAACCGTCGGCAAAGCACACACCCGACGTGACGGTCGGTATTGCGCATCAGGGTGATCTGGGTGGGGCCGTGTGGTAGCACGTACAGCGGGACCCTCCGGCCGAACCGCTCCGCCAGCACTCCCAAGTGATCGGTCACTTTCTCTAGAGGCGTGTCGTCCGTGAACGGTCGGTTGTCCATGTGGACCGCGACCATGTCGTGGCCCTGTCGGAGCATGAGATAGAGACCGACCGGGGAGTCGATGCCCCCGCTCATCAACATCACGCCTCGCATACTACGGACATACGGACGCGGCCCGGCATATTAGAAGGTCGGGGGGGGCCCGACCCGCGTTAAATACGGAGCCTAGTTGCGCGCGCGTGGCCCCCCCCACGCTGTCCACGACACCGTTGCACTACGAGGAACGCGGGGAGGGAGCGCCGGTCCTCCTCCTCCATGGGCTCGGCCAGGATCACTCGGTATGGAGCGCTCAGATCGCCGAGCTCTCCCAGCGTTTTCAGGTCCTCGCACCGGACCTGAGGGGGCACGGGGCGAGCGTCGCACCCGCGGGCTCGACGTTCTCGTTCGATGAGATGGAGGCCGATCTCACCGGCCTGCTGACGGAACGCGGATGGTCATCGGCCCACGTGGTCGGACTGAGCGCCGGCGCCTTCCTCGCCCTGCGGATGACGGTCCAGCAGCCGGCGCAGGTCCGAAGTTTGGTCATGATCGCCGGGGCGGGCCACTGCGACGCCCACACTCGCGCGGTCGGGGACAGTTGGGCCGAGATCTATCGAGAGGAAGGGTACGACGCGTACATCCTCCGATTGCTCAAGGACGTCTATTACCCGGACTGGATCGAGGCCCACCTCGACTACGCCGATCGATTGCGGGAGGAGGAACGGAAAAAGGACCTGAGAGGGGTCCTCCAGTGGGGAGTGGCGATCCGGTCGTTCGACGTCCGCGCCCATTTGGGCAAGATCCGGACCCCCACTCTGATCGTCCAAGGGATCGATGATCGCGTCGTGGACCCTTCGCACGCGCGCATCCTCCGCCAGTCGATACCGGGTTCTGAGGTCCGCCTCTTGGCCCAGACCGGCCACATGGTCCCCATAGAACGGCCGACGGAAACGACCCAGGCGATCCGCGACTGGGTGGACAAGGTCGAGGCCCGGGCGCCCGCCCCCTAACGCCACCACTTCATGACGGGGGCCAATCGCTTTCTACTGCCGGGGGCATATTCCCCCATCGGGTCTCATGAGCGCGAGTTCGGCCGGTGGTCTGGAAGAGCGGGTCGCCGCGCTGGAACAACAGTTGAGGGACCTGAGGGCCCGGCTCGCTGTTCTCGAGAAGCAACGGACACCGAACTCCGAATCCGAGCACGCGGCCGACACCGCGACCATCCGTCGAAAGGTCACGTACGACTGGCAGAGCTAGGCCGCGCCGTCCGGCAACCCAACGACCTATCGATGTCGGCCCCGGAGACCTTTCTGTCCCGGTTCGATGTACCCGAGCCCCCGATCGACGCCGCTGGGGCGTCCGTGGCGATCATCCTTCGCGAAGGGGCTCGGGAGATCGAGACCCTACTTATCGAACGCACGGTGCGGGAAGAGGATCCGGCCTCGGGCCAGGTCGCGCTGCCGGGGGGGCGGGTTAGGTCCTCCGACCGATCGCTCCAGGAAACCGCGCTGCGGGAGATCGAGGAGGAGGTCGGCCTCCGCGGGTCGGACCTCGTACGACCCCCGCGGTTCGTTGGGCTCCAAGAGGCGCGGGTCTTTTCGATGACCGTCGCCATCTTTGCTGCGACGTTAGGTCCAAGTTCGAACGCTCCCGCGGTCACGGACCCGGCCGAGGTCGCCCAGGTGTTCTGGTTCCCACGTTCCGCGCTCGAGCGGGCCAGTCAGCTCGAGTGGAAGTCCCCCCAAGGTAGCCGAGGGATCGAAGGCGTCCCGTACGAGGGGCACATCGTTTGGGGCTTCACGCTCCGCGCGCTGCGCGAGTTCTTCGGACGGGCCGAACCGGGAGCGGGCACCGAGCCCCGCCCTTAGCCGCACCTTGATCCGAGTAGAGGTCTGCCTCATACGGGCCATTGGCCTCCCATGACCATGGGCATACTAGGTTGGATCGTGGTTATCGTGGTCGTGGCAGTCATCCTATTCTGGCTGGGCATCATCCACTGAGCCTCGTCCGGGGTGGAAGGGCCACTCGGTAGGGGCGTCGCTCGAGGCGGAGCCCTGGTCGCGGAACGGGACCATACGGTCGATCTGGATGTAGCCTACCGCTTCAAATCTTCATCTAGACCTGTCCGCTCACTGTCAGGGGGATTGATGATATCCGGTCCAGGAACCGCACGGTCTCAATCCAAGCGAGGGTTATGGATTTCGACTTCAGTCGTAGCCGGTGTCGGCCTAGCGGTGCTCTGGGTCATGGGTGTGAACGAGTGCCCCGGGGTCACCCAACCGGACCAGGTCACGGTCTCCTTCTCGGGCCAAGTCAGCACCCCGCTTACGGATTGCTACTCTTGCGGCGCCGAGACCTCACAGCCACACGCTAACCTTACGCTGCCCGAGGGGAAGAATGTCAGCTTCCACTGGGTAGACATAAGCGGTGGCAACGTCACTTTCGCCTTATTCCAGCCGCGGGGTTCGCCCGTGAACCAATGCTCCTGGACCGATAACTCGGGGGGGTACGTGTTCATTCAGGTCCATAGGGGAATCATATCCACTC
>JBARHO010000128.1:0-13281 GCA_049799275.1 Thermoplasmata archaeon
ACCCTGGCCCCTACGGCGGACGGGATTCTCACCCGTCTTTGCTGCTACTCCTCCCAGGATTTTCGATGGAACCCGGTCCATAGGAACTCACGCCCCTACTTCTACCCGAGCACCACGCCTCCTTACATGATCGCCGCTATTCAGCGGCGCACTCGCATATCGGGGGCCGGTTTAGCCCCGTCCATTTTCGGTGCCCATGCCCTCGACTGGTGAGCTGTTACGCACTCTTTGAAGGATGGCTGCTTCTGAGCCCACCTCCCAGTTGTCTTTGAACACGGACGCCCTTTGCATAACACTGAACCGGCACTTGGGGCCCTTAATGCGAGGCTGGGTTGCATTCCCTTTCGTACTGCGGGCTTACCCCTGCAGCGCTCACTCCCGGTGTCTACGCTGCACGGAAGTTCGGAGTTCGACAACAGGCCGAGACCTTTCGGTCCCGCTTCCCGTAATCGGTGCTCTACCTACCGTGCTTGCTCGACCGAGACCTACCTGCGAGTAGTTTCAGGAGGAACCAGCTATCCCCAGTCTAGATTGGCCTTTCACCCCTAAGCACAGGTCATCCGAGTGATTTGCACGTCAACACCGGTTCGGTCCTCCACCTATCTTTCGACAGGCTTCAACCTACCCACGCTTAGATCGATTGGCTTCGGGTCTTCCACCTATGACTTCGGGCGAGCACACCCCGTCCCTCGTATCTTG
Source organism: Thermoplasmata archaeon (assembly GCA_049799275.1). Taxonomy (GTDB): domain Archaea; phylum Thermoplasmatota; class Thermoplasmata; order Lutacidiplasmatales; family UBA184; genus Lutacidiplasma. Next base: position 700 of record JBARHO010000128.1, read on the forward strand.
CGACACTGCGGACTGTCGGTTTCCCTGCGGTTCGGGCCGTTGAGGGCCTTAACCTCGCCATAGATCGAAACTCCCTGGCCCGTTATTCAAAACGGACGCATGGATCCTGTGTCCACGGCCTTGCGGCCGCTTCGTTCCTTGGGGACCACATGCGGCTTATCATCAGTTGGTTTCAGGCTCTTTTCACCTCCCTTCCGAGGTACTTTTCAGCGTTCGTTCGCACTACTAATGCGCTATCGGTCTCGGGACGTATTTAGGATCGGAAGACTGTACCTCCCAGCTTCCCGCGCGATATCCAACGCACGGTACTCAGGATACCTCCAATCTCGCCTCTTCCATTCGCGTACGGGACTTTCACCCTCTTTGGTCCGCCTTTCCAGGCGCGTTCGGCTTCGGAAGCCCGCGAGTACGAAGGTCCACTACCCCACATCTCCCCGTCCTCATCGAACGGGGATTCGGTTTGTCCTCTGCCGTTTTCGATCGCCTTTACTCACGGCATCTCGGTTGATTTCTTGTCCTCCCCCTACTAGAATGCTTTACTTCGGGGGGTTCCCTTTCCTTTCGGAATGTCCCTTGCGGGACCGGAGTTCCGATTCGGTGATCGGTGGATCAAAGGTTCCTTGCGCCTACCCACCGCTTATCGCAGCTTGGCACGACCTTCATCGGCGCCCGAGCCCAGCCATTCCCCAACTGACAGGAGTCAGCTACACTGATTGCACTTGACAAGCGTCCAGAACGCGTGTGATCGGCGTCATCGGCCCCCCCGACCAGGGGTCGGGGGAACCTATCGCCCTACCCCGTTGAGCCACTGGGCTCCGCGGGTGCATGTACCGGTCGACACGTACTTGGTCGGACGCGGCCGAGCTTCAACTTGAGCTTGATATTTAAGAATGACGACTTCGGTCCCGGTCCCGAGGCGGACCGCCGACGCGCCGTTCCTCCGATGGGGCCCCGATCGGGGGCCATCCACCCCCGGCATCACGGTTCGCGGGCTCTCCCGGTCGTCCGTTCCCGGGTCGGGTCGGCTGGAGATCCAGGGCTCGAGGCCGAGGCTCGGGGCCGTAGTTCCCATGGAGGCCCACCGGGCCCGAGAGAGTGCCGGCGACCGTGGGTCCGGAAAGGCCCTCCCGAACGCCGACCCGGCGCATGACGAAAAGTTAAACTTTCTAGGATGTTCCGGTCGAGCACGCGCGGGTCACGACCGTACCTGGTCATCTGGGTCACGGCGATGGTCGTGATCCTGGTACTCGGCTTCATCCTTGTGCCCAAGCTGGCGCCTGCGCACCCCACTGGCTCTCCCAGCCCCAACCTGGCCCTGGCGCCGTTCAATGGTCACCCGACCAAGCTCAACGATTCGGTGGCCGGCTATTCGGTGATCGGCCCCAACCAATCGGTGTATGCCATCCACGACTCGTTCGTTCTTCCGACGGTCTCGAACTGCCAGGCCTCGAACAATTCCACGTGGGGTGAGATCGCGGACGGTGTGGTCATGAACATCGCCGATCCGAACGTCACGGGGCAATCGGGGGCGGGCGCGCTCCTGTCGTGCTTCAACGGAACGATCTCGTATTCCGCCTACGTCGAACTGCCGAACATCGGCATCGAGATCATCGACCAGATCCACGTCTACCCGGGCGACGTCTTCGATCTCTCGGTGGCCTACGGCGCGGGTGCGGGTCGCGGATCCCTGACGTGGAACCTCAGCATCGGGCAGCAGATCTTCAGCGACCGCGAGAACTACGCGAGCCGGGAGTCCACGGGCTCCGGCGCCTGTGTGGTGGATAAGATCGTCATCGCGAACGAGGTCTCCGGAAAGGTCGTCGCGGTCTTCAACGATCCGAAGTTCAGTGTGGCCGCCATCGGTCAGGACTACACGGGCGACCCGGGCACCTGCGATCTCGCCGAGAAGAACGCCACCGGCACGTTGATCACCGCGCCGATCGGAACGTTCGACACCTCGAGCTGGGCCCACGACGGTACCACCCTGTATGAGTCGAGCATGGGGGTCCTCAATCAGACCGGGGTCTATGTTCCCGGGGCGACGCCGACCGCCCTGAGCACGGACGGGAGCAGTTTCAAGGTCTCTTGGAAGACCTACGGAGATGGGGAGAAATGAGGAGGGTGCCTCATCCCCCGACGCTGCGTACATTGGGCCTCGCCCTGCTCTGCCTGACCGTGGTCCTCTTGGTAGTGCCGAGCGCCTCCCCCTTGTCCCTCGTTCGGGTCGGTGCTTCGCAACGGGGTCCGACGGCCGGATCCAGCTGCGCGAACGACACGGGGACCGGGATCCCGGATTGTCTCGGCTTCGGTCAATCCTGCTCCATCGCCGGGGTGAACGATCCGAACTCCCCCCCGGGAGAGTTCAACGAGTACGACGATTGGGAGTGCTCCCTCGCCAGTACGCAATCGAACGGCCATCCGCTCCCCGCGCACGCGTGGCTCGAGGCCTTCTTGGACGCCGGTGGGCCGGGATTCGTGGGTGCCCACGAGCACTTCGAGGCCGAGGACGGGTCGTACGTGGGGGATTACTATACCTTGTACGAGGATCGGAACGAGGGACCCGGCCCTTGGACCTCGAACGGGACCACGCCGCAGGTCTACACGGGTCCGCAGCTCGTCGCCCCGACCTATGATCCCTTTTGGACCGGGAACGGCACCACTCACAGCGTCAAGACCTGGACGGTCGTCGAACCGTCCGGCAGCTACGAGTGGTACTTCACCCTCCGTGACGATCTGCTGGTCAAGATGGTCTCCTTGCTCAGCAAGCCGTGCCACGAGAGCGCGACGGCGCTCCTGTCGAAAGGGTGCACCGTCCCCGGATCCATCTACGTGGCCCCGGGTTGGGACGGGGGCGGCGTGGACTTCTGGGACTTCTACGGGTCGAGCTAGAACGTCATTCTCGCGGCGGGGCCCGTGATCGTGCGACCGCCCCGCCCGCTATCGGGCGAGCAGGCGAGGGTCCGATGGGAGCCTGCTCCGATCCTCGTCATGGTCGACGCCCGGACCTCGGGCGAAACTGGTGGCGGCGAACGAACAGAGATGTTCGCGGTTCATCTCGCAGGTCGAGCAGTTGCGCTCTTGGGGCACCGGGGACCGGATATGGTCCCCCCGGATCAGCGCGAGAGCGTACCGGAGCCATCGCTCCTCGGCGTCACCATAGGCGACCTCCATCCAGCCCTCGTGGGCCCCGCTCCCCGAAGCATCCCCATAGAGCACGATCCCCATCGAGGGGCGAGAGCCGCTGACGGCGTGGACCAGCCGACACTCGGCGATCGCCTGGATGACGTCGAACGCTCGTCCGTGCTGGCCCATCGGGCCCGCAAAGATGTGGGTCGACTTGTACTCGATCGGCACGAACCCCCCGCCGGCTCGACGGACGACGAAATCCGGCCGGCCGCTCAGATGCCACTCCAGATCGATCAGGTTGATCCCTCGCACCGTGAAGAGGGAGTCCGGGCGGACGCGATCGGGCGGGAAGAGCACGGGGAGGTCCCGCTCGTGCTCATCGAAGTAGACCAGGACATCGTCGGTCGCGATGTCGATGCGGCCCTCGAAGACCTGGAGATGAGTGACCGGCGGCAGAAGGAGCGGCGAGTGATGCTCCGCGCACGTACCGGGAGGGATGGGGGGCGGAACGCCCGGCGTCAGGGTCTTACGAAGGTGGTGCAGCTCCATCTCGTGGGGACAGCGCGAGTAGGTCACGATGTCGTGCGGGGTCAGATGGTCCGCGGGGGCCGGCGGTAAGGGAGCGAGCACGACCCTTTCGTGCGTCGTTCGGAGGATGAAGGTGTGGGTCGATCGGTCCGCTCACGCCCCGTTCCTCGAGGACCTCACCAAAGCCGGCTCAACTTCCGCGCCAGATACCGATCCCGGCCTTCCTTGGCCGTGCTGACCGTGCCTCTAGCAGAGCTGGCGATCCATCGCACCCGGCTCGAGGAAGAGCTACACCGCTCGCCCGAGGGGTTCGGGGCGGAATATGGATCCTACGCCGCGAGCACTGGCCGGTTCTTTCCGCGATCCGGGCCAACACCTTAGGGCAGGGGCGGGCCAGCTGGGGAAGGCGGCTCCTCGATGACCAGATCGAGTCCCTCCCATCGGATCCGGGCCGAACGGGGACCGGTCGCCGACCCCGATGACGGCGTCCCCACGTCGGTGGGGTCGCTGCTGCAGAAGCGGATCCGGGTACCGGCCTTGAGCGTCCCGAGGAACGCGGTCGAAGCGAACGCCCAGCTCCCGGCACCCCCCTCCGTCCGGGCGGCGGGCTCGATCACGTACTCGGACAGGATCTCTGACGCCCGTCGAACCCCCTCTTCTGGGGTATGGATCTCGAGCCCGTTCGGCCGGGGCCCGGCGCTCCGGAGCCAGACCGCGCCCTCTCCCACGATGCGATAGGGGATCCCGTTGGAATCCAGCGCCGGAAGAACGGTCCGGCCCAGCTCCCGGAGCGCATCTTCGATCGGGATCTCGGTGCCCGCGTACAACTGGTCCATCAGGGCGGCCATCACGAACCGCATGCGGTTGTAGGCCGTGCGCACGCGAAGGGCATCGGTCCGCGGAAGAAGAAAGGTCCGGTGCCAGCATCGCGGCCCTCCGAACTGGCAGGCGGACCCCGGGTGCCGATACCCGAGCGGCTCCGGGCTCCCTTTCGGGGGCCCCCCCGCGTCCTCGGCGCCCACCTGGGTGTGGAAGACGAACTGGCTGTCGGGCGCGGTCGAGCCCTCTACCGAGAGCTGGTGCAGGAAACCGCCACCCAGATCCGGTCCCGAGATCATCTCCACCGGACCGACCCCCTCGGGACCCGCGGACCGGATGGCGGTGGGCGGGAGAGGGCCCGCCCTAGCTGACCGCGACCTCGACGGAATGGATCGCCGGGAACGAGTACGGGATCTGGTCCCAGGTCCTTCCCTCGTTCGGGGAGTAGATGATCGCCCCGTTCGTGGTGCCCACGTAGATGCCCGCCGGATCGAGGGGGTCGGTCGCGAGCGCTTCCCGGTGCATCCCGTACTCGCCCGGGAACTGCCGGACGTTCACGAGGGCCCTCCACCTGCGGTCGCGTAGGGTGTATCGGAACACCTGGAAGTGGCCCGGTCCCATGGTCCGGGTCTCGCCCCACAGTGGAACAAAGAAGGCGGTACCCGGGAGGTGGCCCACGGTGGCCGTGGCGAACCCGAAGTCGAAGTCGAGCGGACGGCCGATCCGTTTCCAATTCTCCATCCGGTCCATGCTCACGTAGATCCCGTCGTGGTCCTGCCGGTAGACGATGTCCGGGTTACCGGGGTCCAACGCGATCTTGTGGACGCACTGTCCCACGATGGGGTACGGATCCGGCAGGAAGCTCACCTTGACGCCCTTGTTCAGCGGCTGCCAGCGCTCCCCTCCGTCGTCGCTGCGGAAGGTCCCGGCGGCCGAGATGCCCACGTACATCCGCTTCGGGTCCCGGGGGTCGAGGACGATCGTGTGGAGGCACATGCCGCCCGCACCCGGGTTCCATTTCGGTCGGGTCTCGTGCTCGTTCAGGCCGGGCAAAGCGGTCCAGGAGGCCCCGGAATCATCGCTGCGATAGAGGGAGGCGGGATCGATGCCGAGGTAGAGGCTCTTGGGCTCGTTCTCGGGACCGGGGGTGATGTTCCAGAGGTTGACGATCCCCGTGGTCAGCTTAGGGAAGTCCGGCGGGCGGTCGCTCGCTTTCACCTCCAGCCAGGGCATGCCCACGGGCTTCCATTTGTGCCCGCCATCGGTCGAACGGGCCAGCGTGGGCCCGACGAACCCGCTGTTCGCCGCGGCGTAGAGATGGCCCTCGTTCCGAGGGTCCGCGATCACGTGGAAGACGTCCTTCCCGGGGAAGGACGGGCCCTTTACCTTCCATTTCTTCCGGTGCGTGTCCCCTTCCGCGATGAACGCCCCCTTACGGGTCCCGATCAGGAGCTGGACCTTCTTGGTCATGGTATCAGCCTCCCTGAATGGAGTGGAGGATATGTACTGTATCGGTCGCCTGGAGGGGGGTGGTGAGGCCCCCTTTCTCGCCGACGTCCTCCCCGTTGACGAAGACGTGGATGAACCGGCGGACCTGCCCGGACTCGTCGCGTAGCCGAAAGCGTAACCTCGGGAATCGGGTCTCCAGGGTGACAAAGACCTCCTCCACGCTCCGGGCGTCGAGGTCCAGGTTCCGGTTCGGCAGGAACTCCCGCATCATCGCATCCAACTGGACCGTGACCATCGTTCGCTCACCTCGCGGGTTCACCAGTGATCGACCGGCACGGCCCCCCACCTAGGTGGCCGGGGCGGGTCGGGACAGGGGGAGGGATCCGGTGCGGAGCGTCAGGTGACCGTCATCGACCTGGGCATGGAGGAACGTCCCGTCGGGGATCGGATGCCAAGATCCGCTCGATCCATCGAACGGCTCGCTCCCCATGATGATCTCGGACCCTCGCCGCTGAAAGGTCATCTGATAGTAGGGGTCCTGCTCGGAGAAGAAACCCGTGCCGTGCTCGCCGTTCCAGTGGCAGAAGGCCCACAGCTCGTCGGGGGCCCGCGAAAAGAGGACGTTCAGACCCGAGTAGGGGAACTTGCCCGGCCGCCCGTTCTGCTCCCAGACCCGAATGAGATCGTCGATGGTCTGTCGATAGGCGATCGCGGGATCGCCCGTGATCTCGGTGTTCTTCACCAGAAGCCAGAACAGGACCTCGCTATCGTTGACCCCTTCCACCTTGGCGGCGAACTCCCCGAGCAGGGCTTGGGTCTCCCGGGGCAGCGGGATCATCCCGTTGTGGGCGAAGAGATAGTTCTCGTACACGAACGGTTGGCTGTTCACAAGGCCGTGCAGGGCCTCGGGCGGCAGATGGAGCGGATTGCTGGCGTGTCGCAGGTGCCCGAACACGAGCGGTCCCTTGGCGAGGTGGGCCGCGGCGAGGTACTTCTCCCGCTCCTCGTCGGTATAGGCCCCCAGGACCCCCTTCTCGATGCGGGGGGTCCCATCAGGATCCGGGTACCAGGCGATCCCCCAGCCGTCGTTCTGGGCCTCCTCGGGTGAATGGTTCGCCTGCCGGAGCAGGGACCGATCGGCGTCCACGAGGAGGTCATACGGGCGAAAGTCCGCGCTCCCCAGGGACCCGAACAAGCGGCACATGGTCGAGGATAGACGACCGGCCGACTCATAAAGGCTGACCCGACCGATGTGCGATGGCCCGGAATGGGTGCTGAGATGCCTTCCCGTCCGGCATCGCCGGGTGTCCCTCAGGCCCGCCGAGAGCCCTTGATTGGGGACCCGGAGGTACCGAGAGATGGTTACTCACCCTCCACCAACCCTTTTACCCCCCCGCGGCCTAGTTAGGCATGGAGGGAACCCACATGGTATCGGTAGAGGTCACCCCGTCGGCACGGGATCAGGTCCTCAAGATCATGGCCAAGCAATCCAAGCCGGATTCCGCCCTCCGCCTGTTCGTCCAGGGCGGCGGCTGCTCGGGACTGACGTACGGCATGTCGTTCGATCATCAAGAGACCGGTGACGAGATCGCCTACCAGTCGGAAGGGCTCAAGGTCGTGGTCGACCACGCGAGCGCTCCGTTGCTGGACGGGATCAAGGTCGATTTCCTGCTCGGTCTCGAGGCGTCCGGGTTCAAGATCTACAACCCGAACGCGAAAGAGACCTGCTCCTGCGGGAAGTCGTTCAGCGCGTGATCAGATCCGCTGGCCTCATGGGTTAAATAGCCCCACCGGCGTTGAGCCTTCGGGGTTGTTCGAGGAGGGCCCCACGCATGACAGTGAAACTAGAAGTTACGGAAGAGGCCAAGAACCAGGTCCGTCAGCTCATCAAGAGCCAGGCGCCGGGTACCGCGGTCCGCATCTTTCTCGCCGCGCCCCAAGGGGGCGGCGGGGGTGGGTGCGGTTGCGGGGCCAAGGACGCCGGGTCCGCCCCGCGTGGACCCGCCTTCGGGATGGCCTTTGATCGTCCACGGAGCGGCGACGAGGTCGTCCCGGTCGATGGGTTCTCCATCATCGTGGACCAGCTCAGCGCCGAATCGATCGACGGGGGCCGGGTCGACTTCGTCCAGGGATTGGACGCGACCGGCTTCAAGATCGTGGCCCCGGACCAGCCCACCTCCGAGAAGCCGATCGGAAGCGGCTGCGGGTGCTGCTAGAGCTTCAGGACCAACCATTTCCCCCGCGCCCTTTTTTCGGGACGCGGAGGCTCCGGCCCGCCGTCGGGCGGGATCCATAGTAAACCTAGATATTCCTGATCGGCCCTCGACCCCCGGGGGATCGAGTGGCCCAAGCTCCGGTACCGAACGCGGACCGACCGCCCCCTCCTTGGGTCGAGCCCCCGAAGCCGCTGCTGCCCGCCCTCGTCGGAGAGGTCGAACGGCTCCTCCAGGCGGGCCGCTATGCCGAGGCCGTTCTCCTCGCGTACCCACGGGCCGAGGACGATATCCGGCGCGCCTACTCGCTCTCGCTCCCCAAACAATGGACCCACCGGGAGTTCCTGGCCTGGTTCCTCCGGCCGGATATGGGCTACATCACGACGCTCCTTCCGCGCCTCTATGCCCTGTACGAACCCGTACGTTTCGGCCCGCCGAACGCGGCGACGCCCGGCGACCTCCTGCCCCTCGTCCGCTCGATCTATCAGGAGGCGCCCCTACGCGGGCTACGGGACCCCGGCGCCCTGCTACCGCCGGCGGCCTCCGCCCCTTGGGCGAACAGCGTCCCTCCGGCGGGCCGGCCGCCTCGCCGCAGTGGGATCCCTCCCCACCTGGAGTAGGAGAGCTTCATCGGTGACCGGCGGGGATCCGTTGATCGGTTTCTTCACCGATCCGACCTACGACCTCCCCCTGGTCCTGGCGGTGGTGGTCGCGGTCGGTCTCGGCTGGTGGGCGTACTCGCGGATGTCGGTCCCTCCACGACTGGTGGCGTACTCCCTCCGGAAACCTTGGATGGAGCGGCCGGACTCCATGGCCTACGTCACGTTGCAGAACGGCCGAAAGCTCCCGACGGTCCTCTATCTGTACGGCCGCTTCGCGGCGCTCCTGTGGGAGGGGTACCACGTGAGGCTGGAGGAGTTCTCGGCCGGGGGGCGTCCCCACCGGGTGCCCGTGCTACCGCCCCCGCTCACGATGGAGGTCGTGGTGCGGGACCTGACCCGGGCGTACCGTTCCGCGTACAAGGCGGAGGGACCGAGCATGATCAACCAGTGGTGGCCGTGGATCCGCGAGCGGCGGCAACGTCATTCCGCGCAGGACTTTGCGGTGGCCACGGCGGAACTGAGCGTGGTCCTCCCGGCTCTCGGAGCGGTGTGAGCATGCCGGAACTGACCTCCTCCCCCCGCGCCCCGTCGCCTCCGGCCGGTCTCCCGGCGTCCCTGGGCCCGGTCCCCCCGCCGGTCCAGGACCCTCTTCCGACCGACCTTCTCCGCCGGCTCATCGAGTCGATCAGCCGGGAGGTCATCGGCTACGAGCAGGTCGTTCGGGCCCTGGCCGTCGCGCTGGTCGCGGAGGGACACGTCCTCCTCGAGGGGGTGCCGGGGCTGGCCAAGACCTACCTGGTCCGCGCCTTCTCCCGCGCCCTTCAGCTCGATTTCCGGCGCATCCAGTTCACGCCCGACATGCTCCCGTCGGACATCCTCGGGACCACGCTCCTCCGTACGCAGGACCAGTCCTTCGAGTTCCGCAAGGGACCCATCTTCGCCAACGTGATCCTGGCGGACGAGATCAACCGCGCGCCCCCGAAGGTGCAATCCGCGCTCCTCGAGGCGATGCAGGAGCGGCAGGTCACCATCGAAGGGAAGACCTACCCCCTGCCCCGGCCGTTCATGGTCATCGCGACCCAGAACCCGATCGAGCAGGAGGGGACCTACCCGCTCCCCGAGGCCGAGCTCGATCGGTTCCTGTTCCGCTGGATCCTTGACTACCCGAGCGCCGAGGACGAGGTGAACATCCTCAAGACGCGCGGCGATCTCACCGGCGGCCTGATCGGCACCGCCATCCTCCAGCCGACCGACATCGAGCGGCTACGGGCCCTGCATGGCGGGGTGTTCGTGGGGGACGACCTCTTCCGGTACCTGGCGAGCGTGGTCCGGGAGACCCGGACGGACCGACGGCTCCTCATGGGCGCCTCCCCGCGCGCGAGCGTCCAGTTCCTCATGGCGGTGAAGGCGGCGGCGCTGCTCGACGGCCGCTCGTACGTCATCCCGGACGACGTACGGGAGCTCGCCTTCCCCGTGATCAATCACCGGGTGATCGTGCGGCCCGAGGTGCTGACGCAATCGAGCGGCGTCGGCCAGGTCCCGGGGGCCGTCGGTCAGCTCCGGCTCATCCTCCGTGAGGACCTCGACCGCATCGACGTGCCGCGGTAGGGCACCAGGAGAGGGCGCCCCATCATGGCCTCCTCCCGTCTCGTCCTGACCGCCCGCGGCGCCGGCGGTCTCCTGGGGGCCCTCATCGTCCTCGTCCTCGCGTTCTACACGATCAACATCCTGCTGTTCGCGGTCGCCGTGTTCCTCCTCGCGTTCATGCTGGCCGCCCTCTTCGCGTTCGTCCGCGCGACCCGGGGGTTCGGACCGGACGCGTTCGAGGCCCAGCGGGTGGAGAGCAGCTCGTTCGTCTCGGTGGGCGGCCACGCCTTCGTCTCGGTCCGGGTCTCCTCCCAGCTCGAAGGAGCGTTCTACACCGAGATCTTCGATTCCCATCCCGAGCGCCTCGCGGTCCTCGATGGGGACACGCGGCTCGTCACCTGGTGGGACCGGGGAGAGCCCCTGACCCTCGCCTACGTGGTCTCGCCCAAGATGCGGGGACAGTTCGAGATCGGTCCGACCGTCGTGGTCGCGCACGATTCCTTCGGCTTCGCCTTCAAGCTCGCGACCCTGAGGACCTCCTGGAAGATCGAGGCGCTGCCGAACCCGGTCTCGGTCGCGCTCGGGCACCCGACCCGCCTCTCCAACCTGGTCGTCGGCCAGACCTCCCTCTTCATGCGCGGGGCGGGGTCCGACTTCCACGCCCTCCGGGAGTACCAGCCGGAGGACGAGCCCCGGAACATCGCCTGGAGCCGGTCCGGAAAGGGGACGCTCTACGTCCGGGAGTACGATCGGGAGAGCCAGCAGGACCTCATCGTGATCCTCGACGTCGGCCGGCCGATGGCCATGGGTGTCGCGTACGAGGACGCGCTCGAGAAGGCCACGGAGGCCGCGAGCGTGCTCGTTCGCAACAGCTTCGACGAGGACGTGCGAACGGGTCTCCTCCTCTATTCCGACCGCGTGGTGCGCTATCTCCCGCCCCGACGCGGTTCGGACCATGAGTTCCTGGTCTTCCGTACGCTCGGCGCCGCCCAGGTCGAGCCCCCGTACTCCTCGTTCGACGTCGCGCTGTCCTACCTCCTCCCCCGCTTGGGCCGGGCGACCAGTCTCATCGCGTTCTCCTCGATGGGCGGGAAGCCGGACGTCATCGCCTCCGCCTACGGGACCCTCCGGCGGGCGGGCCATCGCCTCTACGTCCTGGCCCCCGACGTGCGGGGGATGTACCCGGACCCGACCGATCCGAGCCACCTGGCGGCCCTCCGACTGGTGATGGGACCCGAGGTCCTCCGGGCCCAGGGGGCCGCCGGTTCGCTCCGTCACCTCGGCATCCCGGTCGGCTTCTTCGGCCGGACCGGCGCGCTCGAGGCCGTCAATGTCCTCTTCAGCCGGGTCCGGGCCCCCCAGGGGGCCCCATGAACGAGCGTCCCGTCGCCGCCGTCCTCGCCCTCCTGCCGTTCGCGTACGTGGCCGCCGTCGTGCTCCCGTCGTTCCCGGCCCAGGACCTGGGCGTAGGGTTCGCGTTCGTCATGAGCGTCGTCATCGGCATCCTGTCGGCGATGCCGTCCCCGCGGGCCCAGGAGATCGGAGCGTGGGTCGGCATCGGTCTCGCGATCATCATCGGCGTCACGTTCTCGGAGATCCAGATGTTCGGGGACCTCGGGGCCCAGCTCGCCGCGGGGGTCCTCCTGGGGATGCCCTGGATCGCGGTCGCGTACGTCTGGCGCCCGGGGGAGCAGGTACGGAACCGGTTCATCGCGCTCGGCCTGGGGCTCTTGCTCGGGATCCTGCTCCTCGCGGCGGCCCAGACCCTGTCGGCCTCGACGAGCGGGTTCACGGCCCCCGGGTACGTCCAAGCGTTCTACTTCCTCAACCTCACGCAGGTCGAAGGCATCATCGGGCTCCTGACCGGCACGGGCGGGCTCCCCTTGCCGTTGCATACCTTCTTCGATCCCATCTTCGTCGCGCTCGGAGGCGTCTCGGTCCTCGGTCTCCTCTTGGTCATGTTGCGTCCCCAGACGGGGCGGGACCAGTTCCTCCCGATCACGCTCAGCCCGCGGTGGAGGGCGGGGACGACCAGCGATCTACCGGGATCCTACGGCTTCGCGGAAGTGCAGCAGGCGGTCTTTCGGGACCGGACCGTGAGCGAACCCCCCGGCTCGGCCTGGCCCCCGGGACTCATCTCGGTGCTCGTCGCGGCCGTCGCGACGAGCGTGTTCGTGGCGCTCGCGTTCCTCACGCCGTTCTGGGCGCTGCTGTCGGTCACTGTTGCGGCCGCCGTGGCCGGCGGCGCGCTCGTCGCG
>JBARHO010000129.1:0-10328 GCA_049799275.1 Thermoplasmata archaeon
AATCGTACCTCACGGTCTCGGCCCAGGTCGAATCCCCGGTCGGGATGGTGTCGCAAGCCCGCGTGCTCAACGCCTCGTACACGTTCTCGGGATCCGCGACCTACGGGTCGCTCACGTCGTCGCCCCTCCCGGCGATCACCGGATTCGGATTGGCCGCGGCCGTCCTTCTGCTCCTTTCGCCGGAGTGGCTCCCTTGGGTCCGCCAACGGACGCGCACATGGCCCGCCAGCGCCAGTGGGGGGGCCCTTGGATACGCTCGCGCGTGGACCGCTCGGCACCGACCATTGATCGCGTCCGCGGTCGGCGCTCTCGCGCTCTACGCGGTCCTCGCCTTCTCGTTCGGCGGGCATCCGTACGATTCGTGGTCGTTCAAAGTATGGACGTACTCGATCCAGGTCGGCGGGCTCCAGAGCCTGTATATCCGACCGGAGTTCGTCGGCGACGCGGTCGTCCGGGGAGGGGCCATCCCCTGGGGTAGCGCGGGCTTCGGCTACGGGCCGGTCGCCGCCTATCTGTTCGCGACGTTCGCCCCCATCGTTCCGCCGCTCGGCGGGTATTCGGGCGCGGCCGCCCTCAACGCCGACTTTGTCGTGGCCGGCGAGATCAAGTGGTTGCTCTCCCTCTTCACGGTCGCGGCCGGCCTCGTCCTCTTCTATGGAGTTCGGCGCGCGAGCGGCCGGACGGATCTCGGGATGATCGCGTTCGCCTTGCTCGTCCTGAACCCGGCGATCGGATTCGACTCGGCCATCTGGGGCGAAACGGATTCCGTGTTCTATTTTCTATTCGTCCTCTTCGCCATCGGCGCCACGTATCGGCCCGCCCTCGCGATGGTGGTCGCCGGCGTCGCCATCGCGTTCAAAGAGACCGGTCCGCTGCTCTTGTTCCCCTCGATCCTGCTGATCCTCGGTCCGGGCATCCTGGGCCTCGAGCGGTTGCGACGGCTCGCGTTCCTCGCCGCCACTCTGCTCCTGGTGACGGTCCCCACGCTGCTCGCGGGCCTTCTCCCTTCGGTCCTCTTTTCCTCGTACACTGGGTTCTTTTCGGATGCTGTGGCCGGAGGTACCGCGGCGACGCCGGTCGTGAGCGCCGACACGTACACGATCTGGACCCTCTTCACCGGCGGCGCGGGTGGCATCGGCCGTCTCCTGGTCCCTTCGTCGGATGTACTGATCGCCGGGGTGTCGTTCGCGATCCTCGGGACCCTGCTGTTGGTCCTCGGCTGGCTGGGGATGTGGGTGCTGCTGCGCCGGAGCTCCCGCTCCCAGTCCCTGGCCTTTTGGCTGGCGACGTCCTCGTTCGCGGCGATCACGTTCACCGCGGTACTGACCGGCACGGCCTCCCGCTACTACACTCTCGGTATCCCGGGGCTCGCGGGAGTGCTTGCCCTCGCTTGGGACCAGCGGGACCGCATCTACCGGCGCCTGGCCTGGGTCGCGTACGGCCTCGCGACCGCGATATCGTTCTGGACCATGTACGGTCTGTTCACCTACATCATGCAGAACGAGTATCCCAACATTCGCGGGCTCGGGCTCTCGTACAACCCGGTGAGCCGCTTCATCGCCAACTGGTACCTGAATGGCGTCGTCATCACCGCCGGGTCGATCGCCGCGGTGGCTCTCGTCCTCACCGTTTCTTGGCTCACCGTTCGCCTCCGTACGGGGCTGGCGGTTCCCGATCGGATGTCGCCGCCCGTGGCCGGTTCCCCTGATCGGGAGCTCGGCCCGCCATCCGTGGAGGACCCGGGCGACCCGGGATGGCCCAGGGCGTCCTCCGAATGACCGCCGATGTTCGGTGGGCCCGTCGGCCAGCGGATGCTTCCTTGGGACCGGATGAAAAGTAGGATCCGCTGTTGATCACGTCCCCCGGTCGAGTGGAGCACGGCGCGCTGGAACCCACGGTAGTCCGTCCTTTCGGCCGTTGGCTGGTCAACCGTAGGGCGTTTGCTGGGAGACCGTCATCCCGTACAGCCAGACCGTGGAACCGGCACTGTAGATGGTCCCCGTGAGTTGGAGGAAACCCGGGCCTTGCCACATGAAGCCAAAGGACACGTTCGTGATCTCGTTCGAGACCGAGCCATTGGTCACGAGCTGGCCGTAGCCAAGCCCGTAGCCGGCCTCGTTGATCGCGACCAACTGGAAGTCGTAATCCCGGCCGGTCGCGGACGGATTGATGACCTGGATCAACAGGGCGATCGGATCTTGGACGGCCGTCACGTTCACCTGGGGACCGGGCTCCGTCGACGAGACCGACAAGCGGACGGTGACGTGGTACCCCCCCGGCGGGAGCGCATCCGTTCCGGGCCCGCTCCAGGCCGTGCCGTTCGGGCTCCGGGGAGGAGGGCAGAGGAGGGCGGTCCCGAGGCTGCAGTTCCCGGTCGGCGCCAGGGAGTTGGGCGAGACGGTGAGGACGTACGGCACGAACCAGCTCGGCGCGACCGACCAACCCCGTTCGTACAGGTACGCGCCGTCGACGGCCGCGCGCAGACCGAATCCGGAAAGGTCGGCGAACTGATGGACGATGATCGCGTCCTCGTAGTCCACATGATAGTCGATCAGGACATACTGGGACTCGTTGACATAACGGCCGAGGACCCCCTCGAAGGTGAGATTGCCGGCAAAGTAGGTCGAGACCGGTACGACCAAGGCGTTGTGCCGGCTCGAGACCTCGGGAAAGAGGTTGCGGGTGGTGAGGATCGTAGCGGAGGCGGGGACCAGGGCGATGACCTGGTGGAGCAGCTGGTCGTGTTGCGAGACCGTCGGGACGCCGTGGGGGATCTCGAAGCTCAGGACCGGCTGAGGGAGGAGCGGACTGCCCAGCGCCGTCGTCGCGCCGAGCGCGACCACCAGAACGACCACCGCGGTCTGGGTCGTCAATCGCACCCGGCGGGGCGGTCGGGCGTTCGGCCGCGCGCTCGGGCGGGCCGCCGAGAGATTTCGCCGTCGGATCCACTCGATCCCGCCGATGGTCGCCGCCGCCAGCGGGGCCAGGGAGTAGGCGAGGTACTGATCACTGAGCCGATAGAAGGGTCCGTCATTGGACAGGACGGCCAGGCCGAGCCACGCGACGGTCATCGCGAGGTAGCGCCGCTCACCGAGGATCGGCAGGAAGGCGAACGACCCAAAGAGGAAGGCCACGTACCCGGCCTTGACGGACGAGCCGTACGACAGGGCGCTCACGACCGCGGCGGGATGCAGGAGGGCCTGGGGGTACACGTCGTAGATCGTGGAGGCACCGAGGATCGACCAATCCGTGGAGTACGTCGCGCCGAAGGTGGAGCCCGCCGTTCCCAATCCGCCGACCACGAGGAACGAGAGGAAGAGCCAGAGAATCGCCAGACCGAGGCCGATGATCGCGAGGGTGAGGTCGGTACGCGCCGGCGCTCCGGCCCCTTTGCGGAGCTTCCAGACCGCGCTGAGGGCCACGACCGCGGCAAAGACCATCAGGAACGCCGCCGCCGTTTCGATGACGCTGAGGGCCAGCACCCAGGAGACGACGAACGGCCAGAACGACCGGCGGGCCATGAAATAGAATATGGTCAGGGAGGTCACCGGAACGAACGCTTCGGGATGAAAATCGTACCAGGCCGTCCCGATGGTGAGAGGTGTGAGGAGGTACAGACCGGCAAGGAAGAGCGACCAGGGGACCGATCCCAACCGGAGGCGCGCGAGAAGAAAGAGCGGCACCGCGCCGAGCGCCAACCCCGCGGCCTGTAGCAGGAGCAGGGTCGGCGGACCCGGATTGAGCGCGTAGAAGGGCAGTAGAAGGTAGAAGAACGGAGAGAAGTGGGACGCGAACAGGTACCCGTTCGTCCCCGCGGGAGTATCGGCGGTATAGTAGAAGACGTGGGGAGGTGAAAGAGCGGTGAAGAACGCCTGATTGTAGTTCCCGAGGTCCCACGCGAACGTCTCGAAGGACCAGTAGCGGAGCTCCGTGACCCAGCCGACGAAGATCGTGAAGGAGACGACCGCCACGACCAAGAACAACAGGGCCCAGCGGTTCTCGCGGGAGGTGAAGGCGGCCGTGAACCCCCGGACGCGGAGTCGGAGCCAGGACCCCAGTCCGCGGGATCGATCAGCGGAGGGGAACCGAGTACCCTCCGGGGTCGCGTCCTCGGTCGAGGGTTCTGAGGACGACGGTGTCGCCCCTTCGCGGGTCTCGGCACGCATCAAGCGGTCGCCGCTCGTCTCGCCGGTGCGTTCCGTGTACGTCCCTCCATCCCCAAGGCTCACGCCCTTCTCCTCCCCCAGGCCACCTGTCCACCTCAATGCTTCGGAGACACCCCAGTGTGGGAGGGTCCCTATTCCTTTACCCCTCGGACCGAAGGCAGCTCGAGGGATCGACGAAGGGACAAGAGCGCTCGGCGTGTCATCCGGTCCGATCCGCGATTCACCGCGTGCCGATCTCCCAGATCATGGCCAGGCCGATCTTGGCGGCCCGCCATCGGTTCCCGCCCGCGCCCTTGCTGACCCCGACGCGCGCCCGGAACTTGATGGGGACCTCGACCACGCTGAGCTGATTTCTCAGCGCGACGATGATCATGTGTGGGGAGAAGTAATGCCCTCCCACCGTCAACTGGTCAATGATACGGGCCAGCGCGTCACGACGGATCACCCGGAAGGTACACCCCACGTCGGTCAGCTGGACGCGGCCGAGAAAAACGGGGTCCCAGTACCGGAGCCGGATGAGGAAGGCGAGGTAGAGGTTCCCCCACGCCATGAACCAGTCCATCTGAGAACCCGGTCGCGTGAGCGTTCGGGTCGAGCGCGTCCCCAACACCAGGTCGCAGTCCTCGAGATACGGAAGGAGCTTGTCGAGATCCTCCGCGATGAAGGTCATGTCGCCTTCTGCGAGGACGACCGCTTCCGCGGAGGTCGACTCCAGGGCGTAGCGCAGGCCGCGCATGCACGCGAACCCGTATCCCTGTCGGGTCTCCGGGACGACGATCGCCCCGTGGGACCGGGCGACCTCGGCGGTCCGGTCGGTGGAGTTGTCATCGACCACGACGACGGTCGCCCGCGGGGAGGCGCGCCGAAACTCCTCGACCGCGCCGCCGATCGGGTCCTCATCGTTGTAGGCCGTCAGCACGATGCAGACCGACCCTTTCTGCCACTCGTGCCAGGGAGTGGCGGCCCGGCGCATCTTGGAGTCCGAACCCCAGCGCACGAGCAGCAACAGGAGGATGACCAGCGGAACGACCCACGCGAAGTAGACGACCGTCCACCAGAGCCACACCGATTCGAACCCGCTCCGCCACGGGATCACGGTCGGGTCGCCGCCGACGCCTCCGAGCCGCCCCCAAAGGTAGAGCACGCCGTGGGCGGCACCCACCAGGACCGTGGCGGCGGCGAACGCCGAGGACGCTAGGAACCACCAGACCAGAATTCTGCCCATCCGAAAAGACGCCGCCCCCGGCCGAGTCGGGCCCTTTGATAAAGTCTTGCGTGAGGGCTCGGCGGGGTTCGGGGCCAGCTCAACGCGGGGTCGTCCTCTTCAGCCGGGACGCGACCAGGTCACCGAGCTCGGTCGAGGGAAGTCCGTCAACAATTTGGGGGGACCGAGGTCAATTCGCGCCCGTCAGGCCATTGGCCGTGTTGTACAGAAGCACTCTCTCGTCGTCCCGTATCGCTCCGGACGATCGAAGCTTAGGGAGCGCGGCGTACGGAGCTGCCCCTTCGAGCGAAGCGGAGATACCGTGCCGGAGGGCGAGCTGGCGGACCGCGAGAGCCATCTCCTCATCCGTCACGACCTCGGCCGTCCCACCGGACCGGCGGATCGCCTCGAGGATCCGAGGACCGGAAAAGGGAGCGGGAACCAAGAGACCGCTCGCCGCGGTGGAGGGGGCCTTCCAAGGCTCGATATCGGCGGCATTGTTTCGGAGGGCCCGGACGATCGGGGCACACTCGGCCGCCTGCACGGCGATCAGCCTCGGGCTCCGATCCAGGAGACCCAGGGCTTTCAATTCCTCGAATCCCTTGTGCATTCCCACGATCCCGGTGCCGCCTCCCGCTGGATAGACGATGGCGTCGGGCGGGCCGCCGTGGTGCAACTGTTCGAATATCTCGAGGGCCATGGTCTTCTTTCCCTCGACCCGGTAGGGCTCTCGCAGCGTCGACATATCGAACCCTCCCGCCCGGCCCTCTCGTTCCCTTGCCGTCCTACCGGCGTCCGAGATCGTACCCTCGACCTCGACGACCTCGGCACCATACTCCTCGCAGCGCCGACGATAGGAGGCGGGCGCTCGGTCCGGGATGTAGACGCGGGCCCTGAGACCCCCGCGGGCGCAGTAGGCCGAGAGCGCCACCCCGGCATTGCCCGCGCTGGGCGCGTACAGGGTCTTCGCCCCGAGCTCCCGAGCGCGGGAAACCGCCACCGACATGCCCCGCGCCTTGAACGATCCCGTGGGCATCTGTCCGTCGTCCTTCAACATGACCTTTAGCGTCGGAGCCTCCGGGACCGTCCCGAGCTCCACGAGAGGAGTGAACCCTTCTCCTAAGCTGACGACCTCGTCCGGAGCGGACACCGGAAGCAACTCGAAATACCGCCACAAGGTGCCCGGACGCGACCGCCACCGATCTAGGCTCACGTGTTCGCGTGCGCGGGCCAGATCATAGGTCGCGAGCAACGCCTGACCGCAGGTCGGACACGCCCCGATGAGACGATCGGCCGGGACGACCGTGCAACAAGCTCGGCATTCCAATCCCGTTAGGAACGATTCCATGCCTGACGGGTGAAGGGGAGGCGCGGATACATAGTATTCCGGCCCGCGTCCTCCATCCCCGTACGACGCGGGCCCTCATCTCTCCTCCTTCGCTGAACCCGACTCGAGGCCGATCGAGGGGGTCCATGCCAACCTCGTGACGGTGATCCCCGGTGTGCTCCTGCGGTTGCGTGGCACACGGTCATCCCTTTGTACAGGCGATGGAGCCCGAGAGGATCGGTCCTCTGACCCGGCGACCCAGGCCGTCTGCACAAAGGGATAAAGGCCGTCCTTCGTTCGACGCCGCGCCCATGGACTTTTGGCGGACTTTCACTCGCCATGGGCGGCTCCGGATGGCGGCGATCCTCATCGTCGTGATCCTGGTGTTCGCTGTACCTTGGAGGGCGACTGGTTCCGCAAGCTATCCGGCGTACGATCCTGCCCTGATCTCGATATCGCCAGCGAATTCCACCGCGGTGACCTACGATCCGGGAGATCGGTCGATCGGTCTCGCGGTCCCCGCCTCGGGTGCGGTACGCGCCGACCTCGTACGCACGCCTGCTTCGTTCACCCTGACCGGCCAATTCGAGGTCACGGGTCAGAACGATACTTTGGACTCGGTCTGGCACTTCGTGACCGCCACCGTGCCGGTTCCAGCGGGGGGTAGCTCGTTTACCGTGCTTTTTGGGACCGCCAATTCCTCGGTCGATCTCGCCGCGGTCACCGTGGTCAACGCGGACGAACCGAGCGTGGTCCTCTACTCCGCGAACTTCTCGTCCTCGACGAACGGATGGAGCCTCGGGGGCAGCGGCACCTTCGGGGTGTTCGGAACGCCATCGTTGCGGGCGATCGAGGTCACCAACAATGCCACCACGACCGGATACGCGGCGAGCGTGGATCTCGCTTCCCTCAGCGCCCCGGTGACGTCCGTTACCGTACGGGCCTTGGTGCTGGACAACGGCGTCCCCGGCCCCTTCAAGATCGCGTTGGACCTCTTCGACCCCACCCATCAGCCGCTCGGGTACATTGCGGACTGGCCGGTGTGGGCCTCCTACGCCGTGGCTCCCTCGCCCCTCACCCTCTTGCTGTGGACGGTCGAGCTGACGGAGTACACGGTCCAACTGAGCTTCCTCGCCACCGGTCCGAGCGGCGGTGAACTTGCGATCGAGACGCTCGTGGCCGGAACGGTCGAGTCGACCAGTCCCATCGGCCCTTACCAGATCGGCGAGGTCGTAACGGTCTCCCTGGCCCGCACCGCCGGACAGTCCCTCGTGCTGCAGGTCGCCGCTCCCGGTGGAACGGACTACACCTGGTCGAGCGCCGCCTACCCCTCGGGGTCCGGCGTCCAGCAGCTCGCCCATTATTCCTACTTCACGGCCTCGTTGGTGGCCCAGGGCGCGGGAGGGAGCTCCTCCCGTGCGGTCGTGATCGACGCCTCCTATACGTTCTCGGGGTCCGACACGTTCGCGGCCCTCTCTTCGAGCCCGTGGCCCGGACTGTTCGCCCTCCTGGCCGCGTTCCTCGTCCTCGGGCTCCTCGCGCCCGAGTGGTGGCCGGCGGCCCTTCGCGGCGCCCGCTTCTTCCGGTCGGGCGCGGGCGGGAGGGCGATCGACCACACTCGTTCTTTCCTGGTCCGCCACCGCTTCGCCCTGGCCGTGGCCGTGGGGAGCTTGTCCCTCTACGCGTACGTGGCGCTCACGTTCGGGGGTCATCCCTACGACTCCTGGTCGTACAAGATCTGGAACGCCACCCTTCAGTCCGGCGGGATCGAGGGGCTCTACGTCCACACGCAGTTCGTGGGGGATGCCCCAATCCGGGGCGACACTCCCTGGTCGGCGACGATCTTCAGCTACGGACCGGTCAGCGCGTACCTGATCGCGGTCACGGCACGGATCCTTCCCTCCCTGAACGGGTACCCGAACGCCGGGGCCTTCAACGCCGCCGCCTCGGTGAGCTCGGAGATCAAATGGATCTTTGCCCTCTTCACGGTCGCCGCCGGGGCCGTGCTCTACGCCGTGGTCCGCCGGGTCACCGGACGGACCGATCTCGCGATCCTCGGCTTCCTTCTCATCGTGCTCAACCCCGCGATCGGCTTTGACTCGGTGGTGTGGGGGGAAACGGATTCGGTGATGTACTTCCTCTTCGTCCTCTTCGCCGCGGTCGCGGTCCGTGCCCCGACGCTGGCCCTAGGCGTCACCGCCGTCGCGCTGGCGTTCAAGGAGACCGGGCCGATCCTCCTGTTCCCGTCGCTGTTGCTCGTTCTCGGACCCGGCATCCCGGGGCTCGAGCGGCTCCGACGGCTCGCGGTCGGGGCGGCGACCCTGCTGGTCGTCACCGTCCCGGTCGTCCTTGCGGGGCTCCTTCCTTCGGTCCTGCTCTCTTCGTACGCCGGACTGTTCAGCAGCTTCGTGACCGGCAGCTCGACGGCGCAGCCGTTCGTCAGCCCGGAGACCTACACGGTCTGGACGTTGTTCACCGGGTTCGTCGGGGGCCATGACCTGACCCGGTTCATGATCGATTCCTCCACCCCGCTGGTCTCGGGGCTCTCCTTCGCTCTGTTGGGGACGGCGGTCTTCGCGATCAGCTGGTTGGCGATGCTCGCGTTCGTTCGGAAGGGGGCCCGGAGCCCTTCGCTCGCCTTCTGGTTCGCGACGACCTCGTTCGGGGCCGTTACCTTCACGGCGCTCCTGACCGGGACCGGTTCGCGGTACTACACGCTGGCCCTCCCCGGCCTCGCGGCGCTCGTGGTCCTGGCCTGGGACCGCGGACCTTGGCTCCGGTCGATCATACTGGCGGCCTACGCGATCGTGACGGCCTTAGCGTTCTGGACCATGTACGGCGTCCTCACGGTCATCATGAGCCGGGAATATCCCAACATCCTCGGGCTGGGACTGTCGTACAACCCGTTGAGCCGGTTCGTGCTCCAATGGTACCAGGACAACAACGTGATCACGCTCGGGTCGATCGGCGCGGTGGCGGCGGTCCTCCTCATCTCGTACGCTCTGTGGATGCTGGCCCGACCGGGGCTCAGCGAACGAGGAGCGACGGAGCGACCGGTCAGTGCTCAGCCGAGCTCGCCCAGGTCGGACGCCGGCGGCACCCCCGGCATGGACTGATCGAGACGGGTCGATCACGATTGCGACGGTCGTACCCGCGCCCCGATGGGTGGGAACCGTCGAGCCGTTCGGCTCGCGATGCCTCTCTTTCCTTGGGAAAAAAAAGGTACCACACGCGTTCTGCTTAACTGTCAAATGCAGTCAGTATGCGTAGCTGCGGACGTTAGTGGCCGCGGGCTGAACGGATCGCCCGAAGGCTTTCCGCGTACACCCCGGCTCTATCGAACTCGTCTTTTACGAATGTCCTTGAAGGTCTCTCTTTTTCGAGGGGGTTTCGGGCTTAGATGCTTTCAGCCCTTATCCCGTAGCGCGTGGCTGCTCAGCGATGCCCTGCCGGACAACTGATGGACTAGAGGCGCCGATTCCCCGTTCCTCTCGTACTGTGGGAACCTTCTCGTCAGAGACCCTTGCACTTCCGCCAAAAAGCAACACACCTGTCTCGCGACGGTGTAAACCCAGCTCACGATCCCTTTTAATGGGCGAACAACCCCACCCTTGGTAGCTGCTGCACCACC
>JBARHO010000130.1:0-1771 GCA_049799275.1 Thermoplasmata archaeon
GCATGCTGGCCGCATCCCGGGGCTCCTATTTACTCGGGACGTTCGGTAACACCTGCCGTACGTGCCCCGCGGCCGTCCTCTAGAGCCCCAGTCCCTCGATCCGACCGATCTCGTCCGGGGATAGACCGGGGGCATCGAAGGCCCCAAGATAGTCCGGCCACCGTTCCAACGGGAGAGCGGGGACCACCGCAACGGAGACCCGCGGGTCATGGAGGGCGAACTGCAGTGCGGCTTGGGCCAAGGTCCGGTGTCGACCTTCGGTCAGGAAGCCGAGCTGGAGCACGGGACCCAGTGAACGCTGGAGTTCGCGGATCGGTGTCGGTGGACTCGGTCCGGCCAGTATCCGGCGATCCTCTGCCAGGAACGCGCCGCCGAGGCGGCCCGACGCGAGCGGATCGGCCACGACGACAGGGATCGGGGTACCGGGTCCCTTCGATCGCAGGTCCGCGATCCCCCCTCGGTCGAGAAGGTTGTACGGGACCTCCACCACATCGGCCCCCGCGTCCACGCCCATCTGGATCCGCTCTTGGTAGGGACCGTCGGGTCCCGAGCTGACGCCCCAGGCCCGAAGGCGGCCCTCTCGGGTCAGGGCCTCGAGTCGGTCGAACGCCCGCCGGAGCTCTTCCTCCCGGCCTTCCTCCAGCGAGACCAGGACCAGATCGAGGACCGATCCACGAAGCATCTTTTCGGCGCGCGAAACGAACCGGTCGATACGTTGTTGCAACGGGACGTTAGGTCCCTCCCCCGATCCCGCATCGATGGTCCCGAACGCGTTCGCTCGAGCTCCCGCGGAGATCGGGTCGTCGTACCGAGGGGGCTCGAACCCCACGCCCAGCGAGATCGTCCGGGGTGGCCCTCCCGCCTCGCCCAGTGCCCCGAGGACCGGCAGGAAAAGATCGGGGTCCGAGCGGGTCAGGTCGAAGTACGTCACCCCAAAGTCCGCGAGGCGACCGGCCGTCGCTTGGATGTCCTTCACCACCCAGGGCCGTCCGTTGAGCACCCCAAAGGACGCCCCGAGGGCTCCGACGGAGACCCCCGGACCGAGCTCCCGAGTCGGTATCATCGGACCGTCCGCCGGATCCTCGGAGCCTTGCCAAGGGAAAACCTGCGCGGGTCCCGGAGGGTCCCCCCGGGTCTCCCTTCCTCTTATGGTGCTGGAACATGGTCTCCATCGATGTCCCCAGATGCGGTGAACGATCACCGACCGCTCTCGGATCGTGTCCGGCCGCTCTCGCTCGCCGGCATCGCGGGAAATCCTAGGGCCTTGGCCGAGCTCCGGCGATGGGGCGAGAGCTGGGCCCGGAGCGAGCGACCTCCGCAGTACCGCGCGGTCCTTCTGGAAGGCCCCCCGGGGATCGGGAAGACCACCGCGGCCCTGGCCCTCGCCCAGGACCTGGGATGGAACGTGGTCGAGATGAACGCTTCCGACGCGCGCAACCAAGGCGCGATCGAACAGATCGCGGGTCGGGCCTCGCTCACGCACACGCTCGGTACCGTCACCGGATCGTCGGAGTACTCCCACTCGCAGCGCACCATGATCCTCCTGGACGAGGCGGACAGCCTCTCGGGCCGCGGGACCGACCGGGAGTCCGCGCGACCGGCCGCGGCGAACTTCCGCGAGTTCCTCCGAGGACGGTACCAGACCCTCGAGGCCCTGGCCCAGAACTGGGCCCTCGGGCGACCCGGCGGCCCCCCGGCGTTCGCCCGATGGGAACAGATCCCTGCGAGCGGAGGGCGGGCCGCGTGGAGCCGGCTTCCAGCGGCCCAGCGG
>JBARHO010000131.1:0-2766 GCA_049799275.1 Thermoplasmata archaeon
CGGAGCGGCGGTGATCGAGGGGATCTCGGTGGCGATCCTTTACCTCCGGCGGACGGGACCTCCCCCGGATCCGGCGGACCGCGCCCTGTACGAGCCTGAGGGGGGCCCTCCGCCGACCCGTTAGGCCAAGGGGAGCGAAAGGAACAAGACCGCCCCGACGCCTTGGGTGTCCCGATCATGGACGAGGAACTGCCCGAACTGGTGCTGCCGCTGGAAGAGCGTGACCACGTCATCGGCCCGCTTTCGGCCGCCCATACTCTGGTCGAGTACGGGGACTATGAGTCGCCACACTGCCGCAATGTGGTCGGAACGGTCCGCGAACTGATCCGGGAGCTCGGGGACGACCTCTGCTTTGCCTTCCGGAACTATCCCCAGCCGAAGATCCACCCCCATTCCGAGGCGGCCGCGGAAGCGGCGGAGGCGGCCGGCCTCCAAGGGAAGTTCTGGCTGATGCACGACCGGCTGTTCGACCATCAGGGAGAGCTCGGCGATCCCGAGATCCGGTCCCTCGCAGCCGGGCTGCCCGTCGACATGCGGGTCTTCGAACGGGATCTCGCCTCGGGCGAGGCCGCTCGGAAGGTCGCCGACGACGTTGAGCTGGCGGACGAGGACGGGGTCGGGGATACTCCCACGTTCTTCGTGAACGGTACCCTGCACGTGGGGCTTTACGAATTCCTGCCCTTGCTCGAGGCGCTCCAAAAGACCCAGAAGAGGTAGAGGATCTCCTCGGTCGGGGTCCTTCTTGGGAGCCTGTATGATCGAGAAGGCGTCGTAGCACCGGCCGACCCGGTTGGCGTCATCAAGTACCGCCGCTGCCTCTGGCAAGGAGGCCAGCCGTGGATGAACAGACCACCGACGGTGAACGCGGTCCCGAAACCCTGCCGGAACTGGCGCGTGCCGACCCTGTAGCTGGAGAGCTGGTCACTGAGACTCTCCCGTACGACGGGGGACGGAAGGTCACGGTGTACGTCCCGCGGGACCCGCCTGCGGCTGTCCACTTCGCCGGTGATGGGCAGTTAATCTCGCAGTGGGGGGGATCCCTCGAGACAGCCGACGTCCCGTCCACGATGATCGTCGGTGTACACCGGCTGGATGATGAGACGCTGCGACTCCAAGAGTACTCTCCGGTCTTCGACGCCGAACGGTTCGCGGCGCATGAGAGGTTCTTCGTCGAGGATGCCGCCGATGGGTGCGGTCGCGATTCGCGGTCGCTCTGCCCGCCAAACGCACCGCGGTGTTCGGTGTCTCAGCGGGCGGAGAGCTCGCGCTCGCCATGGGGCTTCGACACCCGGACGTCTACGGCGTGGTCTTCTGCGCCTCGCCGGGCGGGGGTTACCGACCTCCTCGGGTAATGCCGAACTCGGTTCCGCGCGTGTACCTCGTCGCGGGCACGCGGGAGCCGTTCTTCCGGGGGAACGCCACCCGGTGGGCGACGGCACTGCGCGATGCAGGAGCGGACGTTGTCATGACGGAGCGCGTCGGGTCGCACGGCGGCGCGTTCTGGCAAGGAGAGTTACCGGTGATGGTGGCGTGGGCGTTCGGACGATCAAGCGACGCGAGGTCTGATCGGCGGTCGCGCGACGCGTGGCAGTGACGGGGCACGGTCGTCGAGGACACGTCTAGCGAGGGCTCGGAAACGAGTCTCGTCACGACGATCCGGCGCGAGAGTCTCGCCCCTACTTCAGGGCCCTGGTGGTTCCGCTCCCCCAAAAGGTCCCGTGGTCAGTATCGGCCATAGGGCTATGGTTCATAGTCGAAATCAAGCCTCAACCGGCTTCGTTTCTAGCCCTGCCTAGGGCGCGTACTTTCGGTTCCGGTAGGTGGACGATTCGGTACATGTCGCTCAGTCGACCGATCAGAGTCATCGGCCACGCTTGATGGACTTTCGTGCTGAAAGGCGAATCAGGCCTGCGCGGGTGGGCAAGAACCCGCAAGCCCGATAGAAGGGCGTCAAATGTGGCTCCCAATCCACATGGACCCACTCACAACCGCTCTTCCCGGCCAGATCCACGGCCCGGTCGACGAGCTGCTTCCCAATCCCTTGTCGGCGCAGCCGGGGGAGCACTGTCGGCTCGAGCAGGAAGGCGTGCTGCGCACCGTCCCAGGCCAGATAAACGAATCCGACCAGCTCTTTGCCCTCAAAGCCCCCGACCCATCCGAGGCTACTCTTCAGCACGGCGGAGAAGTCGAAGGACGTGTGGTGGGGCCATGACCGGCCGTACAACCGGTTCAGCTCCCGGTTGGAGATCCGAGGGGAGACTCGGTACCGAACTAGCGCCAGGGCCCGGACGTGTCCGCGAACCTCTCTGCTCGCGTCGCCTTCCCTCATCGCTGGCCGGACCGCTCGCTCTCTCCCCGCTTCAAGGTCGCGGCATGGAACCCGAAGGTTCGCAAAAGAACATTGGCCTTTGGGGCTCGAACCCTTGCCCATTCCCCCGCGCCAAAGCTCAGCGTATCGAGCGGGAGTACCGGGAGGAAGAACCAACGGTTGTTTCAGCGTGGGGGTCCGAGCATGACCCTCTCCCGCGCGGTCCTTATCGCCGTTGGGTTCATGAGTTAATCATGAGCTCCACGGATCCGATGTCCAGCGTTCCCGCCCATCGCTCGACGATCGAGCTCTTGCAACGCCTCAAGCCGGCGAATAAGAACTGGGACGAGTTCCTGCTAACGGCTTTTGAGGATTGGTTGCCCCCCGAGACCATGCGGGAGCTCGAGCGCAGAGAGCGCGACGAACAGAGCCGCCCGTACGCCGAGGTCGAGCGGGCT
>JBARHO010000132.1:0-24855 GCA_049799275.1 Thermoplasmata archaeon
ACGATATCCGAGAGCCCGATCTCGCGGATCGAGCGGACGATGTCCGGTGGGCCCGCGGTGGCCCACTCCGGGTTCCGCGTCTGAACGATCAGGTCCCGGGTCTCGATCTCGAACGCGAGGTCCTGGGAGAGCTTCCAGGCCCGTCGGACCTCTTTCGTGCTTTGCATCCGTGCGGACGAAATGACCGCTCGCCTCGCGCCGGTGATGAAGATATCGATCGCCTGGTCCGCGGTGCGGATACCGGCGTCGACCCAGGTCTCGATGTCCCGCGCTATCTCCTGGAGATAGTCGAGCTGAGGACGGTTGTGCTCGATGCCGTCCAGATCGACGATGTAGATCCGCTTGAAACGTCCGATCAGGTAGTCCGCGACATCGAGGATCTCCCACGGTGCGCCCTTCGGGTCACGGGCCACCTCCGGGCCCTCGGCGGCCGGAAGGTACACGTGGCCCTTTCCGATCATGAGGCAGGGGACCAAGAGCGGCCGAGCCGTAGGATCGTCCGGTGCGGCCGCGGACCTCGCTCTACTTGACATGACGTCCTGGGTCCGCCTTCGGTGCGCTGAGAGGGGTCGGGCGCGTCTCACCGGCCGTCCGCCGGTCAGGTCCTGAACGGCTTACCCCGTAGGTACTGATGAGCACGAGCCCGACCCCTACGAGCTCGATCGGATCCACAGACTCCCCGATGAGCGCCACGGATGCGGCCAGTGCGACCACCGGGACAAGAAAAGTGTACGCACCGAGGGTCGGGGCGGGAAGTTTCCCGAGCAGATGGAAGAAGATGATGTAGGCCCCCGCCGTGCCGACGAGCCCGAGCCATAGTACCGTGGCCACGAGCGGTGACCCGACCGAGGAAGGTCCCCAGCCCTCGGTCCAGAGCGCCGCCCCCACTAGGGCCGCGGTCCCGCCGACGAGCTGGTAGCCGTTCGCCAGTTGCATCTCGGCCGCGGAGAATCGGCGTTTGAAGACCACGGTGGCGGTCGCCCATGAGATGGCCGCGATCACGAGCAGGATACCGTCAAGCCCCGCTATCGCGCCCGCGCCGCTCCTCCACGGTTGAGCGACCAGGACGATCCCGATGAAGCCCGCTCCGATGGCCCCCACCTGGGTGCGAGAGGGCGATTGAAGAAGGATCGGGATTGACAGGAGCGCGACCCAGAGCGGGAAGGTGTAGATCACTACGGCCGCCTGTCCCGGTGGCACGTTCTCCGCGGCCCAGAACCATAGGCCAAAGAACAGAGCGGTGTTCGGGACCCCCAGAAGGATCGCCTCATAGGTTCGGCGCCGGTCGAGCTTGGCCCGACCGGGCCCCGCGTACAAGAAGAGTCCGACCCCCGCCGCCCCTGTTCCCGCGCGTAGTGCGGCGAGCCAGAGCGGCGGGGCGTACCGGAGGCCGGCTCCCACGAACAGGTAGTTGAATCCCCATGCGACCACCATCGACAGGTAGAGCCCCACGAGAACGAGCGATGGCCGGTTCATGGCGCGCAGAGGCCGTTCTTGCACCGGGGACGCTCTCCGAGCGTACCGAGTCGGACCATCTGAACAGCCCCGAAAGCAGGTCCCTGATAACATCGCTCGACGCGTGGTCTTATCCCAAGTTGCGCCCCTGGCCCCACCGGCCAGGAGGCGAAGGGCAGCTGACGGTAGAGGGAGCTCACAAGGCGACCTCGCTGAGGAAAGTCCCCACTCCAGGGGTCACGGGAGCGGGCGGGAACCCGCCGGGTGAGAGCCCGAGCCACGGAGCAGAAACGACACAGCCGGATGGCACAGTGAAGACCCAGGGTCGGAGGATCCGTCCGGATCTGGTGAAACGGCCGACTTCCCGGGAGCAAGCCCTAAGCGACGGTATGACGACGACCCCCCGACCGTTGAGGAGAGCGCGGAGTCGAATGCTGCCTAGAACAGAATGGGGCTTACTAGCGCGACCTGGCCCCACCGGCGAGCGATCGCCGGTGGCAACCGTCCGGCCTCTCAGCCGGCCGGCTACCGCCGAGTGACCTCCGGACAGAACCTGCCGGTTGGCCCATTTTCCTTCGGTCGATCGATCGGTGCGGAACGACCCGTTGGGCGGAGATACGGACCGAGAGATCGGGTGAACCCGGGACAGTCATCTACCGAAAATGGATCCATCCGGACATCCGAAGCGCACGCGCGAGCACGGATCTCTCCGGATCCAATGCACGCCGATCCACAATGATTATCCCACCGGCCCGTGTGCGCCGATCAGATGGGGATCAAGGGACGCGACATCATCAGTATCCGTGACCTGTCGCGTGAGGATATCGAGGACATCCTTCAAGCGTCCCGGCGCATGATCCCGTACGCCGAGGGGGCGAAGATCGGCCATCAGTTGGCCGGCCGGCTCGCGAGCCTCGCCTTCTTCGAGCCCTCGACCCGGACCCGCCTGTCGTTCGAGACCGCGGTCCTTCGCCTCGGGGGGCAGTGCACCTCCATCACGGATCCTTCGGCGAGCTCGATGCGGAAGGGGGAGACCTTGCACGACACGATCCGGATGCTCTCGTCGTACGCGGATGCCATCGTGCTCCGCCATCCGAACGAAGGGGCGGCGCGGTTGGCAGCGCAGGCCTCGGACAAACCCGTGATCAATGCCGGGGACGGAGCCGGTCAGCATCCAACCCAGACCCTGCTCGATCTGGCCACCATGCAAGAGGCGTTCAGTACCTTGAGCGGACTTCGGGTCGTGCTCATGGGGGATCTCAAGTACGGCCGGACCGTCCATTCGTTGGCCCACGCGCTGGCCATGTTCGGCGCGGAGATGGTCCTCTCCTCTCCCCCGAGCCTCAAACTCCCGGACGAGGTCCGTGAGCATCTCGACGAGCTCGGGGCCCACGTGGAGGAGGAGGATCAGATGCACCGGGCGGTCCGCAACGCGGATGTCCTCTACGTCACCCGGATCCAGAAAGAACGGTTCGGCGACGAGTCGGAGTATCTGAAGGTGGCCGGATCCTATCGGATCGACCAGGAGCTCCTCGTGGGGGCCAAGGACCGTCTGATCGTGATGCATCCGCTACCGCGCACCGGCGAGGTCGCGCCGGAGGTCGACTCCACGCCGCATGCCCGGTACTTCCGGCAGGCCTTCCTGGGCGTACCGGTCCGCATGGCCCTCCTTTCGCTCATCCTCACGGGGAAGGCCGCGTAGGGATCCAACGATGCGCGAGCTCAAGATCACTCCGATCAAGAACGGGACGGTCATCGACCACATCGCGAACGGGCTCGCGCTCGAGGTCCTTCGGATCATCGGGGTCCAGGACCTCGACAAGGACTCCACGGTCGCGGTCGGGCTCCATGTCCGCAGCCAGAAAATCGGATGGAAGGACATCGTCAAGGTCGAGAACATGGAGCTCTCCCCCCGGAAGGTCAACGCCATCGCGCTCATCTCCCCGACCGCGACGATCGCGATCATCCGGGACTTCAAGGTCCGGGAGAAGCGAACGGTCCATCTCCCGGACCGTATCGTCGGGATCGTGCGGTGCCCTAACCCGAGCTGCATCTCGAACCAGCACGAGCCGGTCGAGAGCGAGTTCGAGATCGCGCGGCGCCGACCGGTCGTTCTGCGGTGCATCTACTGCGAACGCATGGTGGACGAGTTCCTGAGCCACCTGGCCTAGGACCGACGACGGCTTCCGCGCAGCATGGCGGTCGACCCGGCGAGCGTCTTCATCCTCGTCTTTGCGATCATTGGCGGAACGGAGCTCCTCGACCGGACCAACTTCGCGCTGATCGGCTTCTCCTCGCGCCAGTCCGCCCGGTCGGCCTGGCTCGGGGCCGCGGGCGCCTACCTGGTCACCACGATCCTCGCCGTGCTGGTCGGCACGGCCATCCTGGCTGCGCTCCACGGCCAGATCGTCTATCTTCGTCTGGGAGGGGGGATCTTCCTGCTCGGGTATGCCGCGTACCTGGCTATCGTCCCCGAGTCCCAGCGGAGGCCGCCGACGGGACGCTCGGCATTGACGGCGGCCTTCCTTCTCATTCTCCTCCTCGAGCTCGGGGATACGACCATGATCCTCACCATCGTGCTCGTCGGGACGTTTGGGGACCCGCTGATCGTGGGCGTGGCCGCGGCGCTCGCGCTCTTGGCGGTCGCGGCGGGGGCCTGCCTCATCGGGTCGCGCCTGGGGGCCCGGATCGAGCCCAAGCACCTCGATCGCATCGTGATCATCATCCTGACGATCGTCGGGGTCGTGACGATCCTCTACGCGCTGTTCCCTGGATCGTTCCCCAGCCTCACGGGCTAGCGGGGGAGACGCTCCCGGGGCCTGGTTCGGAGGTTCCCTCCGCCTTTTGCTGCATCTGGTCGAGCCACGCGCGCCACGCAGGGGTCAGTCCCGCCCTCATCTCGGGTCCGCTCAACCACCCCAAGTACCGCTCGACCGCGGTCCAATCCTTTCGACCCGTCTCGAGCACCACCAGACGGAGCAGGCTCTCGGCCCGCAACCGAGGGGGGGCGAGCGGTACCGGGAGGTCCACGATCGAGGTCCATAGGTCCGCCGCCTGATGGGGATGTCCGGCGGCCATCGAGCGGCGTCCCTCGATCAGCCGCAGCCGAAGGAGGTCGGGCGAGGGCGGGACCAGATGAAGTCGGTCCGCCAGTTCCCGGCCACGGACCACGGCGGCATCGATCGCCGCATCGTCCTCTCCGGCCTCGAGGAGCAGTTCGGCCCGGGCGACCTGGAGATCGAGCTCGGCGACCAGGGAACGGGAACGGACCGCGCTCGAGATCCCTTGTTCGATCATGCGCAGAGCTCTCTCCGCCTGGCCCGTGGCCCTCAAGAGCCGGATCTCGACCTGCTCGAAGCGTTCTCGGAAGGTCGCGGACTGGCTCGACCCGAGCACCGGGTCCGCCTCCCGGAGGAGACGAAGACCCTCCTTTCGCTCTTCCCGTGTCCCTTCGGCCCGGACGGCCGCCTCCCCGACCATGGCCAGCCCGACCAGCGCGGGGGACCGGATCGTACGGGACCTTCGAAGCGCCCGCCCCGCATGTTCTCGGGCGACCCCGGACCGGCCGCGCTGGAGCTCAAGCTCGGCCAGGGCGTTCATGATCAGGACCTCGGCCCCGATCGACTCCCGATCGTGGCAACGGTCGACGAGCTCGGCGAGCTGGGTGATCAGAGAAGGTCGCGGGCCAACGACCATCAGGACCGTGAGCAATGATTCCACGGCCCCTTCGAGGCCCTGAGGGTCCCGATCGGGACGCAGGCCCATCGTGATACCGGCGTGCAGCTCCCCTTCGGCCTCCTGGATCCTTCCGGTGAGCAAGAGCAGCCGTGCGTGCGCCAACCGAAGATCCGACTCGGTCGAGTTCCGGTCGATCTCGGGCAGCGTCGGAAGGCATCGGATCGCCTTGCCGAGAAGGTCCTCGGCGCGGTCGAAGGCCCCCAATCGTTCGGTCAGACCCGCGGCCTCGACGAGGTGCTGGATGGCCTCGGGCCCCGGACGTCCCGCATACCAGTGCTCGGCGAGGTCCACCCGCCGCTCAAGATCCGGTTCGGCCTCCTGGCCCGACAGCGATTCGGCGATCTCCCGGTGCAGGACCTCTTGCACGTCGGCCGGCGTGAGCTCCTGGATCCCGCGGGTCCACTCCTGCCGGGGGATCTGGACCCGCCGACCTTCGATGCGGACCAGGCCTGCCTCCACCGCCGGCGATAGCGTCGGCGAGAGCGCCGACCATGGGAGACGCGTCGCCGCGCTGAATCGGGTCTCGGTGACGGTCCCACCCATGAAGGCCGCGTAGCCGAGGATCCGGCGCGTCGACTCGGGGAGCTCCTCGAACCGCTCCCTCAGCCGGTCCATCTCTCGGGCGTCCAACCGAGCGGCATCGAATCGGATCCAATCGACGTGCTCCCGTCCGGAGAGCCGCTCCTCCCAAGCGCTGAACGCCGGCACCGAGGTGTCGAGGACCACGGCGATCAGGATCGGACGCAGCGGCGACCGTTCGGCCAACGAGAGGATGACCTCCCGGCTGTCGGCGTCCAGGAAGGTCCCGTCGTCGATCAGGATCGACCGGGCCCGGTCGGGATGGGCCCGGAACTGGTCGGTCCAATCGTCGTAGATGTCGGCCGCGTCCACCGTCAGCGCGGCGCGGGGGCGACTCGGCGGCCGAGGGCCCCCACCCAGGAGCGGATCGCGAGCGATGCGCCCGCGGCTGTTCCGGGTCAGCGGCCCTGGGACGTACGCGAGCGGGGGTGAGCGGAGCGAGAACTCGGGACCGAAGGGTCCCCGGCCCCCCGACACGGCCTCGGAGGGGTCCCGAAGACCGGAAACGCCGGAGAACGGGATGTTCCGGTTCCGGTACGTGCCCTGGAGGGAGATCGCCTCGACCTGGCGACGTTCGAGCTCGTCGCGGAGGTGGAGAAGGGACGCGCTCTTTCCGCTCTCGGGGGGTCCCGAGAGGACCAGGACCCGCCCGGTACCCTCCGAGAGCGATTCGAGGGCCCGAAGGACCGAGGATGGGGTCGCGAGCACGTTTCCCGCGGGTGGTTGCACGTTCGAGGTAATTGAACCCCCGCCTCGACCGCGGAGCGTGCGGTCCCCCCGGATGGTCGTCATTCGGGAGCGACGGTCCGTCCCTACTTGGGAGCGTTTATGTCGCTCGGACGCTAGCGCGGTGACGTGGCTCCGAAGATCGGCACAGCGCGGCGTCGGTTCCTGAAGAAGACCGTCTCCCCGGTCGACGTGACCCGGATCGGGGGGCTCGGGGATCTGCTGACGGCCTTCCAGGGCACCTCCATCCAGGCCCGGAACCTCGGCCGATGCCTGGAGGTGTGGGAGAACGCCCTGACCGACCCGAAGCGCCCAACGATCCTCATCGGCCTGTCGGGTCCTCTCATCGCCGCGGGGCTTCGGACGGTCCTGCGAGATCTGGTGGAGTGGGGCCTCGTGGACGTCGTCGTTTCGACGGGAGCGGTCCTCTATCAGGACATCTACCAGACCATCGGAGGCCGCCACTGGGTCGGCACCCCCACCGCCGACGATGTCCAGCTCCGCGAGCTCTACCTGGATCGCATCTACGACACCTACGTCGACGAGCTCAAGTTCGAGGACACGGACCGGGAGATCGGTCGCATCACCGAGGAGTTCCCGGCCCGTCCCGCCTCCTCGCGGGAGTTCCTCGGGTTCTTGGGCTCGCACTTCGACGACGAGGCCTCGCTGGTCGCCACCGCCGCCCGGCGCGGGGTCCCGGTCTTCTCCCCGGCCCTCATCGACAGCTCGATCGGGATCGGGCTGACGCTGCACTATCAGAAGAACCGGGGCAAGGACCGGTTCATCCTCGATGCGGTCCGGGACAACTATGAGCTGGTCCAGATCCTGGCCCATTCCCCGCGCACCGCGGTGATCTACATCGGGGGCGGTACCCCCAAGAACTGGATCAATGACGGGATCGTGATGGCGAACTACGCGTTCGGCCGCGAAGGCGAGGGCCATCACTATGCCTTGCAGATCACGACCGATGTTCCGCACTGGGGCGGGCTCTCGGGGAGCACCCTCGACGAGGCCCAGTCCTGGGGCAAGATCTCTAAGACCGCCACCCGGGCCATGGCCCATCTGGACGTCTCGATCGGCCTGCCGCTCCTGGTCGGGGCGCTCTGGGACCGTCGGAAGAGGTGGCAACCCCGCACCCGATTGAAGTTCGACTGGACGGGTGACGAGGTCGAGATCCGGAAGGAACGGCCCGCCCGGGACTAGGTCCGCCTAGGGAACTTCCCCCCTGCGGCAGCGAAAGCCTTAGGGTCGCGGAGGTCCGTTCCACCGGCGTGAGCTCACGGGTGCCGCCGGGGCAGATCGTCACGCACAGTTGGCCGGTGCTCCATGCCGGTTCGGTGCCCGCCGATCTCACTCGGGAGAACTGGGACCTTACGGTCGGGGGGCAGGTCGCGACGAGCCTCCGGATCGATTTTCCCCAACTGCTCCGCTTCCCTCAGAAGGAGGAGGTCGTGGACCTCCATTGTGTGACGTCCTGGACGAAACTGGGGACCCGCTGGAAAGGGGTCCCGTTCCGCAGCATCGCGGACCGGGTGATGCCGGCGCCCGAGGCCCAGTTCGTGATCATGGAGTGCGAACAAGGGTTCACCACCTCCTTGCCCTACCAGGCGCTGCTGGAGGACGACGTTCTCGTGGCCTACCAGGTCGATGGGCAGGAGCTCCCCGCCGAGCACGGCGGCCCGGTAAGGATGCTCGTCCCGAAGCGCTACTTCTACAAGAGCGCGAAATGGCTCCGGGGACTACGGTTCGTCGCGAAGGACGAGCCCGGCTTCTGGGAGGTCCGCGGCTACTCCAACATCGCGGACCCCTGGGCCCAGACCCGGTACGAGGTCGACGACGTGCGGCTGATCCATCGGATGCGGAAGGAGGCGCTGTTCCATCCGGTGACGGCCGCCCCGGCCCCCCCTAAGGTTTCTTAGGAAAATACAGTGTCACACGTATGCTGAGGTAGTGTATATCCCCTCGAGCCGGAACCCCGGATAGGGTCGAGCTCATATACCCCTTCCCGGAAGAGCGCTCGGAGGTGATACGAGTGTACCTACCGCTGCTTCCGCCGTCCGGACCCCATTACCAAGAGTGAACCGTTTGTTCGAGGGGGGTGCAAACTCCCCTCACGACTTGGCCACGCCGCGATCAGCTGCCGGGCGTGCTGATCGCCTCCAAGCGGGGACGGATCTCGTTGTCCATCCGTTCCTTGTACCACGTCATCCCGAGGGCACTGGCGATCCGGTTGGCCTCGTCCAGATGCTCCTGCGCCTCTTTTGCGAGCCCCGACTCGATGTAGAGCTCGGCCAGGTAGGACTGGATCAGCACCAACGAGTCCGAGGGGGGGAGCTTCTCCAGGATATTGACGCCGCGCTGCCCGTAGGCGAGCGCCTCGTCCAGCAGTCGGACCCGGTCCGCCGGGCTGGTCTCCGCCGCGGCGGCCTCCCGATAGGCGCAGCCGCAGAGCAGGCCGAGCGAATGGCCCAGGAGCGTGTCGTTCCCCAGGCGTTCCGCCTGGGCGCAGGCCTGCCGACCGAAGGTCGTGGCCTCTCGCCACTGATGGTCCTCGGCGGACACCGCGCACAGGCCACTGTTCGCGGACGCGAGGAAATAGAGGTAACCCGACGTCTCGGCCTCGTCGCGTACCTGCGACAGGTCCGCCTTGGCGTTGCCGAGCTGCCCGATCTCCGAGTAGGCGCGCGAACGGGTCAGGAGCAGGTTGAGGACGATGTCCAGTCGACCTGCCTCCCGGGCCTCGGGCAGGGCCTCATCGATGACCCGCAGCGCCGTCGCCCGGTCCCCGCCGATCGTGGCCAGACGGGACCACCGCTGGATGCTCTCCAGTTCGAGGTCGACCAGGTGGAGACGCTGGGCCGTCTCGAACACCTCCTCGTAGGTCCGCTGGGCGGTCGTCAGGTCGCCGCGGGCCTCCATCACGCGGGCCTGCCCGATGCGGGCCATGATCTCGACCCGTCGGCTGAGAGGCGCCCGGTCCTGCACCTGTCGGAGGGCGTGGTCGGCCTCGTCGAGCTGCCCCAGACGGACCAGGAGCTCGACGGTGCCAACCAGGCACTCGGAGCGTTGCGG
This sequence comes from Thermoplasmata archaeon, assembly GCA_049799275.1. Lineage (GTDB taxonomy): Archaea > Thermoplasmatota > Thermoplasmata > Lutacidiplasmatales > UBA184 > Lutacidiplasma. The sequence continues at coordinate 9,571 of JBARHO010000132.1, forward strand.
GGAATCCGAAGCGGACTCCGCCGCGGCCCGCCGGAGCGTGGCGAGCGCCTCGGAGTACTCGGAGTGCATCCGGAGGACGGTCGCCTCCGCCTTCAGGGCCTTGATGCGACCCAACCCCGAGGGCATCCCGCGCGAGAGATGCCGGAGCGAGTTCCGCAGGGCGTCATCGTACCCGAGGGAGAGGAGCGACCGCTCCTGTCCCGCGAGCACGTGGGAGGCCGGCCGCCAGGCCTCGGCGGCGACGAGATGGTTGAACCGTTCCCGCACCGCCTCGGGACGTCGGCTCCCGGAGTAGTAGCTCGCCAGCTGAAGGTGACCCCATCGCTCATCGGAGGGACGGATGCGTCCGATGAGCTCCTCGCGGACGACCTGGACCATGTCGATCCGTCCGTCCGGGGACCGTTGGACGATCCCCAGCTGGACGAGCTCCGAGAGGCGGGTGGCCTTGAGCGTCGGGGCCTTGAGCAGGAACAGATGGGGCAACGACTCCCCGGCGAGCGCCAGGGGAGCGAGCGCCCGTAGTTCCTCCTCGGAGAGGCGGGCGACCAGGGCCGCCGGGAGGGCCCGGGGCGTCAGGTCCGTCCCGGGCGACGACACGGCGAGCTGGAGCAGGAGAGGGCTCCCCAGGCTGGCCTCGTAGATCGGTTCGAACCGTTGCGCGAGACCGCCCCGGCGGTCGGTGAGCTCGTGGGCGGCCTGACGGTCCAGCCCCTTCACCAGGAGCCGGTGGATCGGGTCCGCCTCGATGTCCAGGAACGGCCCGTGCTGCCCGATCAGGATGAAGAGGTCCATCCGGTCGTCGTCGAAGCCGGTCACGAGATCCGTCAGGAACTTTCGCAGCTCCGGCGGGGCGTGGTGCATGTCGTCGAGGACGATCACGATCCCTCGATCCCCCGTCGCCCGCTGGATCAGGTCCGCGACCTCCCGCCCGATCGGTTGACGCGGGAGCCGAGAGTACTGGGCGAGCTGTTGACCGCCCAGGTTCGCCAGCGAGTGGGCGAGGGCGAGCGTCAAGTGGCTCGGTAGGCTCCCGGCCCGGACCGTGAACCAGAATCGGAGCCGGTTCGAGCGCAGGCGCCGCACATACTTCGTGACCAGGGAGGTCTTGCCCATCCCGGCCGCGCCCTCGACGATCAGGATCCCGCCGGTGCGGGCCGCTTCCTCGAGCCGGCGGAGCTCCTCCCTCCGGCCCACGAAGTGCTCGGGCGGGGAGGGGATCGCCCCCGCGACCATCGGCACCTCGCGGGACTCCCGCCTCAGGTAGACCTGGCCCTGATCGGTCAGCGTGTAGACGAGCTGCTTGCGCGTGCCTCCCCGGACCGGTCCCCGCTGGGCCCGGAGCATCCCGTTCGTCACAAGCTCGGCCAGAGGACGCGACATCGAGCACCGGTGGTACCCGAGCGCCTTGGCCAGCTCCGCTTGGCCGATCCCACTGGCCCAGCCCTCCGTGGTGGAGTGGGTCTTGAGGTAGTCGAGGATCTCGGCCGGGAGGTAGCTCAGGGCCGGCACGGTCCTCCGGATGGGGGATGGCCCTACTTAGAGTTATTTTGTACAAACTAACGGACGGACTTTAAATATCAATTTGCCCACAGTATCCTTTACCATGAGTCGAAGTACCGAGAGCGGGGCGTATCTGGGCGGTATCGGAACGATGCTCAGCCAGGTCGACACCTGCGCCACCTGCGGGGAGTCGCACCGCGATGGGGTCCTTTCGGCGATCGGTTTCCGAGAGCGCGAGTGCCCCCACGCGGTGGTCGGCGCCCTCCCGTACATGGTCGGGACCGAGGCCGAGATCCGGCCCATGGGAACGAAGCACTCGTCCGGCGTGGGGCCCTCCGCCGTGGTCCTCCCCGCCGCGGACCGCAAGCACAAGCCCCGTGACCCGCCCCTCGCGATGCTCTGGCCCCCGCTCCAGCCCTTCACCGAGGTCTTCCCGTGATCTTCAGTGCCGAGCCCATCCGCTCGGTCAACTTCCGCGCCCCGCGCGAGACCGGCCTGTATGGCCAGCCCCAGCTCCTGGTCGCGGTGACGGCGCCCTTCCCAGCGTTCGAGGTGGCCCCTGGCTGGCCCGACTGGTTGTCCCCTGCCCGCGCGGGAGGGACCCCGCGATCGGGACGATACGCCTCTCGAGCTCACCGACCGTCCCGAGGTCACTAACGATGTCGCTCATTGGACTATAACGGCCTGAAGATGATTTGGGCCCCCGCGAGGTTGCCCGGACCTCGCGGGGGTCGTTGTTTTACTTGACTTGCGCCAATTTGAGTTATATATCTTCTTGAATCGCCGAGCCTCAGGTCGCGATCTCGCCTCGACCTCGCAACAATCACCCTCCGCCCGGCGTCGACCGGCCCCTGGGCCCTCGGGATCGGTCCTTACAAGTGGCCAAAGGTATGATAGTCCTCGTTCGCTGGACCGTGGGCCATGAACGCTCCCCGGCCCTGCCCCGAGTGCACCAAGCCGATGGATGAAGGGTTCGTCACGTCCACGAACGGTTCGGGGCTCTTTTGGTCCAAGGAGGCCGTCACCGAACGGCTGCGACCGCACGGACTGCTCGTGCTCGTCCCGACCGGCTTCACTGGCAGCTACTCGGCCAATCTGCCCGGCCAGCGCTGCCCCGCCTGCGGTACGATCCTGCTCCGTCCGAAGTGACCGGGCCCCGTCCGGTGTGGCCTAGGTGCCGGTCCCGCCGGCGACTGCCATCGGGTCCACCACGACCGACGGCGCCCGGAGCGACCCCTCGGTCCTGGGTCGCGACCCTGTACTGGTCACGGAGCGAAGGAGCGATGGCTCCCCGGGACCCCCGAACAAGAGACCCCCGATGATCCCGCCGCGGATCGGCTCGCCCAGTTTTCCGTGCTCGATGCGATACCCCACTCGGATCTCGCCCCCGAACGCCCCGGAGAACGCATCGGGGAAGGCGTACCCGAGCTGCTCGAGCCAGATCCCTTCGCCGACCGCCTCGATCAGTTCCTCGTCGGTGCCCCCGTCGCCCGGCTCCCAAGAAAGGTTGCTGGTCCCGGGCTGGGGAGAATGCGCGAAACGTATCGACTCACTGGTGAAGGTCCCCTCCCGGCTGGCGTTCCCCGTCGAGGGCAGATCGAAGGCGGCGCCATGCAGCGCGTCGTAGAGCCCGGACACCACTCTGCCACGCTCGAGGATCGCCCGTCTCGAATGGGGGCTCCCCTCGTCGTCGAACGCCCCGCTCCCGATCCCGAACGGTAGGGTCGGATCGTCCCAGATCGTGACCTTCTCACTTCCGATCTCCGCGCCGGGCTCAGGCATGAGCTTTCTCAGCCGGGCGGCCCCCGAGAGTCGGAAGCCCAGGATCGCGGGGAGCACGTCGGCCAGTACGTGCGGAGGGAAGATGACCTTCTGAGGCCCCGAGGCAGGGGTCCCCGCCCTTCGGATCGCCTCGGCCTGCCGACACCAGTGGTCGACCTCGGAGGCGATCCCGTCCGTCGGGAGCGAGCCTTGACGCCGTACGACCCAGTACTCCCCCGGGGGGGCCCCCTCCGGTCCACCCGATGCCTTGACCGCGAACTCGAACTCGACCGTGGTGCGGTCCAGGCCCCGTTCCAGGCCTTGGGAGTTCGAGATGGTCGACTGAGAGAGCGTGGCCTTGATCGAGCCAAAGCTGGGCACGACGGTCCCACGACCGTCGAACTGGGAGAGCAACTGGTGGGCATAGCTCTCCAAGGTCTCGAACGGCTCGTTCCAGAGACGGGCGTCCACGGTCTCGATGTCCCCGGTCGTCGCGGCATCGGACGACGGGAGCTCGGCCTTCGGGGCGGGGAACCGCGCGTGGGACGCGGTGGCCTCCGCCACCTCCACCGTCCGCGCGATACCGGGCGTGGAAAGCTCGGACGTCGCGGAGAACCCGATCCCGAGAGTGCCTTCCTTCCGCCGCAATAGCCGGAGCCCATACCCCTCCATCTCGAGCGGGCCGCGGATCATCTCGATGCGGTCGCCGCTCAGGTGGATCTCGAACCGCCGGAGATGCTCGCCGTAGACCTCCCACGGAGCCTCCAGCCGGCCCCGGAGGACATCGGCCACACGGAAGGCCGTCTGCGGCCCAGCGGACGTCATGCCGGCCCCACGACGGCCTCGGTCAGCAGATACGTGCCCCCCGTGCCGGCCGGAAGGATATCACTGTGACCTTTGCCGCAGCTTCCAGGGGACATGGCGAAATCCTCCGGCCCGCTCACGCCCTTGATCGCCCGCAGCACGTCGAGCACTCGGCCCGAGAGACCCATCGAGGAATAGCGCTTGGTGATCTGCCCGTTCTCGATCGATCGGGCCTTCTTGACCTTGATCTGCATCTGTCCACCCAACGGGTCCTCGATCCCGCTCGTGCAGCTCTGCAAGAGGACCCCCTCCTTGGCCTCTTCGAGAAGCTCGGCGAACGTCCAGTCGGAGGGCTCGACCATCGTGTTCGTCATCCGGACGAACGGCCGGCCCATGAAATCCGCACGGCGGGTGTTCCCGCGCGCCGTTCGGCCCATGGCGGCGGCCGATTCGCGATCGTGCAGGACCTCGACGAACCGACCGTGGTCGACCATGACGGTCCGCTGGGCCGGATGGCCCTCGTCGTCGAAGAAGATCGTTCCCCATCCATCCGGCCAGGATCCGTCGTCGACCAAGGTGAGACATTCGGGGCCTAGGACCTGCCCCAGCAGGGGCTTCAGGTACGACCGGTCGCGCAGCAGCTGGTCGGCCTCGGTCCCGTGGCCGAACGATTCGTGGGCGAACGTCCCCGAGGTGCTCGGGTCCATCAGGACCGTCATCGACCCGGTCGGAGCGGCCTCGGCCTTCAGGAGCTCCTGCGACTCGCGCGCGACCTCCAGCACCCGGTCCTCGGTGATCCGGTCCAGGACCTCGTACCCTCCCAGCCGTCCCTCGGCCATGTAATCGTACTCGACCCGCCCGTTCTCCAGCGCGATCGGGACCACGCTGGCCCCCGTCCGGACGAGCCGCTGATATTGCCGAGCACCCGCGGTCGACAGGTACAATCTCTCATCCTCCGTATCGAAGAGGCTGATAATCGCATTATGGATGCCGGGCACCGAGGTCGCCCAACCGAACCACTCCTTCGCCAGCGCGATGCGGTCCTCCACCGTTTCGGAGGAGGGCGGACGTTTCGCGTCGACCACCCGTTCGGCCCGGCCCGTCGCGGCCTCCCCGGGAGGGGGGGTTGCGGAGGTCCGCGCCGGGAGACGGTGGATGACCTGCTGGGCCGTCGCGGCGAGGGCGGTCGGTTCGAACGAGGCCACCGCGGCCTCGACCCACCGTTGTCCGTCCCAGGCACGGAGGACCACACCCCCGAGCCGGGGCGCCGGTCCCGGGCTCACGGCGGAGGAATCGAACCTCAGGCGACCGCCCGAGCTGCGCTCCGCCATCAGCTCCGCGAAGGAGGAGAACGCCTCGAGCCGTCGAAGGGCCTTTTCGAAGTGGTCCTCATGATCGGTGAGCAGGGCCATCGCTCGCCAGAAGGTACCTCCCCCATATAGCCCCGGGTCGATCTCCGTCCCGGCGGGGGATCCTCAGGCAGCCGCCCGGCTCGGAGCCAAGAAATAGCTGGGCCACTGTCGGTGGGCCGCCGGTTCGCGCCTGACGGCGCGGACGGTCGAGGGACAACACGATGGACTTCGGGCTAGAAGGGTTCGATCATATCGACATCCGGGTGAAGGACCGGCTGAAATCGAAACGCTTCTTCGTGGAACAGATGGGCATGGACGTGATCGGAGAGGGTTCGGACCACACGTTCCTGCTCCTCGGCGATCACGTCCTGGGTCTTCGGGACGCGACCAAGGACGAGGCCCCGCATGGGGTCGATCACCTCGCCTTCCGGGTGGCCGAATGGACGGGGCTTCGAAGCCGGTTGACCCGGGCCCGCATCCAGGTCACCGGAGAGAAGGAACGGGACGACTCGCGATCCCTGTTCATCAAAGGGCCGGACGGGCTCAAGATCGAGCTGGTCTGGCGGCCGGATCCCCACACCCACCGTGCCTCTGAGGCCCACTAGTGGACCGACTAGGAAATCTGTTCGGGAACCAGGACCGAAAGGTCTAGGCTAGGTTCTGCTCTACCCGGAGGCATGGTCGTTCGGGTTCGGGAGATCAATGACGACGAAGGAAATCGGCTTCGCCGTATCGTGCGCCACCACCAGAGCGCCATTGAGGTGAAGCGAGCCCAGGTCATCCTCGCCTCCGCTCAAGGATTCACCCCTCCCAAGATCGCCGTCATCGCCCTGATGAGTGAAGATTATGTTCGGGAGTTGATCCGCGCCTTCAATCTGCATGGGTTCGCCATGCTCCAACCCAAGTGGGGGCCGGGGCGACCGTCCCGATTCACCGACGAGCAGCGCCAGGCGCTCGTCGACCTCGCCCTCACCCGTCCAAAGGACCTTGGACTTCCCTACGCGCAGTGGTCGCTCGCCCGCCTCCGAGAGGAGGCGATGAAGCGGGGTGTCGTGGGGTCGATCGGTCCGGAGTGGCTGCGGGTGATCCTCCACGAGTCCGACGTCTCTCACCAGTCCCTTCGGACGTGGAAGGAGAGCCCCGACCCCGAGCGAGAGAAGAAGCGACGATACATCGAGAAGTTGACGCGGATGCCCCACAACCCGCCCGTGGTCCTCAGCGCCGATGAGATCGGACCGATCCAGCTGATCCCCCAAGGCGGCTCGGGATGGTTCCCCGAGCAGCGCCCCGGGCGGATCCCGGCCGAGTATTCGAAGGAGTATGGGACCACGTACTACTTCCTCGCGCTGAACGTCTACCACCAGCAGCTGTCCGGACAAGTGTATCCGACGAAGCACGCGGTGAAGTGGCTGGAGTTCCTGAAGGAGGAACGGGCGAAATATCCTACCGACCAGGTGGTTTACATCATCCAAGACGGCCTCTCCTCGCACTGGACGCAAGAGATCCGGTGGTGGGCGAGGCTGAACAACGTGGTGCTGGTTCCGACGGCGACGCATGCGAGTTGGCAGAACCCGGTCGAAACCCACGCACGGGACCTTGAGGAGCTGGCGCTGCCCGGCACCCACTTCACCTCGGTCCCAGAGGTGGGCGAGGCGTTGGATGCGGCGGTGGCATATCGAAATGAGGAGAGGATCCGACGAGGGAAGCGGTTCCGGGACACGGTACGGGCGGACCGTCGCCACCAGGCGAATGTCCCGGTTTGGTGCCGAGCGACGTATCCCGAGGTTACTTCACAGTAGGTCCACTAGCTGCGTCCGGCCCGGGTCAAGGGACCCCGGCGCACGGCAGGAGGCCGTCATCCGCCACGGCGCGCCCTGGTTTCGGTCCCGGTCCGTGCCACGCGACCATCCACGGTCACACGATCCTCCTGGATCCCGGTCGCCGTCTCCGCGGAGCCGGTGAATTGGCGGCGGCTTGGCTATGGCGGGCTGCTCCGTTCGCTCCGATCGCGCGAACGTAGCATCCTAGGATGCCATCACGGACACGGTGTCGTTTCCCAAGCTCGCGGGAGCCAGCCCCTACGCCAAGTTACTGAGGCACGTCAACGGCGCGATCCGCGAGGGACCGGCCGGGGCGCGAGCGCCGGGGCGAGCGTGATCCAATCGGTGTACTTCTCTTCCTCGCCGCGAACGGCCTTGCGGAAGATATCGATGACATCGCGCGTGATGGGGCCCGGCTTGCCGTCCCCGATCCGGTAGTGGCTGATCTCACGGATCGGGGCCACCTCGGCGTACGTACCCGAGAAGAAGGCCTCGTCCGCGGTCAGGAGCTCGTTCAGGCTGATCAATTTCTCGACGAGCGGATACCCTTGGTCCTGGGCGATGCGGCAGACCGTGTCGCGGGTGATCCCGACCAGGAGGTTCGATTCCAGCCCCGGAGTGAAGATGGTCCCGTTCCGCACGATGAAGATGTTCTCGCCCGTGCCCTCCGCGACGTAGCCGTTCGTGTCCAGGAGGATCGCCTCATCGTACCCATCGTCCGCGGCGTCGGCCCCGGCCAGGTAGCTGTTGAGGTAGTTGCCGTCGGCCTTCGCGAACGAGGGAAGGGCGTCCGAGCGGGGTTTGCGGAAGGGGGAGATCTTGGCGCGGACCCCGCTCTCGGAGTCCTCCCCCAGGTACTTCTTCGCCGGGATCGCCGCGACCGCCAAGGACACGCGCCCCTTGAGGTTCTTGACCCCAAGCGCGGGCTCGCCCCGGTACAGGATCGGTCGGATGTACGATGGGACGATGTCGTTCGCGGCCTGCGTGTCGATGATCGCGCGCGAGATCTCCTGTTCGGAGAGGGGGACCGGCATCCGGTAGAGCCGGGCCGACGCGATGAGGCGCTGGACGTGGTCCCGCAGCCGGAAGATGCCCGGACCCTTTCGGGTCTCGTAGCACCGGATGCCCTCGAAGACCCCTACCCCGTAGTGGAACGTGTGGCTGAGAACGTGGATCTTCGCGTTCGCAACGTCGACGAGGCTCCCGTCCATCCAGACCTTCTTGGTCTCTGCGGCCATCATCGATCCGTTCCCCTCGGGAGCACCGGCTACCGAGGTACGGGCGCAAGACACCGTGGCGGCATTAATGGTTTGCCTGTTTCTTCTCGGAGTCGCGTTACTCTCGTCAGATCGAGCCGGAAGATCGGCGACACTGCACAGCGGAAGCGCGACACGAGACCCCGCTGTTCGAACCGCCTTCCGGACCGCAGGAGGTCGCGACGTTCCGCTGGTACGTCTAGGGCCGCGGGAAGAGAATGCGCAGGGCCGCTCGGAGCGGGCGGTACGAGGAGATCACCGGTACCTCGATCGCTTCGGGGGGTGCCAAGCCCCGGGGATTGTACCACACCGGCGCAATGCCCGCGGACAAGGCGCCTCGGACGTCGCTCGTCCAAGAATCTCCGACCATCAGGGCCTCGGACGGGTCGCATCCGGCCTGGTCCAGGGCGAGTCGGAAGATCCGGGGATCCGGCTTGAGGAACCCGGCCGACTCCGAGATGATCAGGTGGTCGATGGACCCCATGAGACCGGTCGCTCGAAGCTTCTCCTCTTGCTCGGCCACGAGATTGTTGGTGACGATCCCCACCTTGGCGCGCTGGTGGACCGCGCGGAGCAGGGCGGCGCTCCCCGGGATCGCGCGTCGATGTTCTTGGTAGATCCTGCGGTACTCGCTAGCGAGCACCTCCGCCTCCTCGAGCGGGACCCGGGCCCCCGAGCTCGCGATGAGCTGTTGGATGCGGAGGGTCCGGGCGTTCTGAACGGTCTCCTTCCCGCTCATCACATGAACGTGGGTTGCGTCGAGCAGGCGCTGGTACTCGTCCGCGATGTCGGTCAGGGTGCGTCGGCGCAGGGAAGGGTGGGACCGCCGAAGGACCGCCAACCCCCGGCGCGCCGAGTAGGAGTGATCGAAAAGGGTGTTGTCCAGATCGAAAAGCACGACGAGGGGCAGAGGTAGCGCCGCTCCTTCGGGTCGATCAGAATGTTCCGGCATGTTCCCCTATCCTGGATCGAGAGCCGGCCAGAAGATAGCACTCGCCTCGCTCGTGCGCACCGGATCCCATTCGCCAAGTTCAGAAGATATATCCCCTCACACGCTGGCGGGCCGTTCTAGGCGTTACCGTGGCTCCCTCCCAATCTCGAAGACGCACCGCGGCCAGCGTGCTCACGGTCCTCGCGATCCTTCTCTTGATCTCTTCGTTGTTCCTGAGCTGGTACCAGATATCGGTCACGCTCAACGGCCTCGCGAGCGTCTCGAACACGCAGAGCTTCTACCTGACGGGTCACGTCGCGACGAACGACACCCAGTGTCAGGGAACGGTCTGCCAGTCGACGAGCGCCAGCCCGAGCTATTCCTCGCAAGGCTACCAGGCGACCGGCGATCTGTACGAGGCCATGGGGATCGTGGCATTGCTCGCGATCATCCTCGCGTTCCTCGCCGGTCTGACCAGCTTGGCCTCACGACGGAGCTCGAGGCGATGGGTCCGATCGACCGTGGTCCTTACCCTCCTCGCCCTGCTCGTCACGATCTCGATCCCGGTCGGCTTCGTGCTCGCTCAACCGGACGCGATGGCACAGGATGCCTCGGCCCACCCGGACAGTACCGGCCTCGAGTACAACAATACCTCCGTCGGACCCGGAGATTCCTATTTCGGGTCGTGCACGAACACGACGTGCGGAGCGAACACCAGCAGTAACGCGACCATCGTACACGGCGGTTCCATCGGAGGCACATGGGGTCCGAGCATCGGATGGTACGTGGGCTGGGCTGCGGCCGGATTGCTGGCGGCCTCCCTCGTGATCTTCCCGAGGGGGCGCACGGCGGGAGGGACGGGTGCGCCCGAACCACCGGCCGATCGAGCTCCGGAACCTCCCGTCGAACCTCCGCCCGAGCCTTCCCCGACCCCCGCGTCCACGGACGAACCCGATCCGGTCGGCCCCGAGACCTGACCCGGTCCAAGTCGACCCTTGAGGGGTCGCCCGTCGTCCCGGCGCGAGGGGATTGTGGTCACGTGACGAAACAACTCGAGTTGACCCGTGCGAGGGACCTGGGAAGAGCATGCGCTTGAGCTGTTTCAGCGTCGCCGACGCCTATCCCGGCGCTCCGGTGGATCGGCTGACCCAGCTCCTTGAGCTCGCCGAGCGTTGCGAACGTTACCATCTTCATGCGTTCTGGGTCGGCGAGCACCACTTCCACTCCGGGGGGGTCTGTCCCGCCCCTTCCGTTGTTCTGGCCGCGGCCGGCGCCCGGACCCGGACGGTCCGGCTCGGGTCGTTGGTGAGCGTGCTGCCGTTCCACGACCCGGTCGACACGGCGGAGCAGTTCGCGCTGGTCGACCGATTGACCCAGGGACGGCTCAATTTCGGGGTAGGGAGCGGCTATGTCCCGCTCGAGTTCGAAGGGTTCGGGGTCCGGGCCGAGGAAAAGCGACGGCTGCTCGATCAGAACCTGGGGACGATCCTGGCCGCGTTCCGCGGCGAAGAGGTCCGCGTTCGTGGGGGACAGCGTGCGGTCCGCATCAATGTCGTTCCCGTCCAACGACCGAACCCTCCCGTGTGGGTCGCGGCGCAACGTCGGGCGTCCGTCCCGAGCGTCGGCCGGGCCGGCCACTCGATCGCGCTGCTGCCCTACGCCACCGTCGAGGACCTGACGGCACTCCGCGCGCTGATCCGCGAGTTCCGACGTGAGGTGCTCCCCGGCGCTTCGCCCACCGTGTCGGTCGCGGTCCACCTCTCCGTCGGCCAAGGCACGGAGGGTCCGCGTCAGGCCTTGCAAAGGTACCTCGATACTCGGATGGCGGTGCTCTCCGATCACCTCCCGGGTGCTCCTTCTACGCACCGCGTCCCTCCCTCCGCCCAGGATATCGAGGATCGGGGTTTCGCGCTCTTCGGAGCGGCCCGGGACGTTCGCTCGGGTATCGAGGACCTCTATCGGGCCGGAGTGGACGAGGTGCTAGGGCTGTTCGATTTCGGGGGCTTGCCATTAGCGGGGGCGATCCGATCGATGGAGCAGGTCGCTCGGATGTTCGTTCCCGAGGCCCCCGGTCGCGGATCATCGATGGCAGAGGGACAGCCTCCTTCCTTCGCGGGCACCAGGGCCGGCGCCATCTCGGTCTTCTAGAGATGCCCATCGCGCCGAAAGCGAACGTGCATCGGCGGATGCGGAACATCGCAGGAGCGTCATCGATCCCTGTTGTCTCGCTCGGTGACAGCAGACATAGAAACCCTGGTCGTCGATGACGAGGCGGAAAGGATCCCGATGGTGGATGAGACGAGTTCCGAGCGGCGGGACTCCCTCGGACCAGGAACCATCAGGAGCGTGTCACAAGAGGGCCGATCGAACCCTCACCGGAACCGGTTGGCCATCACCGCCCTTCGGATCGGGATCGGGATCGTTTGGGCCGTCAACTCGCTGTTCATACTCCTTCCCGCGAACCAGTTCTTTGCGACGTTCGGTTCTACAGCCGACAGTTTCGCGGGCTCCACATTGGGGGGTCCCGGCATTGCCAATTTCGTGGCCTCGAACGCCGGCGCGTTCTCGATCCTTCTCGCCGGCGTTACAATGTACCTGGCCATCGCGCTCGTTCTCGGCCTGACGACCCGGATCGCCTGCGTCGTGGGCGCGGTCTTCTCGCTCTTCCTGTTCCTCACGCAGTTCGGTGTGACGTTCTTTTTCCCGGGGGGCACGGACGTCGGCCCCCATCCGATCTACATCTTGGTCTACGTGGCCCTGCTCGTCGGCCAGGCGGGACGGACCTTCAGCCTGGACAATTGGCTTTCCGCTCGGTTGGTCACGCGCCGGCTCTCGCGCGCCCAGCCGGGACGCTCCAAGAAGCCCTCCATCAGCGCCGGGCCCAGCGGGTCCCGCGACTGATCCACCGGTCGGCACAGCGCACGGGTGGTCCCCAGGGCCCCTGTGTGAGTTGTAATCACCAAGTACCACACCCCTCAAGTACCGCCCGTCCGTTCGTCCCGCGGGGAAGGGATCGCCACGAAGTGGGAAGAGCTCGTCAGCGCGATGCAACGGTTCGGGCTTCCGGAGCGGGAGGCGGTCTTCTATCTCTCCCTCCTCCGCCGCGGGCGGGCCACGGCCCGGGAGCTCACCCGGGACGCCCATGTCGACCGTGTCTTCGGATACCGCATCCTCGAGTCGATGCGTGGGCGCGGGATCGTCCAGGTCACCGCGGAGCGTCCCCGGCGCTACGTTCCGACCTCCCCGGACCTGCTGTTCCAGCGAGCTTTGCAGGACCGACGTCAGGCCTTGGCCACGGACACCCAGCTCGCGCAGGAGCTCGGGACGCTCCTTCCAGGGCTCTCGGCCGAAGGGGAAGACTCCGCCCCCCGTTTCCAGGTCCTGACGGGCTCGGCGACGATATACACGTTTCTGGCCGAGATGGTCGCACGGGCCAGCGAAGAGGTGAACGTCGTCATCACCCATCGCGCGCTCCGCGGCTCCGTTCGCTACGGCCTTCCTGGCCACATCGGGACGTTCCTCGAGCGTGGGGGCCGGTTCCGGATGATCGTCGAGTCCGACCCCCGCGTGCGGGGCCTTCTCGATCGGTTCGCCCAGGTCACCCGGAGGTATCCTAACGCGGCCGTGGGACAGTTGTTCCCCCAGCCCGCCCGTATCACACTGATCGATCGGGCGGAGGCGCTGGTCTTCCTCGTGCCTGAAGCTCGCCCGGGCGCCGTGGAGGAGATCGCGGTGTGGACGAACAACAAGGAGTTCGTTCACGGCCAACAGCTCTACTTCGACTCGTGCTGGGACCGCGCCGGTTCGATGAGCCGCAAGCGCCCGCGCCCTCCGCCGATCCGTGCCCGGCGAACGGCCGTCGCCTCCGCTTGAAAGGTAGTGGGCTCACGGGCCGGGGCGCCGGACGGTCCCCATCCCTGTTGCTCCCGATCGCTGCGGCGTTGTTGTCTCAAGAGATAACACGGATTGATACCCGCTCCGAGCCTGCCACGCTCGAGGTAACCCTTGCTAGAGAAACGACCGTCAGGACTGTATGGTGTGTCCCTCGTCTTCGGATTGGGGCTCATCGTGCTCCTCCTGGCCTCAGCGCCCTACGCCAGTGCGACCATGGCCGACACTCACTCCTCCGCGAAAGGGCCGGTAGAGACCGTGATCTATGATCAGACCAAGGAAATGCCCGCGTTCCTGAACGGAAAGGTCGTGAACACCGCCTACGAACAAGGGTTCTTTGTCGGCGCCCCGGCCAATCAGAGCACCACCTACGGGATGGAACCATTGGCCCCGACCGCAGAGGTCGGACAGAATGCGACGGTGCTGCCTGGACCGATGAGCACCATCGACACTCTCTGGGTGCTCGTTCCCTGGTGGGGACCGGAGAAGACGCCGTACGCTCCCGCGTACGACCCCCAGGCCTACGGTATCCAGACGATGTGCGCGCCCGCGAGCATCGCGGTATGCTATGACCACCCTGCGACCATCTCGATCCCGGGTCTGGGCGTCGTGCCTCTCCCCGCTCACGACCACCTGATCGGCTCGGATGACAACTACACGACCATCTGGTGGTGTGTCGTCATCGACCTTGTTTACCAGCAAAGCGTCTGGCCGACGCTGAACGCGTCGCACGGCATCACGTCCCTCGGAACGCTCTTCGCGGACCAGAAGGCGAAGAAGGTCTCCCCGGACCTACCCACCGACTTGTTCCTGAACTTCAAAGTGCTGCCGGCGGACGGGGCGCACATCTACGAGATCCCCCCGAGCACCCACGCGGTCTACACCCAGGAATCGATGCCCGCGTTCCAGAACGGCAAGGTGGTGGACACGATCTACCAACAGGGATACTTCGTCGGGAACCTGAGCTACAACAGCTCGTTCGGCACCGAGCCCCTGATGGTCCAGCCCGAGGTCGGGACCGCGGGGGTCGTCACGCCCGCGCCGTCGAGCCTGATCGACCCGTTCATCGTGCTCGTGCCCTGGTGGGGTCCCGCGAAGACCCCGTACGCTCCCGCCTACGACCCGTCGGCCTACGGGATCCAGGAACACTGTGCCCCCGCGACCGTCGCCGTCTGCTGGGACCACCCACCTAACATCAGCGTGCCGGGCCTCGGGGTCGTGCCCCTCCCCGGTCACGACCACTTGATCGGCTCGAGCCCGACGCACCAGGACATCTGGTGGAACTTGGTGGTCGTCCTCGTGCTGAACTCCTCGGTCTGGCCGAACTTCGCCGCGACCCACGGCATCACCTCCGTCTCGATGCTGAAGGCGGCCGAGGCCGATGGACTGGCGTCCGCGGAACTCCCGACGAATGTGTACTTCAACTTCGTAGTCGAGTAACGCACCCGCTAGGGAGCACGATCCCGCTCGCGAACCCCTTCCTCCCTTTCCTTTTGGACACCCCGACGCCGCCCATCTGGTCGGCTCGCCCGAGGCCCACACTAGGTCCGACCATCCTCGCCCCCCCCGAGGGCTTCGGCTACCTTACCTGCAGGAGACCTCCCCTCTGCCGTCGTCTATGACCCTATCGTTGCGGAGATTCCGAGCATCCCCCTGGGGCGACCGAGCGACGCGCTCGTTCTGTTCATAGGCCAGTTCCGGCATTTTCCGGCTGACCGTAAATCGGGCAGAGCATCACCGACCGGCGTGACACGATCCGTGCCACCTCTTCATATGAATATGAATATGTGGAGTTAGATGGAGTTCCGATAGCAAATGGCCGGTGTCAGGTTGTGGTCCAAGTCAATTGCGGACGTGACTCCGGTAGCGGGTCGTGGGCTTGTCGACCGGTCGACAAAGCGACACTGCCGCTCGACAACCGCTCCGAGCCGGAGAGGGTCCGTAGGCTTGCCAGCTCTGAGACAGGGCGT
>JBARHO010000133.1:0-4248 GCA_049799275.1 Thermoplasmata archaeon
CAGCCAAGAGTTCTCTGATCTCGAGCACTGGATAGATCATCTGCACGGGGCGCACGGACCCGGTCCGGGGCACGAGACCATCGCCCCCGCCCCTTCCGGGGAGCGACCTTGGCGCGCGGACCTGGGCACCTCCAAGTGGTTCGAGGTCGAGTCCTTGGAGTCGACGGGGATCGGCGGGGCGGAGCGGACGATCTGTCCGACCTGCGGCGCCCGTTTCCTGCGCCTGACGGATCTCGAGGACCACACTCGCGGTATCCACGCGATGTGAACCGGTCCTAAGGGCTACGGGACGACGGAGCGTCGTCCATAGATCGTCCCATGCTCTACCAGCGGTCCCGAGGACTCGGGATTGTGCAGGGCGACCTCGACGACGAACCCGGCCGAACGGACCCTCGATACCAGTTCGGCCAGACGATCGGGCGGGCCCGGACTGTACTCGATGGCCACGGCTCCGCGCACGCGCGCCAGATCCTTGGATGAAAGGAGATACTCGCAGCCCTTTCCATCCATCTTCATGTGGTCGACATGGTCGACCCCGAGATGGTCGAGCAGGTCGGATACCGAGAACGAATCGACCTCTTCGGCCGTGAGCCGGGAGAGATCGGCCCCCGGGGCCGGGAACGCCGAGGCATTCCCCTGGATGAGGGACGGATCCCCGTACATCTTCTGGCGCCCGGTCGGTCCGATCGCCGCGTGGACCGGTCCGACTCGAGGGCCGATCCCTTCGTTGAGTGCGATGTTCCGCTGGAGGGCGTCGAAGTTGGTGGCCACGGGTTCGACGGCGATCACCCGGGCGCCCTGGGCGGCGAAGAAGAGAGAGGAATCCCCGAACTCGGCGCCGACGTCGAGCACGGTGGTCCCCTCGAAACGAGCGAACTGGTGGATACCGAGCGTGTAGGTCTCGGTCAGCGTCCAAGGGTCGATCAGGTCGAGGTAGAACCGGACCGTGCCGTTCACCGTGACGATGTGGTGGTCGACGTCCAGGGTCCAGAACCGGGGAGGGACGCGGGCCCCGACGGCACCGACCCCGGCCCCGTGCGTGAGACCGTGCCGAAGGAGAGTGAAGAGGTTCCGCAGTTCGCGGGGACCGTACGCCGGGACCGGCAGGCGAAGGGGCTGTTCCAGGTACGGGAAGTTCGTCACGACGATCTGCCCCTCCGAGAAGGTGACCCCGAAGCCGCGTTTTCGCAGGAGGAGGATCGAGTTCTTCAGGGAGAAGAAGAGGAACTTCTCGGACGGTCCGAACCGGGACCGTAGGCCGGGGACGATCTCGAGCTCCGCCGTGCGATGCCCCCAAAGATAGAGGAGATCGCGGAAGTGGAACTCCCGGAGCAGCTCTCCCAGCGTGACCTCGCGACGCCGGCGGCGCATCAGACTGCCGAACGACGTCATGCCCTCCTCCCTGATCGATCGAGCGAACGCCGTTCGACCGGTGCTCTCGATCTCAACGGTACGCCGTGGGGAGGTTCCCGAGATAACGGTTGCTCGGGGGCGACCGCCACGGGCCCGTGTGGGTCGCGGCGCGCAAAGGCCAAGAGGTCGGTGGCCTCCCCGCACCGAACGAAATGAACGAGCGCTCCATCGCGGCCATCCTGGGCATCCTCGGGGGCATCATCCTGCTCATCGGCGCCCTCGTCTCCGTGATCTACGGTCTGGCGTTCGTCGCGCTCGGAAAACCGTCGATCGGCATCGGGAGCCTGGGGTTCTCGGTCATCGAGGCCGTGATGGGCCTCTTGGTCATCTTCTTCGCCCTCCTCGCGGCCTCCCGTTCGATGGACCTGACCCTCGCGGGCGGGATCGTTCTCTTTGTCCTCGCGATCGTGGGTTGGGGGATCCTGGGGTTCGGCGGTAGCGTGCTCGCGACCATCGGTCTCTTGCTCGCGCTCGTCGCCGGGCTCCTGTATCTCGTGGCAGCGATGTCCCGCGGGCGTTGGACCCGGTAGATCCAGGCCGGGAGGGAGGTCCGCCCGTGGGACGTCGGTTCGTCGAGCAACGACGGAGGGACCCCTACTATCGGGCCGCCCAGCGCGAGCATCTTCGTTCACGGGCGGCGTACAAGCTGGCGTACCTCGCCGAGCGGTTCCCGGTGTTCCATAAGGGGGACCGGGTGCTCGACCTCGGGGCCGCCCCGGGTGGGTGGTCGACCATCGCCCGCCAATGTTTGGGCACCACGGGCGAGGTCATCGCGGTGGACCCCCGGACCATCGAGCCGATCCCCGGCGTCGAGATCGTGCGGGGGACGGTCGGTGACCCGCGGCTCCTGGACCGACTGGGTCCGGAAAAGTACGATGTGGTCCTCTCCGACATGTCGCCGCGCATCAGCGGTGCCTACGCGACCGACCACGCCCGGAGCGTGGCGTTGGCGCGCCTGGCGGCGAGCCTCTCCTCCGAGGTGCTCCGCAAGCATGGGGTCCTCGTCGCGAAGGTGTTCGACGGGGATCTGCTCGATGAGCTCGAGAACGAGTGGGCACCGATGTTCCGTACCGTGGTCCGGACCAAACCTCCCGCTTCCCGCGAACACTCATCGGAACTGTACCTGCTCGGGCTCGATTTCCAGCGGCGGCGCGCGCCTGCGGTGGGGTCATGAGGACCGTCGGGGACCGCATGGATCCCGCCCGGAGGATGGTGGCCCGGCTCGGCCCGCTCCCGGCCCCGATCGCGACCGCCATGGGGACCGTTCCCCGCGATCAGTTCGTCCCGAGCGAGCTCCGTGACCGGGCGTACGACGATGAGCCCTTGCCTCTTCCCGGGGACGAGGCCACGATCTCGGCCCCCCACATGGTCGCGATCCTCCTCGAGTACATGGATCCTCGACCCGGCGACAAGGTGCTCGACATCGGCACCGGGTCCGGCTACCTGGCCGCTCTTGCGGCGGAGATGGTCGGACCGAACGGTCGCGTGGTCACCGTGGAGCTCGATCCGCACTTGGCGTGGGAGGCCCAGCAGCGGTTGGACCGGCTGGGATATACACCACGGGTCACGGTGCGCACCGGCGACGGCCGGCTCGGGGTGCCCTCGGAGGCACCGTTCGACCGCATCGTGGTCTCGTGCGCGACCGCACGGCTCGAGCCGGCGTGGATCGCTCAGCTGGCCCCGAACGGGGCGATCGTGGCGCCCCTCGGTGGCCCCTTCGAGCAACAGGTCGTCCGCTATCGGGCCGGTGCTCCGCAGGAGGAGATGGAGCGCGGCCCGTGGTGCCGGTTCGTCGCACTTCGCTCCGCAAATGACGATATATATAGACCCGAGAAGTAGGGGCGCCCCGGCATTTTTGAGGATCGTTAGTTGTGATTCGGTTCGGACCCGCAGGGATCCCACTTTCCTGCAAGGGTCGTACTCTCCGTGATGGCATCGCCGATGTCCATCAGCTCGGGCTCACGGCGATGGAGGTCCAGTTCATCAAGGTCAATCCGCTCACCCGGGTCGCCCTCGACGAGGAGATCGGCAAGACCGCGCGCGAGCTCATCCAGCAGCTCGTCGTGGACGTCGGCACCGCCGCGCGCGGTCCCACCCGTCCGAGCGTCGCCGCCCTGACCTCGCCGATCAAGCGAAGGGATCTCATCACCACGCTCACCTGGAGCCTCGCGAAGGACTTTCTCGATCTCCAGCAGACCAAGGCCCTTGCCCGGGCCCTCGACGTCGACCTGACGCTCCACGCTCCGTACTACGTGGATTTCTTCGGGAGCCAGGAGTCCCGGGAACGCTCCGTCCGGCAGATCGAATGGGCGTCCGCGCTGGCCGAGGGGCTCGGGGCGAACATGACCCTCACCCATCTCGGCTTCTATGGCGGCGGGAGCCGGGCCGACAGCATCGAGGAGCTGACGCAGATCACCCAGGACCTGAGCGCGTGGCTCAACGAGTTCAGCCATGGATCGGTCCGATTGGGGATCGAGCCGAGCGGTCATCCCGACGTGTTCGGTTCGCGGGAAGAGGTCCTCGAGCTGGCGCATCGGGTCAAGCGGGTGGTCCCGGTCCTCAACCTTCCCCACATCGCGGCCCGCGAGCAGAAGACCTTCGATTCCTCGGAGGAGCTCGAGCCGCTGGTGCAGGAGTTCGTGAAGGCGAGCAACGGGGAGCTCTACCTCAACTTCTCGGGCGTCGAGCTCTACGGCTCCGGGGAGTTCCGTCTCACTCCCATCAAGCGCGGGCAGGTCAAGTTCGATCCCCTGGCCGAGCTCCTCGCGGACCGGGAGTACGATGTCACGGTCATCTCGAGCTCGCCGCTCCTGGAGCACGACGCGATGTACATGA
>JBARHO010000134.1:0-2107 GCA_049799275.1 Thermoplasmata archaeon
GCGTTTCGCAAAACGGCACGGCACACGCATCGAGTGAACGTTTAAAGGACCCCTCGCGTCCTCGAGCACCGTCATGGGCTGCACCTGCCGGGCCCCCGCCATGTGCCCGATCTGCAACACGCCGGTCCGGGTCCCGCTCACCAACCTGGAGAGCGCGACCGCTGGGGGCGTGCTGGTGGACCGGTTCGCCCGCCGCGATTCCTCGGCGAACCGGGAAGGGATCCGTCGATTGGTCGACGGATGGACCAACTGTCCGGGATGTGGACAGACCATCCGGCAACAGCATAGCCGCTCGTGCGTGGCCGAAGCGCTCTCGGTCGCCGGCGTCCCCTTGAACGATCGCGAGTCGATCCTCGCGAAGATCACTTTTCCCGAAGGATAGATCGCCGTAGGGACCCCCATGCCGGAAGGATCCGACTTTGTCGTCACGCCGTACCAGGTCGAGGGGACCATCGACTACGACAAGCTCCGCGAGCAGTTCGGGACCCAGCTCCTCACGGACGAGCTCCTCCGGGAGCTCTCGCGATTCACGGGTGGGGAGCTGACCCCCCTTCTGACGCGCGGGATCTACTACACCCATCGGGACCTCCCGTGGGTGCTCTCCGAGTACTCGAAGGGTCGGCCCTTCTTCCTCTACTCCGGCCGGGGTCCGTCCGGTCCGATGCACACGTCGCATCTGGTACCGTTCGACCTCTGCCGGTGGCTCCAAGAGAAGTTCCGGGTGCCGATGTACATCCAGATCACGGACGACGAGAAGTACTGGCTACGCCCCCAGCTCACCCGGGAGGAGACCCGTCGCTGGGGCCTCGAGAACCTCCTCGATATCCTGGCCGTCGGCTTCGACCCGGCGCGGACCCGGGTGTTCTTCGATACGCGTTCGATCGCGGCCCTTTACCCGCTCGCCACCGATGTGGCGAAGAAGATCCCGTACTCGACCGCCCGGGCGGTCTTCGGCTTCCCGCCGAGCATGAACATCGGTCTCGTCTTCTATACGGCCCTGCAGACCGTCCCGTGCTTCTACCCGTCGTGGGAGAGCGGGCGGAGCCAGCCGTGCCTCATCCCGTGCGGGATCGACCAGGACCCGCACTTCCGCATCACGCGCGACATCGCGGAGTCCTTGGGATACCCGAAACCCGCCCTCATCCACTCGAAGATGTTGCCGGGGCTCTTGGGCGACCGAGTGATGTCCACGAGCGGCGAGCAAAAGGACAACGCGCTCTTCCTGAACGACCCTCCGAAGGAGGTCCAGCGCAAGGTGCGGAACGCCTTCACCGGCGGCCGGGCCACGGTGGAGGAACAACGGCGGCTCGGCGCGGTACCCGAGATCTGCTCGGTCTGGGCCCTCTGGAGGACCAAGTTCGCGCAGAACGATGCCGAGTTCGAGAGGGTCACCCGGGATTGTCGATCGGGAGCCCTGCTCTGTGGGGACTGCAAGTCGCAGCTCCTCGAGCGCATCCTGCCGTTCATGGAGGCGCATCAGGAGCGACGCGAGAAGGCCCGCGAGTACGCCGAGTCGCTGATCATCGCACGGCCGGAACCCCCTTCGGCTCCCTCGTAACAGATCAGAGGCCGCGCCCGCGGTCATGGACCCCGGCGATCCGGTGCTGGCCGTTCGCGGGGGTGCCTATTCGACCTGTTGGGGGTTCGTGTTCGGGAGCTCGAGCCCCGGACGCGGGCGCTCGGGCGGGGTCGGTCGGTCGGGATGGGGCACGTCCTCCACGGGTCCTCCCGCGGCGGCCGTCACCAGCTCCAGCATCGGCCGGAAGAGGGAATGTCGGGCCCGTTCCGGGTCCAGGTTGTAGGCGCGTTCGTACGCGGAGACGGCGGCCTCCTCCTCTCCGAGGCTGAGCAGGGACATGGCCAGATCGAGCCAGCTCTTCGCCTCGCGCCCGCCTTCCACCTCGCCGACCTCGGCCTCATGGGAATCGGCCCCGCGGGGGGCCGGAGGTCCCTCGAGCGAGGTCTCGCCGGTCTCTCTTGAAAGAACAAGTGCGCGCTCGAACGCCGCGACGGCCCCGGTCTCATCCCCCGACTCCGCGAGGGCGACCCCGAGCCGGTGCCAGGCGACCATGTCCCCCGGCCGCAATGCGACCGCCCGGCGGTACGC
>JBARHO010000135.1:0-2564 GCA_049799275.1 Thermoplasmata archaeon
GAACGCTTGGAGCGACCCTGACAACAATGTCCTAGAGATCTACGCACTGACCAAGCGATAAGTGGCAAGTGGATCCGTGGCCCCGCGACCGGGGGCTTCATGGGAGGTGCGTGTGGTAGATGGGGAAGCGCGATGGGCGCGCAAGACGGATGGAGGTCGTGCCGAGAGCGTTCCCCAGGGCGAACCCCCCCGACCAGACTTCTCCGTCCCCAAAGGTCCCCGAGCGGTCAAACCTGATGCCCCCGTTTGCGAAACGGGCACCTTTCAAGTCTTGGGAATCCTTGACGACGGGCTATGTGAGAGAGCCCGGGAGGCTTTGCTTCCACGGTGAACCAGGTACAGCACGATGACCGAGATCCCGATCAGCGCGGCGCCCGCGCCAACTGAGGTCCAGAGTACGTTGTACCCTCCGCAGTATCTCGCTGAGGAGGGGCTCGTCGCCGCGGGACAACTGTGCGCGGCCAAAGTGAAGCTGGAAAAAAAGGCGCCGAGAACGACCATGGCAACGCCAATGCCAAGGAGCAGGGTTCGCATGATAAGTGGTATGGGTCGACCCCCTTAAGGTCAAGTCTTTGCCAGCTCGGATCGGAATCGTGATGCGACGCCCCTCCCAAGAGAGGACCATCCGATCTCATCACTCGCCCAAGTGTGGGGGGGCGCTAGTGTTCGGGAAGTATGATTGGCAGGCAGGCCCGGTCACGGTGCCTCCGCAAATTCTAAACTGCCGAGGCGCATGGCCCGCTCGTGACCGCGGTCACACCCGCAGTGCTGTTTGTCCATGGGTGAGAGCGATCATTGGCCTGGACCCTAGTGGTGCTCCGAAGGACGCCAGAGTTGTTGCATCGCGCTCCGACCTGTAGTCCGACCCGTATCCCGCCTCCTAGATAGGATGGGCTTAAACAATGGGCGGACCAACACGGCATGGCCTCGATGGCCACGCTCGCGCCCGCTTTCGCGCTGTACGCTGGCCAGAGGACCTCCAAATGGTCCGCCAGCTCTTCCAGGATTATCGCCAATGGCTCGCCGACCATCAGGACCCCGCTACGCAGTCGGGACCAAGGGTACGGGAAGGGATCGCCCTGGTCGACCGGCTCATCGCAGAGCTGCCCGGTGCCTATGGACCGCCGCGCGGCGAGATCCTGCTCTGGTTCGAGGACGACCGCGTCGTCGCGTGCGGAGCGATCCGGCAGCTGGAACCGAACATAGGGGAGATCAAACGGATCTATGTGCGACCCGACTACCGCGGCAAAGGCTTCGGTCACCCCTTCGTACGGGCCCTCATCGACCGGGCCCGCCACCTTGGTTACGAGAGACTGAGGGTCGATACCCTCCCGACGATGCAGGCGGCGATCGAATTCTATCAGGAGTTGGGATTTCGCCCCATCACGGCCTTCTGGCCGCACCCTGTGGCGAATGCGCTGTTCTTCGAGCGCAATGTCATCGATTAGGTCTACTTCCTCCCAACGGATCCCCGCAACCGCTTGGAGGGTTGACCCCTTTCCCGTTCCGTGGACGGCCGAGAGTGGGCCATCGGGCCTGCCGTTCGAGATACGGTCCGTTCCACCGTTGCCACATTGCGAGCGCCCGCGATCGGTGAGGGGGACGATCTCGGCCGGTGGCCGGAGTTCCCGCTGCGGCCGGTGCGATTCTGATGGGGAGGTCAGGGCGTCCAGGTCGGATCGCCGTAGCCCGACGGAAGCTCCGGTGGTATGGGTCCCCCGAACGGGTCAGGCCGGCGTTCCGGCGCACGCCCATGCTTCTTGGCCAGATAGGCATCGATGGCGGCAGCCGCACGCTCGCCGGCGCCCATGGCATGCACGACGGACCGGCCGCCGGTCGCGAAGACGCCCTCCACGTCCGTCATCCAATCCTCGCGTTTCCCTTCGGGCCATCCCATCGACGCGAACTTGAACCCATAATCGGGATCGAACCCCGAGATGTCGGCGACCTCACCGACGGCGACGATGACCATGTCGCACGGGATGGTCTCCTCGGTGTCCGGAACGACCTGGATCGGCCGTCGGCCCTTCGCGTCCGGAGGTCCGTGTTCGGTGCGTTCCACCTGCAATCCCTCGACCCGCTCCGTTCCGAGGATCGCCTTGGGGGCCCGGTAGAACACGTAGCGGATCCCTTCGATCTCCCCGCCGGTCTTCTCCTCCTCGGTGGCCTTCATGTCCTCCGGACCTCGGCGGTAGACGAGCAGCACCTCTCCCCCATCGGTCAGGCGGCGGGCCGAACGGGCCGCATCGAGGGCGACGTCCCCGGCTCCGATCACCACGACATGACGACCCGTTCGACCGAAGAGCCCCTCCGGCCGTTTGTTCATCGCGAGCAGGAATGGGAGCGCATGGTAGACGCCGGGCAGGTCCTCCCCAGGGATCCCCAGGTCTCGCGCTTTGGAGGCGCCGATCGAGACCAGGACCGCCTCGTACCCCTCCGCGAGCAAGCTCTTGGGCGTGTAATCCACACCCGCCTTTTTTCCGAGCACGAAGGTGACGTTGAGGTTCTTCCACCGGGCGATATCGGTGTCCAGGTCGTCCGGATCAAGGTGGTACCTTGGGATG
>JBARHO010000136.1:0-2811 GCA_049799275.1 Thermoplasmata archaeon
CACCTGCGGGATCGTCTCCGTAACATCGAAGGGCTCTCGGTCGGCCCCGGTGGGGTCTCGGTCTCTGCCCCCGCCCGCCCGCTCCGCACGCTATGGGACATGCTGGATGTCCTGGGCTCCCGACGCGAGGGGTGCATCGTGGAACTGGACGAGGTCCAGGAGCTCGCGGCCGTCTCGGGCCCGCTCTCGAAGCTCTTGGCCAATGTGTTCAACAGCCATCCGAACATCGTCTTCGTGTTCACGGGGTCGTACATCGGTCTCGTACGGACCCTGCTCGATCCCTCCACGAGCTCCCCCCTGTTCGGGCGCCCCCCCGCCCGCATCGATCTCCGGGCGTTCGACACGGCCACTGCCGTCGACTTCCTGAAGAAGGGACTAGCGGAGTACCGGATGACCGTCCCGGTGGAGCGACTTCGCAAGGTGGTCGAAGAGAGCCTCGGAGGGACCCCGGGGTGGCTATCCCTCTACGGGAATGCGCTTGCCGTCCAGCATCTTGACCCGGACCCGGCGCTCGAGCTGACCGTCACCGAAGCGTCCAAGGTGGTCCGCGAGGAACTGAAGCACTTCCTCGAGGGTCGCGACCGCGGGACGTACATGACGGCGCTCAAGGCCGCCGCTCTCGGGACCACATGGGGAGGGGTCCGATCGGCGCTCTCCGCGGCCCGGCCCTCCCCGGTCAATGACAAGACCGTGCAGAGCGTTCTTCAACGGCTCCGGGGCGCGGGGTTCCTGTTCGAACGCGACGGGAGCTATCGGGTGGAGGACCCGGTACTGCGTAGGGTGGTCCTGGCGGCCCGGGCATAGGCGGGCGCCGGGGCGACCGGCCGCCGCCGGGGACGGAGAGCGTTTCCCCCCGGGCCGGGGATCCCGTACCTTCGTGACCGGACGGTACGCGGACCGGACCCCCGGGGCCGGTCCTATGCGTTCGGAACCGGTGTCCTTCCGATCACCAGATGTGGACCTGCGAGTTATCCGTCCCCGAGCTCGTACTCGCCTCGTGGCTCACCTTGGGAGTGGCCTTGACGACGACGCCAGAGGCCGCCTCCGCCGTGTCCTCTCCCGAGGACCAGGCATGCTTGATCGTGGTCTGGCTACCGGTGGGACAGGCCGCCGTGCTGCAGACGAACGACTGCATCGTCCCGACGACGGTGACCGCATTGCTGTAACCGTCCCCCGGTCCGGCCACGTCCCACTCGAAGTCATAGGCGTCCCCGAACGGAGAGAACGTGTCGTGGATGTAGTAGGTCGGACTGCCCGCGCCGTGAGCACCCGACTTGAACTCGACCCCATCGTAGTATCCCTGCTGCAGCACCTTGCCCGCGGAGTTCTGGACCTCGCCGAAGAAGTTGACGCAGGTGAGGTCGGTGGTGACCTTACAGGGGCCCTTGCCGTCGATGTCCATCGTGGCCGTGACATTGAACGGAGGCTTCAGGCCGTAGACCGTCGGGCCGACACAATAGTAGAACTCCGGCTGGCCCCCCGTGCCCGAGCACTTGCCCCCGGCGTTCCCGATGATGTTCGCCGGATTGATGCAGCCGGGGCCCTTGTCCTTGTTGGTCGGGCAGATCCCCTTGGCGCTGCTGAAGTTCCAGATGTTGTCGAGCCAGGATAGGCTGTAGGTGCCCGACTTGCACGGGGAGGAACAGGTCTTGTCGTACGCGATCTGGGCCACATCCTGCGTCCAGTAGCTTCCCTTGTTGTTCTCGACGTAGGTGTTGTGGGTGACGGCGTTCTGCTGGAGGGTGAAGCACTGTCCCTGGACCGCATCGGCGTCCTCGCAGATGTCCGCGTTCACGACGCCGATACTGAGCGACTTGATGTCGTAGGTGGAGTTGACCACGTAGGGGGACTCGGCATAGCCCCCGAAGCTAGGGGTGATGCCGTAGTCGGTGATCCCCATCGGGCACGGCGAACCGGAACAGCCCGGGGTCGTGGGCGTCAAAGGGGACCCACCGCCTGGCGCTCGAGGGGTCATGTCGGGCCCCATCCGAGCGGTGATCGAGCCGACCGAAGCGGCCACCTGGGTCGAGGTCGTGTGCACTGTAGAGTCGACCTGGGAGGCCAGCCCCGGGACCAGGGCCGTTGCGAACGAGGCCGACGCGGCCGAAAGACCGGCGACCCCGAATCCGAGGATGCTCATCACGACCACGGCGAACACCACGCTCCTCGAAGGCGTTCGGTCGTCTCTTCGGTGGTTCGACCCGGTTCGTTCGTTCGTGATCATGGAGGGTTATCCTGTCGGCGGCATTCGCTCCTGCGATTTAAACCCGCGGCATACGGCAGGATCCATCCTGCGTGGGTATACGTACGGTACGCATCCCTACAGAGCTCCAAGTATGGGCGGGAGGGTCCTTTCCCCCAACAGGGGCGACGGCCAACTGTGCGTCAGGCCCGTCCCCATGCTCGAACACGGTTACCTTCCTCCCGACCAATCCCGAAGGCCGGCTCTTGGACCTCTTTTCCCTCGTAGGTCCGCTCGGGACGTGACTCCGAGCGCGCCCCCCGCGTTTGGGCACTATGCCGATAGAGGAGCGAACGGGCACCTCATCTATCTGGCATGCCCCATAGAGGTTCTTACCAAGGATGGGGGCGACATCGTTGGGGGGCGGCACCCGAGCCACGAGCGGATGGCCCGTTCTCGATCCGCAGAAGTGTCCACAGGTAACGGTAGTCGTCCTAGCCTTCGAGCGACGGGACTTCGTCGCGGACGCCGTCGATTCTGTTGTGGATCAGTTCGTCCCTCGGGACTCGTACCAGATCATCGTCGTCTCTAACTTTGAGGATCCCGGGATCAAGGCCCGGCTGAAAGCT
>JBARHO010000137.1:0-3578 GCA_049799275.1 Thermoplasmata archaeon
GGTAGGGCCCGGGATCGCGATGATCGCCCGCCGCTCCCCGCGCGTGCGCGGGGCCGGCAGGTCCAGGCTATCGATCCCGCCCGTCGAGGGAGCGGACATCCGACCGACCGTCCGTGATGGGGATCAGGTGGCGAGAGGGGTCCCGATCGGGGTGGAGGCCGTCGACGCGACCGGCTCGGCCGTGCTGGGGGCCCCGGAGCCGGGATACAGATGACACGCGACCCAGTGGTCCTTGCGGACCTCGGCCAGCAATGGCTCGACCTTGGAGCAGATTGGCATCACGACCGGGCATCGGGTATGGAAGCGGCAGCCGGGCGGCGGGGCCGCGGGAGATGGGACGTCCCCTTTCAGGACGATACGCTCCCGGTGAAGGTCCGGGTCGGGGATGGGGATCGCGGCCAACAGGGCCTGGGTGTACGGATGGAGCGGGTGGGTGAACAGCGACTCGGTCCCGGCTCGCTCCACGATCTGCCCGAGGTACATGACGACGACGCGGTGGGACATGATCCGGACCACGGACAGGTGGTGGGAGATGAACAGGTACGAGAGACCCTGGTCGGCCTGCAGACGCTTCAGGATGTTGAGGATCTGCGCCTGGACCGACACATCTAGAGCGCTCGTCGGCTCGTCGAGTACGATGAAATCCGGTCGGAGGGCCAAGGCCCGCGCGATGCCGATCCGTTGGCGCTGTCCGCCCGAGAACTCGTGCGGGAACCGCCAAAGATGCTCGGGGTTGAGACCGACGGCCTGAAGGAGCTCGGCGACCCGCTCGTACCGCTCTTGGCGGGTACCCATCCGATGGATCGCGAGCGGCTCGGCCACGATGTCCCGCACCAGCATGCGCGGGTTGAGGGAAGAGAACGGGTCCTGGAAGACGATCTGCAACTTCCCTCGGACGTCCCGGAGCTTCCGAGCCGGCATCCGGTAGAGAGAATACTGGCGCGCGAGCTCATCGAGCTCGCGCAGGGAAGCGAGCGCCGAATCTGGTATGCCCGCCTCGGTATCCTTCGCCGCCCGGGTCGCGTAGGGACCCAACGAACCGTAGAGCTCGTTCAGCCGATCGTAGGCCTCTTCCGTGGGCCGATAGAAGGTATGACCGGAGGTCGGCTCGACCAGTCGGAGCATCAGTCGTCCAACCGTGGTCTTGCCACAGCCCGATTCCCCGACCAGGCCGAC
This sequence comes from Thermoplasmata archaeon, assembly GCA_049799275.1. GTDB lineage: Archaea > Thermoplasmatota > Thermoplasmata > Lutacidiplasmatales > UBA184 > Lutacidiplasma. The sequence continues at coordinate 1,177 of JBARHO010000137.1, forward strand.
GGTCTCCCCTTCCCTGACGTCGAAGCTGACCCCGTCCACCGCCCGGACGTCGCCGATATGGGAGGAGAAGAGCCCCCCGCGGATCGGGAAGTACTTCCGGAGGTTCCGGGACGACAGCAGCACCCGACTGTGCCCGTTGTCCATTGGGTCCTTTCCTACCGCCTATTCCCTGGATACTGGGCCGTTATAAAGGTAACATGCAACCGTGTGGAGCTCACCTTCGACCGTCATCGGCGGTCTCGCCTCCTTGCAGATCGGCATCGCATGGGGACAACGGGGGTGGAACCGGCAGCCCGTGGGAGGGAAGATGAGGTTCGGGACCGAACCAGCGATCGATTGGAGCGGGCGGTCCGGATCGTTCATGCTCGGGATGGACGCTAGCAGGCCCTGGGTGTACGGGTGGAGCGGCCGCCGGAAGACGTCCTTGACCGGGCCGATCTCGACGATATTGCCGGCGTACATGACCGCGACCCGGTCGACCACCTCCGCGATCACCCCGAGATCGTGGGTGATGAGCAGGATCGCGGTACCGACCCGGTCCCGAAGGATCCGCATCAGCTCCAGGATCTGAGCTTGGATCGTGACGTCGAGCGCCGTGGTGGGCTCGTCCGCAATGAGCAGTTCGGGCTCGGAGGCGAGGGCCATGGCGATCATGACCCGCTGGATCATGCCGCCGGACAGCTCGTGCGGGTACCCTCGGGATACCTGCACGGGGTTTGCGATCGCCACGCCCTCGAGACCCCGGACGGTCTGCCAAAACCCCTCCTCCTTGACCGGTCGGTTGACATGACGATGGATGCCCCAGAGCTTGTACGGGAGGCCCCGGGCCCAGTTCGAGGCCCCGTGCAGCTTGAGGCGTGTCCGGGCCCGTCGATCGGTGGACTGGTCGCGCATCTCCTGCATATAGAGGGTCCGCAGATCGCGGAGGATCTGGAATCGCTCCGCCTCGTGGCGCAGATAGCGGCGCTGTAGCCCACTGAACTTGAGCCGGCGAGAGACCCCTTCCAGATCGGTGAGCTTCGACTCGGGGTCGAGCGAGCTCCCGCGCATGACATAGTACGCTTGGGTGCCCACCGTGGGGACCTTCATCGCGTCCCCCATCTGCTTCGCGGCGGCCCGCATGCGGTCGATATCGTTGTCCCGAGTGGCCTGGATGAGCTCCTGACGATACTTGTCGAGGTCCGGAGCGTTCGGGTCCGCCCTCAGCAACGTCTGGATGAGCTCGACCCCGCGGTGGAGGAAGATCGCCTCGGAGACCTGGTCCGCGATCGAGAAGACCGGGTTCATCGCGGAGCTGGGCTCCTGGAAGATCATGGAGATCCCGCCCCCCCGAACGGCGTTCATCCGTTCCTGGGCCGCCTTGATGCGGCGGTAGGATCGGGTGACCTTCACCCGGTTCGAGTTCTTGACCGGTTTGAACTTGGCCTCCTTCTCGACGCCCCAGAGCAGGTTGGCCCCCTTGTAGATGATCATCCCGCCCATGATGCGGCCGGGCGGATCCGGGATCAATTTGGTGATCGAGAACGCGGTGACGCTCTTGCCGCAGCCGGTCTCCCCGACGAGGCCGATCGTCTCGCCCTTCCGGATCCGGAACGAGACACCATCCAGTGCCTTGACGACCCCGTCATATGTGTAAAAGTATGTCTTGAGCTCGCGCACGTCCAAGATCGCGTCCTGGAGCTTCGCGGCGGTTCGCGCCACCGCCTCGGACTGCGCCTCCAGTACAGGCGAGGGACGACCGCTTGGTTCTGACTCAGGCGGGATGGCAGGGGGCCCCGTCGCGATCGCCGTCCGACTTCACCTCCGAAGTCGGGGGTCGAGCGAGTCCCGAAGTCCGTCGCCGAGGAAGTTGACCGATATCGCGAACAGGAAGAGCATCCCGCTCGGGAACACGACCTGCCACCAGGGGAACGTGCAGGTCGACGACCCGTGGCATTGGACGAAGATGGACTCGACCGACTGTACCCCCAGCGCCGAAAGTGTCCCCCACTCGGGGAAGTACGGGGTCGGGAACAAGTGGAAGCCGAGGAACACGATGGTTCCGATCAGCAACGGGATGGTTCCCACATCGAGCGACATCTGGACGAACACCGGGAAAAGGCTGTTCGGTATGATGTGTTTGCCGATGATCCTCCCGGATCGCGCACCGCTCGCCCGGGCGGCCTCGACGAACTTCTGCTCGCGGGCCACGATCACTTGGCTCCGGACGATCCGCGTATAGATCGGCCACCAGGTCACGATGAAGGCCCCTATCAACAGCTCTATGCGTCCGTCGAGCGACGTGACGTCGTTCGAAAGTACCGCCTCCAGAACAATGACGAGGAAGAGGCCGGGGATCGAAAGGAAGATATCGGTGGCCCGCATGACCACCTCCTCGACATAGCCTCCCATGTATCCCGCCA
>JBARHO010000138.1:0-2257 GCA_049799275.1 Thermoplasmata archaeon
GACGCGGGGCGGGACGCTCCTCGGGAGCTCGCGCACGAACCCGTTCAAGAAGAGCGAGGAGGCCCAGAAGGTCGTCGCGACCCTTTCCAAGAACGGTATCGATGCCCTCATCGCGATCGGGGGGGATGATACGCTCACTGCCGCCGGGGAGCTCCATCGGATGGGCGGGAAGGTCGTCGGTGTTCCGAAGACCATGGACAATGACGTGGGGGGGACCGACTGGACCTTTGGGTTCGACTCCGCGAGCACGGTCGCTGTCGAGGCCGCCCAACGTCTGCGCGACACCGCGACGAGCCACCACCGGGTCGTGATCCTCGAGGTCATGGGTCGGAACGCGGGCTGGGTGGCCTTGGCCACGGGTCTCGCGAGCGCGGCCGATTACACGCTCCTCCCGGAGGAACCGTACCGGGAGGATCAGCTGATGGCCCATGTCCGGTCCGCATTGAGCGCGAGGAGGACCGCTCTCGTGGTCGTGAGCGAGGGGATCGATCTCGGTCCTTCCCGCGGGTCCGCGGGCTCGAAGGACGATTTCGGGCACGAGCTCTTGCGCGAACGCGGCGTGGGTTCTGAGCTCGCAAAGCGGATCGAGTCCCAGCTGGGTATCGAGACCCGCAGCGCCCAGATCGGGCACATCCAACGTGGGGGTCCGCCGACACTCTTCGATCGCCTCCTGGCGACGCGGCTCGGCGCGAAGGCGGTCGACCTCGCCCTTGAAGGTCGCTTCGGGACGGTGGCCGTCCTCCGAGGGGAGGAGGTCCGGGGGGTCCCGCTCGATGAGGCCCTTGCGACCTCGAAGCGGGTCGATCCCGTTTGGCAGGATCTCCTCCACACCTTCGACGCTTAGGTCCCATGCCGGTACGGGCCCTCTGGTACGAGGACGGGGTCCTCTCGCTCATCGATCAGCGCAAGCTCCCGCAGCGGACGATCGTGCTTCGTCTCCGACGACCCGCCGAGGTCGCGGAGGCGATCCGGACGATGGCGGTACGCGGCGCGCCCGCGATCGGGGTGGCCGCCGCGTACGGGATGGCCCTGGCCGCGCGGCACCGATCGTACATCCCCGCCCGGGCCGCGAAGCTCTTCGCCTCCACGCGGCCCACGGCGCACGACCTGTTCGTCGGGATCGAGGCCGTGCGCAGCGCCTGGGTCGCGGGCGAGGATACGGAGGCCGCGGCAGAGCGGTACAAGGAGATGGTGGTGGCGGAGTGCCACCGGATCGGAGAGGTCGGCGCCTCCCTCTTCCGGGACCGTCCGAAGGTACTGACCCATTGCAACGCGGGGGCCCTCGCGACCGTCCAGTGGGGCACCGCGCTCGCCCCGCTCCGCGTCGCCTACGAACGCGGGACCCCGATCTTCGTCTGGGTGGACGAGACCCGCCCGTTGCTCCAGGGTTCCCGCCTCACGGCCTGGGAGCTCGCCGAGGAAGGGATCCCCCATGCGGTGATCGTGGACAACGCCGCCGGGCACTTCATGCATCAGGGCGAGGTCGACGCCGTGATCGTGGGCGCGGATCGGATCGCCCGGAACGGGGACTTCGCGAACAAGGTCGGCACCTACGAGAAGGCCGTTCTGGCGAAGGAGAACGGGATCCCCTTCTACGTGGCGGCGCCCTCTTCCACGTTCGAACTGGGACGATCCACGGGCGCCCACATCCCGATCGAGGAACGCGGTCCCGATGAGGTCCTCTCCTGGGGATCGCACCGTACGGCTCCCCGGAAGAGCCGGGGACGCAACCCGGCGTTCGATGTCACCCCGGCGCGATATGTGACCGCGTTCGTGACGCCGTCCGGAGTGCTACGCCCGACCGACGTGGCGACGGCCCTTCGGAAGGCCGCGAAAGTGAAAAAGCGGGGACCGAAGCGATCCTAGGTCCCGCGGGCCGGCCGTGACCCTACTACAGCGGGCGGGCGAGCGCGTGCTGCAGGCCGTGGAGCAGAGAGCCTACGCCGATCTCGATATTGACCCCGAGATGCGCCAGGGCGAGGATCCCGCCTAGCATCAAGAGGATCGCCGTCGACCAACCGATCCATGCTCCCAGCGTTGCCGCCCCCAGATGGCCCCCTATCTTTGGGGATCGCCTAGATAAATCGAACCGTGCATTCGCGATCGGGGTCGCTCATAGGCCCGACGGGAACTCCGCTCTCCCGCGTTCTTCCTTGTGTGGAGGGCGGTGCGTTCGGGCCGGCCCGCAGGAACAAGTTTCAAGAGACCCCGGATGTACGGCCGCTGGGGCTGCCCTGGTAGTCTAGTGGTCTAGGAT
>JBARHO010000139.1:0-6745 GCA_049799275.1 Thermoplasmata archaeon
GGAGAGGGGAAGGTCAGGGACGAACACGTTCGAGAGCGAGGAAGCGGACGGCGCCGCCCGGCGTGACGCTCGCGACCAAGAGCTCCTTGCGGACCCCCTGGGCCACGCGGACCGCGCCGGCGATCTCGGGCCATGCGGTGGTGTAGTCGGATCGTACGGCCTGCACCAGATACCGGGCGTGGGCGTGCTCCGGCCGCCGCGGGTACGCCCGGAAATGGGCCCCGTACTTGAACCCGGTCTTGACGACGAGGTGCCGTTCCCGCAGCGTGCGATAGGCCTCCGAACGCTCGTCGAAATCCTCCTCGAGACGACGCGCGCGGGCCAGGAGCCGCTTGAGCGCGACCACCCGACGGGACCTCGTGTCGCGGATGATCAGCTGTCCGGTACTGGCCAGGTAGGTCGCTTCCAGAAGGCTCACCTCGAGCCGGCTACCGATCTTGCTGCCGAACCCGAGCTCCCCGCCCAGGGTCTCGACCCCGGGACCGTCGAACACCACGACGCGGTCCTCGGAGAGCCAACCAGTGGCCGGTGGGCTCAGCGGTCTCGCCGCGAGGGAACCGGTCGGGGTGGGTCGACGGACGCGATAGTAGGTGAGGTCCGACTCCTCGTCGACCAGTGCCAGCAGGAGCGATTTCTTGGCGGTCTGCGAACGGTCGGCGAGCTCGAGCACCCGCGCGAGATCGAAGGGGGTGCGTTCCGAGTACGGTTCGATCCAGAACCGGGCCGGGGTCTTGTGGAGCACTCCGCCCCGGGGGAGGACCGAGAACGCGGCCTGGGGCGAGCTCTTTCGAACGACGTAGCCGCGCTGGCGGAGATCGCGGTACACGATGTACCGTACCCCGAACTCGGGCTCGAACCGCGTGGCCCTGCGGAACACCTCGGGCCACTCGATCGCACCTCCGTCCTCCTCCACCTGGAGCCGGCCCATCTCGCTCAGGTAGACGGCCTCGAACCGGTCGAGCGTCAGACGGTCCGCGGTCAGTGTACCGAAATAGCCCCGGGCATAGACCGACTGGGCATCCGATTGTCCGAGCACGACCACCGTCGCGTCGGATTGGAGGAGACCGCTCACGATCGAGTCTCGCGCAGCTCCGCGAGCGTGGCGAGCGGCTCGAGCGAGACCCCGACCTCGTGCAACCGGTCGATCGCACCCGCCCCCCGGTCGATGATCACGAGCGCCCGCGTGACGAGCGCCCCGGCATCCCGGAGGAGATGGACGGATTCGACCATCGTACCTCCCGTCGTGGACACGTCCTCGATCAACAGGACGGTGGACCGCGCGGGGATCTCTCCCTCGATCCGCTTCCGCGTCCCGTGGTCCTTGGCGGACTTTCGGATGACGCTGTACGGTCGGTGGGTCTCGAGCGCGGTCGCGACCACCAACGGCACGGCCCCGAGCTCCATGCCGGCGAGCCGGTCCGTCGGGCCGACCCGGGCCGCGAGGCCCTGCGCGAGGATCGCGAGGTTGTCGGGATCGGTCCACGCGAGCTTCACATCGACGTAGACGTCCGAGGTCTGACCGGAGGCGAGCGTGAACTCGCCGAACCGGACCGCGCCGCTCGCCCGGAGCATCCGGAGCAGGGCATCCTTCTGCGCGTGATCCGACATCGGGCCTCCTTCCTACCAGGGCACCGTCTTGGTGCCCAGGTGGTATCCGAGCCAGTTAAAGAGTGTGTGGAGGCCGAGCGTGAAGACGAGCAACCAGAGCACCGCCTCGATCGATCCGAACGTGGTCACGAAGACCGAAGGGAAGACGAACCAGCCGAGCCCGATCGGCAATAGGACGAACGGCAGCTGATCGAGCAGCGGGGAGCGCGTGCCGCTCGTCCGGCGCAACCGTCGTTTGATGAACGACCCGATCGCGTCCCCGGTGAGCGCACCGGCACACAACAGAACGACCACCGGGAGCGACGCCAGGACCGTGGGTCCGTACCTCGGCACGATCGCGAGGTCCGGCGGAGCGATCAGGATCAGGTACGCCTCGAGCAGCCCGAACGGGATGCCAAAGACGATCCCGAAGAGGTACCCGGACCAGGTCTTCGAGGGACCGAGGACCCGGCGGCCGTCCCAGGGCCAGGTCCGACCGAGGTCCATCGGTGGTCCCCGCCCCCGTGGGAGCGTGGCGCCCGCGTTCGCGATGTAGGCGGGGATCAGGACCCAGAGGACCCGGGCCGGGATCACCAGTTGGATATCGACCACGGACGGTCAGCCTTCACGGCTCAAGGATGAAACGTTCGATGATCCGGATGACCGAGCCGAGGCCGCTCGGATCCACGCTCTCCTCCGCCTGATGGATGTTCGCCGACCGGTCCATGCTCCCAAAGACGAGCGCTGGCAGTGGGGCCCCGCTCGGGGTTCTCACCGTCGCGAGCGAGCTCGCGTCGGTCCCGCCATATTCCCCGAACACTCCCGAGGCGCCGAACTCCTCTCGGAGCAAACGCTCGAGCTTGCGGACCGCGGGATGATCGATGGGCAGCGCGTAGCCTCCGCGACACCGGTCCTCCGGGGCGGTCACGGTCGCGGAAGAGCTCTGCTTGTGGATCCAGGCATCGATGTTGCCCAATGCGGCCGCGAGCCCGTCGGCCAGGTCCATCTCGGGGATGAGCCGGAGATCGACGCCATACGACGCGAGCACGAGGCCCGACGAGGAGACCAGCTGCTCCTGCGCCGCCTCATCGAGCAGAGCCAGCGTGGCCGGGACCGGGTTGTGGGCCAGGTGGGGATAGCCCCCGTGCGCCCCCAATCCGACCACTTGGAGCAGGAGTCCACCCGCCGGGGTCGGGAGGGAGCTTCGCCCTCCGAGGGAGAGCCGGAACGGGGCGGGGATCCGAGCTTCGAGATCGGCCTCGAGGCCCTCCAGTCGCTCGAGCGGTCCGCTGAACACCAGGCTCACCGCTTCCGGGATCTGGTTCGACGCCTCGGTCTCTGCGTGGGCCGAGACGAGACGGACCTCCGAGGTGCCGGTCGGCCCGGGCGGCTCGGTCACGAGATCCATCCGAGTGAGGCTCGCGCGTCCGGTGATCCGCGGGTCGGGAGCCTGATGGTCCGGCCAATCCGGCGACGGGTAGATCGAGCGCCAGGTCCGGGCCAGATCGTGCAGATCGATCAGGGCCCTTCCGAACGCGACGGCCTCGGAGATCGGGACCGGGGTCGAGAACGTTCCATCGAGGAAGGCGACGCCCGACGACCCGGCGGTCGCATGAGGGCTCCCGTCCGGGATCAGTGCGACGTCCCCGAGCAGGATGCGATCCGGGCTCTTCGGCCCCAGCTCCGCATCGTGCTCCTTGAGCGCCTCGATCCCCCCCGCGCCGCCCGTCTCCTCGTCGCAGCAGGCCAGCAAGCGCACGTTGGAAGGGAGCGACGACGCCTGAGCGAGGTGCTTCATCGCGATGAGCGAGGCCACGATCCCGCTCCCGAGATCGTCGTTCGATCCCCGGCCGTAGAGGCGCCCATCCGCGCGGGCCGTCAACGTGTGGGGCGGGCTGTGCCAGCGGGTCAGCTGCTCTTCCGGCACCGGCACCACGTCGTAGTGGGCGAGGATGAGCGTCCAGCGTCCGGCGCCGACATCGAGGTCCACGATCACGTTCGGCCGGGAGACGCCATGGAGGTCCGACCCCGCCGGGAGCTCTACGAGCGGATCGAAGGTACGGGTCGCGAGCCCGAAGAGCCGGGCGGACCGCACGATGCGGTCGGCGACCGATTGATAGTGCGGTTTCTCCCAGCGATGATGGAGCGGGTCCTCGAGATTGGTGGGGGCGAGGGCGACGAGCTCCGCCAGGAGGCGGATGGCGTCGGCGTCACCGGCTCGTCTCGCGGCGTCGGCGAGGATCGGTTCGGAGGTCTCGTTCGTCACGATGGGTCCCTCTAGGCGCCGAGCGCCAGGAGCACCACCAGGGAGGTCATAAGGAGAAGAATGAAGGTCGTCGTGAGCGTCGTCGCGAACAGGACGAAGGTGTCCCCCAGCGACGTGAGGAGCCGGACCGTCCAGGCGGGCTGGAGGACCCGGACGTCCAGGATGTTCTTCGTGCCGGAACGGGGCTCGACCGGAGCGAGGTCCGCGATCGCCCGGGTGACGGTCTTTCGGATGTCCCGGATCAGCGGCTCGACGCCCAACCGTTCGCCCACCGGGTTCACGCCGCCGTCCACCTCATGCACCACGTGATTGTCGGTCGTCATGACCTCGGCCGCGTCGACCAGGTCCTGGAGCGCGTCGAGGATCGGCCGGCGCAGGCCGCGGAGCAGGTTGTTGCCGTCGATGAGGACGTACGCGGTGAGCTGGCCGGCGGCGCGCACGACCAGGGCACGGATCCCGTGAGGCCCGATCCCTTGGCCACCGATGGAGTAGCCGTCCTTGACCGCGACCCCGACCTCGATGACCCCGGTCTGGGACTGGGACCGCGCCATCTCGACCGCCGCTTGGGCGTCGGCCACCAGTTGCTCGGAGAGCGGGGTCCCGTAGGAGAGGTCCCCTTCGTCCTCGACGTACGAGTTGTGCGCATCGATCAGCGCCACCGAGGGACCCCCGCGTTCCTGGAAATGCCGGAAGATCTGATCGGCGATCGCGAACTGGATATCGTCCGTCGGCGCCGGCGCCTGGCTGACCACGACCAGCGCGGTGCCTCCGAGGAACTGCGCCCGGGCCAGGCTTCCCTCCCGGGGGGATACGAGCCGGCTGGAACGGACCTCGGGCGGCACCTTGAGCTCGCCGAAGAGCTCTCGGGTGGCCTCGGCCACCCGATCGACCTCCTGACCGCTCGGGAGATCGAGGTCGTGGTTGCATGGCGTGTGCGGGACGAACACCGTTCCGGACTCCGGCCCCAGCCGCTCGCTGAGCTTCCGAGGAAGATCGCTCGCCCCGAGGGAAGCGAACGGTCCCGGGTGGACGGTGGGGAGCGCCAAAGTGGCCTTCGCATGCCCGTTCACGAAGAACGAGAGGATCGTGACCCGCAGATCGGCCGGGATCGAGAACCGGCGAAAGAACGCCTCGAGCGAGGCGGTCGCCGCCGGATCTCGCCCGCTCACGTGATCCAGCAACGGACGGATGAGGGCGACGCCGGACACCCCGAACTCTCGGCGCAGGGGGCGATCGGAGGCGGAGAGGAGGAGGGCGCAGGACAGGAACCCGAACACGAGGAAGAGCGCGGCCGCGATGTACCACACGATCGCCGCATGGTACAGTACGAGCGCGGCGACGGAGCTGAGGAGCGGCTGGAGGAGCGAGGTCGGGAGCGTGCGGGCGTGCCGAGGGTTCGAGACCCCGAACAGGCTCATGTGGCGGAACCAGAGGATCGGCCCTTGCATGAGCAGGATGACGCCGAAGGCCGAGGTCGCGATCCCCATGTCGAACGTGACGAGCGCGCGCCAGACCAGCGCGATCGGGGCGACGATCATGAGGGAGGTCGTCGTCAGGAACATGGCCCGACGGATCAGCATCCGGCCCCCCAGCGCTCGGGCCAGCGGGGGTACGCCGAAGGCCCCGACGAAGGCCGGGATCAGGAGGACGAACACGAGGCCCGGAAGGAAGAGCCCGGACGGACCCACCCCGTACCAGAAGAGCAACGAGAGCACCAGGCAGAGGAGCGCGATGTAGACCGCGGCGAGCGGGGTCGATGGGGCGTGCAGGACGAAGTACGAGTATCCCGGGGCGCGTCGGACCTCGGGAGGGAGGGACTCTTTAGTTCCGGCGCGCACGGCGGACCTCCGAGAGGATCGACGTGAACCCTTCTCCCAGCCCCTGCTCCTCCGTCACGGTCCCGGTGACCAGCACCTGGGCCCCCGCGTCCAGGAGGGCCTTGGCCTCCGGCCCGGAGCGGATGCCGCCCCCGACCACCAGGGGGATCGTCAGGACCGAGCGCACAGCGCGTACCATCTCTTCCGGGACGGGGGCCGGCGCACCGGACCCCGCCTCCAGGTAGACGAACCGCATGCCGAGGTACTGCGCCGCCAGGGCGTAGCCCTGGGCCCCTTCCAGGTCCGAGCGTTGGATCACGTCGACCTGACCCACCTCCCCGACGCGCATGCCGGGCGCGATGACGAGGTACCCGAGGGGGATCGGCTCGATCCCGAGCCGGCGAACGATCGGCGCGGCCCGCGCATGCGTCCGGATCACGAGCTCCAGGTTCCGGGAATTGAGGAGGCTCATGAAGAGGACCGCATCCGCGTCCTTCGTCAGCGAGCCGGGACCTTCCGGGAAGATCACGGTCGGCACGCTCACCGCGGCCTTGACGGCCCGGGCGGCCTCCCCCATGACCTCGGGAGAGATCCCCGTCGAGCCCCCGAGCAGGATCAGGTCCGAGCCGAGGTCGACCGCCCCGCGGGCGATGCTCGCCGCCTTTGCCCCCGGGGACTTGTCCGGGTCGATCAGAGTGAAATGGAGGGGCCCGCGGGTCAGCCGATCGAGGAGGAGGTCCTGAACTCGGCCCATATGTGCCGGGCCCTCACCGGAACGCGGAGGCGAGGAACGCGAGCAGGGCGACGGTCATCGCCCCCTTGCTGACGGTCTGCTCGGTATGGAGACGGCGAGGCAACCAGATCACCGACACGAAGAACAATCCGTCGGCGGCGAGGACCAGGACCGAGTACATAATCCCGGCGGGGCTGTTGAACCGCAGGTACGTCAGTACAGGGATCACGCTCAGCGCGATCGCCGCCCCGACGGTGCCCCGGGCCACGATCGAGGAAAGGCCCATCCCATGGGTCCTAGGGAGGGTCCTCCGATCGACGTCGCCGGCGACGTCCTCCATGT
>JBARHO010000140.1:0-2503 GCA_049799275.1 Thermoplasmata archaeon
CAGCCAGTCCCTGTACACCAACCTCACGAACGGCACCTACGACTTCACCGTGCAGACGAACGACGCCAGCCAGATCGATGACGGCGCCGGCTTCGAATCGCCCGTTATAGTCGACGGACCCGGGTCCGTCGTGGCCGGAGGCTTCTATTCCCGGACGTGGAACGTGGACTACAGCGAGGTCGGGCTCCCGCCCGGGGTCACCTGGTTCGTCACCCAGTACGGATACGTATTCAGCGGGCTCACTCTATCTTCGCCGTCCGGTTCTGACATCTACGCCCCTGCGTACGATGGGTCGTACAGCTTCAATGTCTCGAGCACGGACCCGAAGTACGCTCCCAGCTACACACCCAATTTCACGGTGGATAACCAGAACGTACGAGTGACGGTCACCTTCGCTTTGTACAACAGCACCGCCACGTTCTCGCCGGTGGATCTACCGTCCGGGGACGGTTGGTATGTGAACATCAGCGGTGGACCCTCGCTCCAGGGAACCGCCTCGACCGTGCTGTCGGCGAGCCTGCCGAACGGGACCTATTCCTTCGACGCAGCCACCAGCGACCCGCTCTACGCTCCGTCGTTCGACCCGAACTTCACGGTCAACGGGTCAGCGGTGGGGATCTCGGTCGCGTTCTCGATCGGCACGATCATGGTGGACCCTTTGCAAGGGCCCGTGGGCGCAGCGGTGACGGTCTCAGGGACCGGCTTTTCGAGTTCGACGACGCTCCGTTCGCTGGTCTTCGATGCGGTATCGGTCACAGGCTGTTCGACCGGCTCGCTCAGCACGAGCGTATCCGGATCCTTTAGCTGCTCCTTCCAGGTCCCGAGCGGCACCTCGGGGAGCTCGGTGATCGCGACTAACGCCGGGGGACAGACGGCGAACGGCATGTTCACCGTGACAACACCGACGATCACCCTCAAGCCCCTACAGGGCCCGGTCGGAGGGGCGTACCAAGTGAAGGGCGCCGGGTTCACCGTCTCCTCGGGGGCGACCGTCGCCTTCCATGTGGTCCTTGAGACGCCCAACGAATGCTCCAGGGGGACGTTCACCGGTACCACGATCACGACGAACGCGACGGGGGGGTTCCTCTGTAGCTTTACGGTCCCGAGCGAGAGCACGGGATCCTACCCGGTGGTCGGAGAGGATCTTTCGACAACCACTTCGTCCTCCCCGAGAAGCTTCTTGGTGACGGTACCCAAGATCACGCTGGGCGTCAGCCAGGGTCCGCAAGGCGCGAGGTACACGGTATCGGGCGCGGGGTTCAGCGCGGCATCCGGGGCGGCAGTCTCGTTTGGTGGGGCGGTCCAGACGCCCACCGCGTGCTCGACCGGAACGTTCACTGGGACCACGATAACGACGGCGAGCGGATCGGGCGCGTTCCGCTGCTCCTTCACCGTGCCTAGCGAAATCGCCGGGCATTACACTGTCTTCGGAGTGGACCGGGCGACGGGCACCCAGACCGCCGCGAGATCCTTCAAGGTGACCGTACCGACGATCACCGTGACGCCCGATCACGGCCTGGTGAGCGGAGCGGACCCGGCGATCGCAACGTACACGGCCATCGGGACGGGGTTCAGCGTCTCCTCTGGGGCAACGATCACGTTCAACGGAGCGCTCCAGACGCCGAGTTCGTGCTCACGCGGGACTTACGGCGGGACGGCCATCACCACGACCGGTGGGGGCGCCTTCGAGTGCACCTTCACGGTCCCGACCTCGGTCGCGGGACACTACCCCGTGGTAGGGACCGATACGGCGACGGGTCTGACCAGCACTCGGACGTTCAGCGTGACCTAGGTTTCGAGCCCTAGCGGCCCGACACGAGGGATACCGGATCCGGGGGCGGGGGTGGAAGCCCTTCGCGGGTCCTTTTTGACGGAGAGCAACTCGCCCGCGTCTGGGGTCCCCGTTTACGTGGCGACGAACCTCCCGGAGTCCATGGTCACTCGGCGCACCCCTACCCGCGCGGAGGTGAACGACGTCATGAACACGCTCCGCGACGGTGCGAAGGGGTTGGTACTGGCCGCGGAGACCGCGATCGGAAGCTGCCCGGTCGAAGTCACGCGGATGACCGGCAGCCTGATGCGGGAGTACGAGGCCTCAATCGAGTGATACCGGGTCGACGAGCGGTTGGGGGACCATCCCCTCGCTCTGGAACGTTCCCACCGAGGGGTGAGGTCCAATGTGTAGTTCCGGCCGACCTTGGCGCCCCCGGAGCTGCGGCGACCGGGCGACCTGACCGCCCGACACCGCCCTGGTCATGATCTGGCCATCGGTACGGCTCGCTATGTAGCGCAGGGTCCCATCGGGCGTACACGTATCCGCCGCGACCAGATGGGTCGGCCGATCGATGGCGGGCGGCGGTCGAACGGAGGTTCGAGGCGAGAGGTCGAAGGTGGGGGCGAGGGAAGGAGCCCCGGTGGCCCAGATCGCCGTCCACCGCCTCCCGATCGTCGCTCTATGGGTCGTGCCCTTCGCCCTCGTGCTGCTGTATGCCCTGATCGTGCA
>JBARHO010000141.1:0-1875 GCA_049799275.1 Thermoplasmata archaeon
ACCGCGAGAAAGGGGAGCTCTTCGTCACCGATGGGAACAACGTGAGCGTGGTTAATGACTCGACCAACACCGTGGAGTCAACCATCTCCATCGGGAACGGACCGGCCGGACTGGCCTATGATGACGCGAAGGGAGAGATTTTCGGTAACCCTTCACGAATCGGCCTGACGGAGGCCGTCGGGTTTTCGTTGCCGCCCCGTACATAGTACTAAATCCGGGAAGCGCTTCCCTCGATAGCGTGAGCAAGCGCCGCAACATCCGGCCCGTGACCTTCACCGCCGACGAGTGGCGCACGCATGAGGGGGAGGACCGTCGTCGCGAGCAGCAGAACCAGCTTCTGCGCGACCAGATGCGAGACCTTTGGGAAAGAATCCACGCCCTTGAAGGACGCTCCCCTCCCCCTCCGGACTGGGTCAAGGCCAACGCCCTCGTGCGACCGGAAGAGGAAAGGAAGAAGCGGGGAGCGGTGGAGGGCCACGAGGCCCACCACCGCCCCGCTCCTCCTGGGATCGACGCCACCGAGGAGGTGTGCCTCGAGAACTGTCCTCGGTGTGGCGAGGCGCTCGGTCGACCGTTCGCTGTCGAGGAGCGCCTCGTCGAGGCAATCGTCCCGGGCCACGTGCGCGTGACGAAGTACCGGATCGGAAGGTATCGGTGTGGCCACTGTCGCAAGGTCCGTCGGGCGCGCCTCGCGCCCGAGGTGGTCCCACCGCGCTCACGGTTCGACTGGGGGAGTCACTTCCTCGTTGGCTACTGGTCGCTCCAGGGACTCACGACCTCCGGGTTGCAAGACCTGTTGGCGACCAACTACGGTCTCACGGTGAGCGCCGGGGCCATTGACGCGATGCTCCGTCGCTCGGCGGAGTTGTTCGCCCCGAGTTACACGGCGATCCGCGAGGCGGTGCGCCACGGGAAGAGCGTCCATGTCGACTGGACGGGGTGGAGGGTGGATGGGATCAACCACCACCTGTGGGACTTCCTGAGCCCGGAGGCGAAGGCAGCCTACTTCACGGTGGCCCGCGGAGCGGGCCACGGCGTGCCCGAGCGAGTCCTCGGGAAGCGACGGAAGGATCGGATCCTCGAGTGTGACGGGGCGACGGCGTTCAACGCGCTCTCGGGCCGCAAGCAGCGGTGCTGGGTCCACCTCCTCCGTCACGCGCGTCGGGGACTCGAGCGGTGGGAGTCGGTCTCGGACGCTCCGGACTGGCGAGGACTGAGGGTGCTGGAGAAGATCGCGCGCGGAGTGCTGGCCGCCGCGCGACTCTCCGACGAGAGCGCGAGGCGAGCGGAGGGTGCACGCCTCCGCGCCCACCTCGTACGGTGGCTCCAGGTGGAACGGGAGGGAGAGGCGGCTCAGGCCCTTCGGAAGTTTCTGACGAAGCACGAGGATGAGTTGTGGTGGTGGGCGGAGGCCGGGGTGGCCGCCCAGAACAACCTGGCAGAGCAAGGGCTCCGGCCACACATCGCGAAGAAGCGGAAGCTCTCGTGGGGATCGAGGACACTCGGGGGTGCGGAGCGGTTCGCCGCGCTGGCGAGTGTCGTCCAAACGGGGAAGATGCATGGGCTCTCGCTGCGGGAGCTCGGGGCGAGCGTGCTGAGCGGGCAGTCCAACCCCTTCGGGTTCGGCCCCGGACCACCGAATCCGCGCTGAGAAGGCTGATCCATCGGCAGCGCAGAATCATCGGGCGATGGTTGTCGTCCAGCCCGAGCGTGAAGGGTTACGACTTCGCGGAGCCGTTCTATGCCCGCAACAGCACGTACACCGAGGGGGACGCGGTCTATCAGCAGCTGATCGGGAACGGACCCTCCGCGGAGGAGCCGTTCTTCGCCCTGTCATGCCGGCCCAGTGGCCCGCCGACGGTGGTCACCGACAAC
>JBARHO010000142.1:0-21804 GCA_049799275.1 Thermoplasmata archaeon
AGCTTGTTCCCTTCCTCGTCATTGATTTCCCGAACCCGGATGACCATGTCTCCGGGTAGAGCGGAACCTAGCCTAGACTTTTCGGTCCGGTTTCCCGAAGAGCTTTCCTAGCCGGTCCACTAGCGAGCGCTTTCGAGACTTGACAGGGCCGTTGAGGCCTCCCCCGGCGGGCGCTCTCCGTCTCCCTTCGGTGTCCCCAGCACCAACAGCACCCGAGTCGCGGCCTCGCTCGCGTCCTCCTTGATCTCGCATTCCCAAAGCGTGACCAACTTCCATCCCGCCAGTGCAAGGAGCGTCTCCTTCTGCTTGTCCCGCCGCTGATTCGCTTCGAACTTCGCCGCCCAAAATCCGGTGTGCGACCTTGGCAACGGCATCTGGCAACGGGGACAACGGTGCCAGTAGCACCCGTGTACAAAGACCGCTACCTTCTCGGAGAGGAACGCCACGTCGGGGCGGCCGGGGATCCCCGAAGCGTGAAGACGATATCCGGGCCGGCCTAGCCTTCGGAGGGCCCCTCGGAGGGCGAGCTCCGGTGACGTGTTGCGCCCACGATTGGCGCTCATGACCCGCGAGGTGACCTCGTACTCGGGAATGGGCGCCCTTCCATCGCGGAGGTACTGGCGAGAGGTCTCGCTTGTTGGGCCTCGAGGGTTCATCAGGACCGGGGCCATGCGATCCCGGTCCATTACGGTTCGGCTGGCACTCGTCCTCGGGACGCCGATCTTGGGACATCGCGCCGAAACGGGGCACATCTCGCAAAGAGGAAGGTGGGCCCGACAAAGGTTCTGACCATGCTGAACGAGGACCGGGTTCAGGAGCGCCCAGTACCTTCGCGGTACTTTCGTCGAGATCTCCTTCTGCGCTCCGCGAATGGTCGTGGAGCGGATCGCGCCCAGACGGCGCATCACCCGTAGGATGTGGGTATCGACGGGGATACCGGGCCTTTGATGCCCGAACACGCGTATCGCGTGCGCGGTCTTGGGCCCGACCATCGGTATCCGCAAGAGATCCCGCTCGGCCACGGGCAGTTGTCCTCCGAAATCGCGGACGATGGTCTTCGCAGCGGATCGGAGTCCCTTGGCCTTGCTGTCCCATAGCCCGACCTCGCGGACCAGATGCCGGACGCGGGAGAGGGGCGCCCGCGACAGCTCTAGCGGGGTGGCATACTCCGAAAGCAATCGAACGGTCGCCCGTTCGGTGACCTCGTCCCGCGTACGATGCGAGAGGATCGTCGAGACAAGCACCAAGAATGGATCCGCACCGCGTTCCCGCAGGACGGGGACGCGCCACTCGCCTTCCTGGTAGAACTCGATGACCGTACGCAATAAGGGGCCCCAACGGAGATCGTGATCATGCGCGCGTTCCGGCAAGGTACTTCCAGAGCCCGGGGACCCCACTGCCCGTCGGCCTAGATGAGACTTCGGAGCCCGCGCGACGCCGCCCGACAGTGGCGCAGCGTCGTCCCGAACGCAGGTCCGCTCGGGCTCCCGCGAAGCTCGCCCCGTATGGAACGGGGGCCTCGCGACCGCGATCAGTCGCGCGTGACGCCCCCAGCGTCACGCTCTTTCTCGAAGCAGGTCCGGCAGATGAACGATCCCCCAGAGTCCTCGATGTCGTCGCCCGTCCCGATCATCCAACCGGGCTGCTCGAACACCCCTCCTTCGTACCCGTCCCCTTCACCCATCAGGACAAGGGTGGTTCGAGAGTCGCACCCTTCTCCGCAGCAGTGGACCGGCACCGGTAGCGGCGGGAGCGTCCCTGCTGGCTGCGCCTCGGCGGCGGGCGTGCTCTTGGCCGATCTGGGCATGCCGAGACGAAGGCGATGCGGCCGCTTAAGGTCGTGCTTTGCCCACCGACGGCTTTCGACCGGGAACTGAGGCGGAGGTCGACCGGCCGGAGTGTCGACGCTCGCCCACGGTCCGTGGACTGGGCTCTAGATCCGGGCCGAACTGTTGCCCGATCCCTCGAGGGCCGAGTAGGTCCGGACGGGGTGCAAAGTGAATCCGGATCGACGCCGTACGGGACGCCCTCATAGGACCGGGCGAAGCTCCCTTCCGCGGCTCATGAAAGTTCTTCCTCGGACCCCAGCGACCGAACACTGGGTTCGACCCTTCCAAGGAGCTCGTCGATCCCCGCTCCTTCCCGGAACAGGATCTTGGTGGATGCTTTCAGGGCGCGTAAGAGCTCAGGGCGATCGAGCGAGCGGACCCGACCATCGGTCGCCTGGGAGAGAACATCGGCCGGCAGCTGATCGATGCCGCGACCGTTGGCCCAGTCCAGACCCCGCTTCAGGCACGCCAGCGTGAGTGCCTGCTCGCGGACCCCGGTGATCCAGTGCTCGGCCTGCCAGGGGCGGTCACGCGCGATGGAATAGCGCGCTCGGACCGCGTGATGGACCCCCACCCCAAGGAGATCCCTCGCGGAAGGCTTCGGAAAGTGCTCTCGTTGCCGAGCAACGCCGAACAGCAGTCGGAACCTGGGGCCCAACGCCCCGAAATCCGAGCTGGGAGTGAAGGAAAGGTCCACTTGCAGGTTGCCCGGAAGCAGGAACATACGGTAAAGGGTCGTCAGGTACGCGACGTCAAACAGGTGAACGGCTCCGAGCTCACGGTCGAGATCCGTCGTCCAATCCTTCAGGACCTCTTCCAGGGTTGTCCCCTCTGCCACACCGAAGGTGAGATCCAGGTCCGACCAGCGGTCGGGCCGGTCGCTCGAGCTCCCCCCAACCAAGGCGGCCGCGACGATCCTCCGATCCGAGCGAGCCCTCTCACGGATGTGCGTGGAGATCCGGTCACGTTCTTCGATCGTGAACCCCCATTCCTCCATCTTCGCTGCTCGGGACCATCCTGCCCAAACGGCGTGCCCTTGTGAGCTCTCTCCCGGCCCGGATGGGAGTATACGGGACCGTCGACCGGCAATCCTATTTTCAAGGGGCCCTGAGGACCGGAGCTCCTCGGGCCTCACCTGCCGCACCAGAACACCAACAAGCAGGGACCCTGGGTCCGATCTCCGGTTGGGATCGTGAAAGGGATAGATGGAGCGCCGATCGTCAGCATGGACACCGGGCGGTTCGGGCGGCAGATATGGAGAGCCACCGGAGCCGCTCTGAAGGGTCGCTACGCGAAGAACTCGAGCGAGTTGATCTCGACCCACCCCCGGTGTTTTATGTGGAACCGCGGTAGCGGGAAGGTTGTTCCGCGTTTCGCGCTCTTCCGATCCCATGATCCTCTTGTGCTTTGGGCCTTCTGGTTCCCGTATCCATCCATGCGCCAACGGTCACCGGCCCGGATAGATCGGAGGCAGTTCTCGTGAGCTCCCGCCCTCCGCCCCCGCCGCGCAAGCGCGCCGCCGTCCCTCACCGCAGGACCGGTCGCTCCACCACCACGAAGCGACGTCCGAAACCCAAGACCCAACGCGACGAGAGCGCACCGCTCCCCAAGAAGCGCGTACCACCGATCCGGTACCCGGTCCTTCCTCGTATCCTTCGGGCTGGGATCACTCGACCGGAACTGGACGAGCTCACGCAGAGCCTCTCGTGGCAGCGAAAGGTACCCGTCATCGAGCCGGTCCGCGTCAATGCCCGGCACCTGCACATCGCCATGGTGGGATGGGAATACCCCCCCGTCTACGCCGGCGGGCTCGGCGTGCACGTGTACGAGCTCACCAAGGAGCTCACGCGAATGGGCCATCGCGTGACCTTCCTTACCCCGTTCTCGGGTCCGTTCCACGATGTACCCGGGGTCACCTTCATCTGGCCCACCGACCCGGAGAACGAGGATCGGCCCTATCCTCCGGCCTACTGGGCGATCGAGGAGGCCCAACCCGGTCAGCAGAACGCCATCGACGCCTACAACGAGTGGGTCGGGACGCGGACCGAGCTCAAGGGGGTCGACGTGGTCCACGTGCACGATTGGTTCGGGACCGTCGGAGCGGTCACCTTGGCGCATCGGCTCAAGGTCCCCCTGGTGATGACGATGCACTCGACGGAGTACGATCGGAGCCTGAACAACCCGTGGACCGAGATCCTGGTCCGGGAGACCATCGGCCTCACCCAGGCGGACCGGGTGATCGCTGTCAGTCGGCACCTGAAGCAGCAGCTCATCCATCGCTTCCGCGTCCCCGCGGACCGGATCCGGGTGGTGTACAACGCGGTCCGTCCCGCGGAACGCCTGGCCCGGTTGGAGGCGACCCAGTCCATCGTCCTCTATCTCGGACGGTTGGTCGCGATGAAGGGCGTCGAGACGTTCCTGCGGGCGGCCGCCAAGGCGGCCCCCCATACCACCGGGACCTTGTTCGTCGTGGCCGGGGAGGGTCCCGAATATCCCCGGCTCCTCATGCTCGCGGCCCATCTCGGCATCGCCGACCGGGTCCTCTTCCTGGGACGCGTCAGTGAGGACGAGCGGAGCCTGCTCCTCGCGGCCGCGTCCGTTTTCGTCCTGCCCTCGGTCGTCGAGCCGTTCGGCATCGCGGCGCTCGAGGCGATGGTGGCCGGGGTACCGACGATCGTTTCGAAGACGAGCGGCGTCGCGGAGGTCACGGAGAACATCTTCGCCCTGGACTTCTGGGATATCGATGAGTTCGCGAGCCGGATC
This sequence comes from Thermoplasmata archaeon, assembly GCA_049799275.1. GTDB lineage: Archaea > Thermoplasmatota > Thermoplasmata > Lutacidiplasmatales > UBA184 > Lutacidiplasma. The sequence goes on from JBARHO010000142.1 coordinate 4,593, forward strand.
GTGGAGCTCTTACGGTACCCGGCCCTGCGGCACTCGATGGGGACCCGGGGCCGTTGGGACGCCCTCAAGTCCGGCTGGCCCGAGCGCACGCTCGAGACGGTCGCCGTGTACATGGAAGTCGTCGAGCGCGGTGCGCCGCGGACATGAAGATCGTTCTCTACTTCCATCTCCACCAGCCGTGGCGTCTCGCCCGCTTCCGGTACATCGATCTCGGGTCCGGGCGCCCCTACTTCGACCGCGAACGCAACCTGGCGATCTTCCGGGGCATCGCCGAACGAAGCTATCGACCGGGACTGACCCGCCTCAAGGAGGCCCTCGACGACGATCCCGAGTTCCGGTTCAGTCTCTCTCTGACCGGGACCTTCGTGGAGCAGGCGTACATCGTGGCCCCCGATATCCTGGCCACCATCCGGGAGCTCGTACGGACCGGCCGGGTCTCGATCCTCTCCGAGACGTACCCCCACTCGCTCGGGTTCCTCCTGCCGGCCCCCGAGCTCGAGGAGGAGGTCGAGATGCACCGGGCGATGGTCGAGGAGACCTTCGGGTACCGACCGCGGGTCCTTAGGATGACCGAGCTCGCGTTCTCGAACGACCTCGCCCGTTTCGCCGAGGCCCGGGGCTTCGAAGGGATGCTCGCCGAAGGCTGGGAGCCGATCCTGAACGGCCGGTCGACGAACCAGACCTACCGGGCCGCCGGGACCAAGAACCTCAAGGTCCTCCCCCGGAACTACCGCCTCAGTGACGACATCGGGTTCCGGTTCTCGGCCAAGGGCTGGAGCGAGTACCCGCTCACGGCGGAAAAGTACGCTCGATGGCTCGGGAGCTCGCCCGGAGAGTTCATCGGGATCTTCATGGACTTCGAGACCCTCGGAGAGCATCATCCCGCGACCTCGGGGGTCTTCGATTTCTTCTCGGAGCTCCCGCGGGCGCTCCGCTCCCACCCCCACCTTTCCTGGGGGACCGTCGAGGATGCCTGCCAGCTCGAGGCCCGGGAGGAGTTCTCGTCCCGGGAGGTGCTCACCTGGGCCGACCAGCGTCGCGACCTCGGGGCCTGGTTGGGCAACGATCTCCAGCTCTCGGCGTTCGAGGCCGCCAAGAAGGTAGGCACCTTGGCGCGTCTTGCCGGGGATCCCGGCATCATCGCGACCTGGCGACGGCTGCTCACGTCGGACCACTTCTATTACATGTACCTGGAACAGAGCGGCGAGGACAAGGGGGTCCACCAGCACTTCAGCTCGTACGGCAACCCCTACGACGCCTACGCGAACTACATGAACGCGCTCACCGATCTGCGCCAGCTCCTGGACCAGAAGCTGAAGCTGACCCCGCCCGCGGCGCCCCCGGCTCAGCGACGCACGTCGACCGTGTAATCGGTCATCTCCCACCCTTGTCGGCGGGGATAGAAGAACGTGAACCGGATCGGGCCCGGGACATCGCGGGTGATGGGAAGGTCGAGGAAATCGATCTGGACGCCGGTGGGTCGAGAGTCCTGCTCGACCACATGCTGCCATCCGTCGAGCGAGTAGTGTAGCCGGAACGGCTCCTCGGATTGGATCCGCAGGACCTCGCCCTTGCGGACCTCCGCGACCTGACGGTTCTTCTTCCAGATCTCGCGCCGTACCTTTCGTCGCGGCGCCCGGTAGCGCTTCCGTACCTCGGGGATGATGTCGAACGGCTTGCCGTCGTCGATCGATCGAAGGAGCGTGAGATACTCGGAGTGGGCCCACATGAGCGGCGTGGCCGATCCCGTCGCTCGGCCCAGGAAGAGGTGAAGGTCCGGCCGGTCGGGCTCGTCCCATACCTGCTCCGGGAGGAGCCCCGTGTTCGAGGCGAACCGCTCCATGGCCTGCACGTACGGCTTCGCCGACCGGCCGGCGGCGAGCTCGTAGATCCCTCGCTCGCCGGTGAGGAGCGGCCACGCGCGGCCCCGGCCCACCCCGTTGTAGGGAGAACCGTCCTTCTGCTCGCCGTACCCGTCCAGGTTGTACCGGCGCCAGACCGGCCCCATCGGCGTGTCGACCTTGAGGACGGCATCGACCACCTTGAGCGAATCGACGATGATGGGGTCGTCCGCCGGGCGGATGCCATATCGGACCAGCTCGAGGAAGCCGGCATCGACGATCTCCTTCGCCGGGAAGTCGCTGACCTCGTTCGGCGGGATGTTCCGGAGGTGGACCGTCCCAAAGTTCGCGTCCTCGTTGGGCCGCGGATCGTGGATGTCCGCCGGATGGATGCGGATGTAGTGGCGCGGCACGTCCGGAAGGAGGGTCCCCTCCGTCGTCACGGTCCACCGCTCCACGTGGTCCTCGAGGAAGTCCGCGTACTCCTCGAGGAAGACCGCCGTGGGAAGGTCGTGGCGCTCCCGGGCCATCGCTCCCGCCGCCACGAGGGCGGCGATGTTCGCGGCGAGCGTCGAGGGCGAGTACCCGCTGATCTCCTCCCATCGTTCCTGCTCCGTCGCCGGACCGTGGACGATCAGATACCGGGCCGCCCGCAGGACCATGGGATAGGGATCGAAGTCCTGGAGGGCCTTCGCCCGCTTGAGGCGGTACGCGAGCAGGATCGGGAAGGCGACCTCGTCCAGCTGCATCCCGGACCAGTACGGCTCTCCGGTCACCCAGAAGTTCTGCGGGAAGCCCCCATCGGGCTCCTGGCTCGCGGACAGATAGATCAGGATGCGGAGCGCGGTGTCGGTGTCGCCCGTCGCGATGAGGCCGATCGCGGTCTTCGTGAGGTCGCGCGTCCAGACCAGATGGTAGCCGCCGCGGTCCTCGTCCCCCTTGATGTTCCCCCACGGGATGGACATCGAGGCGATGAAGGCCCCCGCGAACGTCTTGTCCTCGTGCGCCAGCGCGATCGAATAGCTCGCGTGGTAGAGGTTCCCGAAATCACCCGAGTGGTGCTTCAGGGGCCGGGCCCCGCGGAACGCGCGTTCCCATTGGTCGATGAACCGCATCCGGTGGTCCTCGAACGGTCTCCCGAGCGCCTGCAAGAGCGCGGTCGCCGCGTGGGGCAATCCACGGCCGAACGCGAGCGCGAGCGTGAACTGCGGGAACTGGTCGGCGGGGAGCTGGGCGGTGAGCGCGATGTTCCCGTTCGTCGCCCGGTCGAACGAATGGTCCATCCGGTAGTTCTCGACCAGGTCGCTCCACCCGTCGCTGTGCCCCACGTATCCCACCGACAGACGTCGGAACGGGACACTGGCGCCGACGGCGAGCCAGGTGCCGTTGTGCTCCGCCGCCAGGATCTCGCGTCCCGCGACCTCCACCACATAGCCGTTGTTCCCCCAGCCGCCGACCCCGAGGTGGGGGGCGACGAGGGCGAACAGGTCGAGGGGATCGGTGGAACCGTTCAATCGGATGAGCTTCGTGTGGATCAGGACCGTCGGGAGATGGGGCGCGACCAGGACCTCCTTCACGATCCGGTACCTTCCCTGGGGGTCGGTGTTCGAGATCCGATAGCCCAGCGCGTGCTCGCTCAGCCGGTCGATCTTGGTCTCCAGATGACGGCGCTCCTCGTGCAGGAACGTCGACCCGTCCGTCACCATGTACTGGCAGTCGCGCATCTGGGGAAGATCGATCTGAGGATAGTAGATCTCGGTGAGGATCCCTCTCCAGGTGGTGAACCAGATCTGGCTGTCCCCCGAGTACGCGGTCCCGATCCCGTCCTTGTTGCCCCGCGTCCACTTCGGAGGGATCCCGGGGGCCCCGGTCGCGAGGCTGTCGCCGCGGTACCTCATCTCGGGGCCCCTTGCTGGGCCGCGCTCGAGACCCGGGTCGAGGCGGCGGCCCGATCGACGAACCAGACGAGCTCCTCGCGCGCCCGGACCCGCGCGGCCGGCACCGATCGATCGCCGGCAGGCGAGAGGACCCGTTCGAGGATCGTCCGTTTCTCCGGGCCCATGACCAGGAAGAAGACGCGCGCGCTGTTCGCGAACACGGGCAGGGTCAGCGTGAGCCTCGGGACGGGAGGGTCCAGGGAGGGAGCGGGCTCCGGGACGGTCCAGCGCCGATCCTCTTCGAGCGTCTTGTGACCGGGGAACAAGGAGGCGGTATGCCCATCCGGACCGATCCCGAGCAGTACCAGGTCAAGGACCGGCTCGGCCGGGGGGGGGCCGTCCGCCGGGGAACTCCCGCGTAGCAGTGCCTCGTACGCACGGGCCGCCGCGTCATGGTCCGGCTCCTCGCCCCGCATCCGATGCACCCGCTCCGGCCGGATCTCGCGCACCCGGATGAACGTGTGGTCGGCGACCCCGAAGTTGCTCCGGGCGTCCGAGGGGGGGACGCATCGTTCGTCGGCCCAGTAGAGCTCGACGTTCCCCCAGCGGGTGCGTGGGGGATCCTCGCGGCCCCAATGCTCGAAGAGCGCCCTCGGGGTGGAACCTCCGGAGAGGGCCAGCCGGAACGGTCGATCCGGGGGATGCGCTGCGATGAGGTCGGCGATCACTGTGGAGACTCGGCGGACGAGATCGGCGGGATCGTCCGCCAGTACGGTCCTCTGCCTCATGATCCCGGCGATCGGGGCGGGGAGAGATGGATCCGACCGTCCTTGGGTCCCCAGGCCCCGGCGGGGTAACCCTGCACGGCGGGAGGATGCTTCAGTAATCGGTCGTACAGTCGCCAGGACTCCTCGACCTCGTCCGCCCGGACGAAGAGCGTGGGGTCCCCCCGGAGGACATCGAGGAGCAGCGTCTGGTAATCGTCGGGCAGGCTCGCGAACGCTTCCGAGTAGCGGAAGTGCATCCGCTCGGTCTTGAGCTTGATCCCGTGACCGGGTTGCTTCACGTTGAAGACCAGATCGAACCCCGCGTTCGGCTGCACGGTGATGATCAGTTCATCCCCGGGGATGAGCCCTTCGTGGAACGGGTGGAAGAACGCGACCGGCGGTCTCCGGAACCGGACCAGGATCTGGCTCACCTGCCGGGGAAGCCGCTTTCCGGTCCGGAGGAAGAACGGGACACCATGCCACTTCCAGTTGTCGATCTCGAGCTTCAGGGCGACGAACGTATCGGTCCGGGACTTCGGCGAGACCCCTTCCTCCTCTCGGTATCCCACGACGGGATGCCCGTCGATACGTCCGGCCCGGTACTGGCCGAACACGGCATCCTTGGGATCGACCGCCGGGATCGCCTTGAGGACCTTGACCTTCTCGTTGCGGATCGCCTCCGCATCCGGCGAGGGAGGGACCTCCATCGCCATGAGGGTCATGAGCTGGGTCAGGTGGTTCTGGACCATGTCCCGCAACGCCCCGGATTCTTCGTAGTAGGCCGCACGCGCCTCCACCCCGAGCTCCTCCGCGACGGTGATCTCGACCCGTTCGACCCGGTCCCGGTTCCAGACGGACTCGAAGAGGAAGTTCGAGAAGCGCAGCACCATGAGGTTCTGGACGGTCTCCTTCCCCAGGTAGTGGTCGATCCGGAAGACCTGTTTCTCGTCGAAGTACTCGTGCAGCTTGGCGTTGAGCTGGATGGAGCTCTGGAGGTCCTCACCGAACGGTTTCTCGAGGACGATCCGGGTCCACCCCTTGTCGGGGTGGTGGAGGCCGACCGATCCGATCCCGTCGATGGTCGGCTCGATCGCCGCGAGCGGCATGGCGAGGTACAGGACCCGATCCCCGGAGAGCTTCTCGCTCCGCTCGAGCTTCTTGACCCGCGCCAAGAGCTGTCGGAACTCGGCGGGCCCGCTCTTTCCGATGGACTGGTAGAACAGATGGTCCTTGGCCCACTGGGTCGCCGCGGCCTCCTTGGGGGTCGGGTGCTCCTTCAGGGCCTTCAAGGCCAGGGCGCGGTACCCGTCGTCGTCGAGCGCCTGCCGTGCCACCCCGAGCACCCACGCGCCGGTCGGGTGGAACTTCCCGTCGTTGAGCCCGAAGATGGCGGGGAGCAGCTTGCGTTGCATCAGGTCGCCCGTGGCCCCGAACACGATGAAGAGCGGGCGCTCGCCGGGGATGTCCGCGCTCATCCCTAGTCCCCGGTCTTGACTTCGTGCCCACCGAAGCTGTGCCGCATGACCGCCAGGAGCTGGTCGGCATACGACTTCGTCTCCCGCGACTTGATCCGTTCCAGGAGAGAGATCGCGATCACCGGCGTGGGGACCCCGAGGTCGACGCCCTCGTTGACGGTCCAGCGGCCCTCTCCGGAGTCGACCACGTACGGCTCGATCCCCTTGAGATCCGGGTTGTCGGCCAGCGCTGCGGCCGTGAGGTCCAGGAGCCAGGACCGGACCACGCTCCCATAGCGCCAGACCTCCGCGATCTGGTGGACATCGAGCGCGAAATCGGTCTTATGCTTCAGGACGGAGAACCCCTCGGCATACGCCTCCATGAGCCCGTACTCGATCCCGTTGTGGACCATCTTGACGAAATGGCCCGACCCGACGGGGCCCATCCGGCCCCAGCCCTGGTCCTTGCCGGGCGCGAGCGTCTCGAGGATCGGCCGGATATGGTCGACGATGGCGCGGTCGCCACCGACCATCATGCTGTACCCTTCCTTCAGCCCCCAGACGCCGCCGCTGGTGCCGACATCGACGTAGTGCACCCCCTTGGATTCGACGAGCGGGGCCCGACGGAGCGTGTCCTTGTAGTAGGAGTTCCCGCCGTCGATCAGGATGTCGTCCTTCTTGAGGAGCGGCAGCAGGGTCCGGATCCCCTCGTCCACGGCATCACCGGACGGGATCATCAACCAGACGATCTTGGGGGACGAGGAGAGCTTCGAGACGAGCTCCTCCAGCGAGTAGGCCGGAACGATCCCGTCGTCCTTGACCGACCCATCGACGGTCTCCTTTTTCCGGGCGTTCCCGACGACGCGATGCCCGCCCAGGACGAGGCGATGCGCCATGTTCCCGCCCATCTTCCCCAGTCCGACCATTCCTAGTTCCATTTCGATTCCTCCAGCGAGCGTGAATACCTCGGGATCAATCCGGCGGGGGCGAGGCCGCGGCGATGGCAGCGGCCAACGCCTCCGCCCCGACATCCGCGTCGGTCCCCAAGGTGAGACGAAGGATCACGCGGTCGCGCGAGAGCAGGGCCTGCGCGTCCCCGTCGGCCTGCGCCCGGATGATCTGACCGAACGAATATTTGGTCTCGGGGACCGCCACATCCTCCGAGGGCTCGTCGATGAGCTGGAGGAACCGGCCGGACGCGGGACCCCCCTTGTGCAACTGTCCGGTGGAGTGGAGGAACCGGGGCCCGTACCCGACGGTGACCGGAAGTCGTAACCGGTCGCCCAGGTTCTTCCGCAAGGTCTCCAACTGATGGTCCATCTCCGCGGTGGGCGCGACGTAGGCCTGGATCGCGACGTAGAGCCGGGGGCCCATCGAACCGATCCACGCATCGAGGGCGGACCGGTCCGTGATCGCCGACGGCGGAGGGGCCGGGACCCCGCTGCCGGGCCCGGCCGCGGATCCGTCCATGACCTGACGCGCCAACTGCTTCGCCAGTTCTACGTCGGGCTGGTTGAACGGGTGGATCCCGAGCGCGGCGCCGGCGCAGGCGATCGCCATCTCCCAGAGGAAGAACTCGGCGCCGAGATCGGTGCGGTCGGACAAAAGGCAGCGGATCACCGGGTGACCCGCGTTCTCGAGCTCCGTGAGGCCCGGGTCCTCGGCCTCCTCCTCCGTCCGAAGGGAGACGAAGACCCGATCGTGGTCGTAGAACGAGGGCGGGCGGATCGCCTCTCCCGCGACGGGGATGAGCCCCCGTCCATCCTTCCCGGTGCTCTCGGCGATCAGCTGCTCCGCCCAAAGGGGGTACCAACTGAGCTCCGGAGAGGTCACGAACGTGACCTTGTCGATCCCGATCCGTCCCAGGGAACCCAGCGCGGCCCCGAGCTGGAGACCCGGGTTCTCCGCTTCGGGCACTTGAGGTGCGCAGGAGCGGACCATCCCTCGGGCCCGCGACAGGAACAGCTGAAGGTCCATCCCGAGCAGGGCGCCGGGCACGAGCCCGAACGCCGTCAGGGCGGAATACCGGCCCCCGACGTCCGGCGTGGCCTGGACCACCGTTCGGAAGTTCCGGTCGTGACCGAGCTTTTCCAAGGGGGTGCCGGGGTCGGTGACCGCGATGAACTGGTCGCCCCGGGTCGGGACGCCCTCTCCGATCTCGTTCCAGAAGTATCGGAACAGCGACAGCGTCTCGAGCGTCGTGCCGGACTTGCTCGAGATCACGAACCAGGTGTGCGCCAGATCGAGCCGTTCGCGGGCCATCTCGATCGCGTCGGGGTGTGTGCTATCGAGTACGAAGAGCTCGGGATATCCCGGGGCCGGACCGAACGTCCGGGCGAGGACCTCGGGCGCGAGGCTCGACCCGCCCATCCCGAGCACGAGCACGTGCCGGACCCCCTCGCTCTTGGCCGCGACGGCCAGGGCCCCGAACGCCCGCGCGGGCTCGACCATGGTCTCCGGGAGCGTGAGCCAGCCGAGCCGATCGATGATCTCGGGCGTGGGGCCTTGGGCCCATACGGTCGGGTCCTTCGCCCAGATCCTTCGTCCGACCTGCTCCTCCTGCCACTGACTGACGAGATGGGTCATCTCGGGTGCTCGATCCCCGAGGGAGAAGGCGAGGGAGGGCAGGCTCATGAGCGGCTCCGGAGGTTCATCGAGTGCGCCAACAGAGCGGAGCCGATAACTCCGGCGTCCGGACCGAGCGCGGCCGGCACGACGGTGACCGCCTCGGCGATCGGAGGCTCGGCCGAGGCACGAACGATCTGGTGGACCACCTCGATGATGTCGGGGTGATGGTCGATGATCCCGCCGCCCAGGATCAGTCGGGCCGGGTTGAACGCATTGACCAGTCCGGCGAGGCCCAGGCCGAGCCAGGTCGCGGTCTCCGACATGATCGCCACGGCCAAGGGATCACGCTTCGCGCACGCCTCGGTGACGGTCTCGGCGGTGATCGCCTCAGGGCCCGTGGCGAGCTCGAGCAAGAGCTGACCCTGATCCGGGTGGAGCCGCACCGCCTCTTGGGCGCGGACGGCGATCGCCCAGCCGCCCACGTACGCTTCGAGACATCCCGAGCTGGGACAGTGGCATCGCCGCCCGCCCGCGATGAGCATGGAGTGCCCGACCTCGCCGGCCGAGCTCGTGGCCCCCTCGAGCAATCGCCCTCCGCTCACGATCCCTCCGCCGACGCCGGTCCCGATGAACACGCAGAGGACGTCGTCGAACCCCTTGCCGGCCCCGAGCTTCCACTCCCCGAAGGTCTCGGCGCGTACGTCGTTCGTGACGCTGACCGGATAGCCCAGGATCTCCTCGAGGCGGGTCCCGAGCGGGAATCCCCGCCAGCCCAGGTTCGGCGCAAAGAGCACCGTTCCGTCCTCCGAACGGACCTGGCCGGCGACCCCGACCCCGAGGGAGACGACCCGGCTGCCGGCGGGGACCCGAAGGTCCCGGACCGTGGCCACGACATCGTTGACGACCCGCTCGGGATCTGCGTGCTGGTGGATGAGCCGCCGATCGTGCTGCAGGAGGCGCCCTTCCGGCGTGAGCAGGGCGGCGGCGACCTTGGTGCCGCCCAGATCCACCCCGATCGTGACCTCGGGGTGCGGCAGTGCGGAACTAGGACCGTCGGACACCGAGAAAAGGGACCCCCCGAGCTCGGCAGACGGGCGGGACGATTAAACCTCGGCGTTCGACGCGGTCCTGCACGAGCCTGAGCGTCGACGCCCGGTCATTCTTCGGCGGGAATGGCCCCACCCTCGGACCGACAGTACTTGTTGACGACGTCCACGAAGGTCGAGTGGGACCAGGTGAGCGGCGTCGCGCTCCGGGGCTCGCCGGTCGCGACGTCGATCTGCTCGGGCAGCAACAGCGTAGGCGTCGCATGGCGCGCCACCCACTCGATGAGCTCGAGGCAGCGGGCCCGATCGCCCAGTTGCAATCTCGCCTCCGCGAGCCAGAGCGTGGAGATGATCCACGGGTTCTCGTCGCCGTAGTACTCGTCCCCCTCGTACCGCGCGACCCCGCCCGATCGGGGTTTCCAGAGCCGCTGCTCGACCTGGTCCACCGTCTGGCGCGCCCGGGGATCGGACCAGTCCACGAGCCCCAGCTTGATGGCGGGAAGGACCGACGCGTCGATGTGATCGTCCTTGGGGTTCAGCCGCCGAAGGAACCGGCCGAGCTCCGGGCTCCAGAGCTGTTGGAGCGCCGCCTCATGGATCTCCTTGGAGACCTGCCGCCAGTGCTGCGGGTCCTTTCCCAGCTCCTCGGCGATGCGCGCCGCCCGCTCGAGCGCGTGGATCACGACGGCCGTCGAGTACGTGTGGGTCGCGTTGGTCTCCTCCCACAGATCGAAGGTCGGACGCGGGAGACCGTTCGCAGGGTCGCGGAAGTCCGCCATGAAGTCCGCCGCGCGTTGGACCATCGGCCAGTGTTCCAACAGCTCCTCGAGGTTGCCGCGCCGCTTGAAGTGATGCCAGACGGCCGCGACCACGGTACCGGTCTGATCGATCTGAAGGAAGGGGGGAGGGTGCCAGGTGCTCCCGATCGCCCCATCTGGGAAGTGCCGGTGGATGAAGAACCCCTCCCCGCTCTGACAGCGCTGACAGAAGGAGAGGAAGCGCTGGGCCGCCTCGTACAGGCCGGCCTCGTCCATCGCCTTGCTCACGTAGCCGCCGTCGCGCATCCAGCAGTAGTTGTAGCTGTCGCCGCCGATGACCAGCGAGCGGGTGTCGGGCGAGGCGATGATGGAGCCGTTCTGCCCGCACATATGGCGCATGACGAGCACGCTCGCACGGTAGAGATGCTGCGCCGTGTCGGAGAGCCCGTTCGTGACCTCGGGGGGGTGCCGAGCGACCCACGTCCGCCAGAACCCTTCGGACTCTCGTCCGAACCGCGACGGATCGCCGGTCCGCACCTCCCGGGCGATCCGGCCGGTCGCTTCCGGGCCGAGTCCGATCGCAACAAAGAGACGGATGGTGGTCTCCGCGTCCGGACCCGCGTTGAGGTCCCATTGGATAGCGCTGTCCGCCCAGCCATGGCTGATCGCATGCCCTTCCAGCATGCCGTCCTCCGCGTCGACGTAGGTCCCGCGGAGTCCTCGGAGCGTGTGCTGCCCGCAGGCGGCCCGCGTGAAATTGGGCGCGCTCAGGAACTGGAAGTGGTAGCCCCGTTTGTAATGGACGACCGATGTCCCAACGGGATCGACGTACGCGGTGTCCTGGTAGGTGGACTCGGCGATCTTGAGCGAGTGGTAGGCGAACAGACGGAGCCGGCGCGGGGTGTCGGCCCGGATCCGCATCGTTCGGATGATCAGATCATGGTCCGGGTGCACCCGGTCGGCGACCCGGATCCGGATCCCCTGGCCGGTCCAGACGGACTCGAGCGCGGTCCCGGGGGCGCTCGTCGTCTGGCGAAGCTCGAACGCGCCCCCCGGTCGAAGCCAGGAGAACAGGGAGCGATCCACGTCGAAGATCCCGAGCCGCATCTCACGGAGGTGCTGGAACTGGCCCGGGAACGGGTAGAACAGCTCGTTCCACTCCCCCTGCTCGTTGATGGTGAGGAGGATCCTCCCATTCCCCGCTAGGCCGGTGATCATGATGGTCTCCTACTCAGAACTCCCTCTCATGAACCTTCAGGGTGCACCTGCAGGCCCTTCGGGGCGCTCACGGCGGTGGCCCGGGGGGTCGTCCGGCGAGGGAACCGGGCGCTCCGGGGAGCGGTCGCCCAAGAATTCATAGCCTCCATACGGATCGGCCGCACGTGGTCGTTCAGACCGAGAGGCTAAAAGTCATTCGCGCGCCGCGCGGTCCCACCCTCAGCTGCCGGTCCTGGGGGACCGAGGCGGCCCTTCGCTTGCTCATGAACAACCTGGATCCCGAGGTCGCTCGGGACCCGGAGCACCTGATCGTCTACGGAGGTCGGGGGAAGGCCGCGCGGGACTGGACCGCCTTTGCCAACATCATTTCGGCGCTGCGGGAGCTGGAGAGCAACGAGACCCTGTTGATCCAGTCGGGGAAACCCGTCGGGATCTTTCCGACCCAACCCGAAGCGCCCCGGGTCCTCATCGTCAACGCCATGATCGTCCCGCACTGGGCCACCGACGATGTGTTCTGGGACCTCGAGGCCCGGGGACTCACCATGTACGGTCAGATGACCGCGGGGAGCTGGATCTATATCGGGACCCAAGGGATCCTGCAGGGGACCTACGAGACGTTGGCCTCCTTGGCGCGCATCAGCTTCCACGCCCCGGACCTGGCAGGACGCTGGATGCTCTCCTCCGGATTGGGCGAGATGGGCGGTGCCCAGCCGCTCGCGAGCACGATGTTGGGAGGGGTGGCGTTGATCGTCGACGTGGACCCTGCGGCGATCGAGCGTCGGAAGCGCCTCGAGTACCTGGACATGGAGGCCGCGGATCTCGACGAGGCCTTGAAGCTCGTCACGGAGGCCGTCGCCGCCCGTCGTGCGCTCTCGGTCGGGCTGGCGGGCAACGCGGCCGAGGTCTACCCGGAGCTCGTCCGGCGAGGGATCACCCCCGACATCGTATCGGACCAGACCGCCGCTCATGATCTCAGCGTAGGATACATCCCCAAGGGCCACACGGTCGCCTCGGCGGCGGAGGCGCGCCGGAAGGACAAGGTAGCGTACCACGCTCTCGTGCTGGCATCGATCGCCGAGGAGGCGCGGGCCATCCTCGAGCTCCAACGAAGAGGCGCCCGCGCCTTCGATTACGGGAACAACTTCCGCACGCAGGCGCGGGAGGCCGGCGTCACGAACGCCTTCGAGATCCCCGGGTACGTACCGGCCTACATCCGACCGCTCTTCGCGGTGGGGAGCGGTCCCTTCCGTTGGGTCGCCCTGAGCGGTGAAGCGTCCGACATCCACCAGATCGACCAGATGATCCTGCGCGAGTACTCGAACAACACGGACCTGTGCCGGTGGATCCGGCTCGCGGGCGAACGCGTCCGGTTCCAGGGACTGCCCGCTCGGATCTGCTACATGGGCTACGGGGAGCGCGAGAGGTTCGGGCGCCTGGTGAACGAGATGGTCGGCGCCGGCAAGCTCGCGGCCCCGATCGCGATCGGCCGGGACCACCACGATACCGGCAGCGTCGCGAGCCCCTACCGCGAGACCGAGGCGATGCGCGACGGCTCCGATGCGATCGCCGACTGGCCGATCCTGAACGCGCTCCTGAACGTGGCCGGCGGGGCGACGTGGGTCTCGGTGCATCACGGGGGAGGGGTGGGGATCGGGAACTCGATCCACGCCGGATTCGTTCTCGTCGCAGACGGTTCCGCCGAGGCGGACCAACGGATCGCAAGGGTCCTTCACAACGACCCGGGGATCGGGGTCGCCCGGCATGCCGATGCGGGGTATCCGGAGTCCCTCGCGCTGCTTCCGTCGGCCTCTTTCCGGATCCCGGGCCGACCGACCCGCCAACAGGCCGACCGCTAGCCGGACCGAAGGCCGTGAGGGCTGTGGGGAGCGGGCCGACTCGCTCCCGCACCCATGGCCCGATAGTTCGCCCGTATGGGCCCCGGTCCACCGCCGAGCCCGGTGACATGGCCTTCCGGGCGCTTCTCGGGGCGCCCTCGTGGGCCGCGCCGCGGCGCGCTACCCGAAGGATCAGCCTCGCTTCTTGAGGTGGCGCATCGTCAGGTGGATGATCCGTCGATCCTCGTCGTACGGTACCAGGTCCCGGGCCTCCGCGATCGGGACCCAGCGGAACTCGTCAAAGGTCCCGACCTCAGGACGGACGTGCCGGTCCCGGGCGATGCCGAGAAAGTAGACCGTTGTCTTGAACACGTTCGCGCCCTTGCCGGGGTCGAAGAACCGGTACGTCGACTCGCCGATCTCCTCCTCCAGCTCGAAATCCCGCAGATCGGCCTCCTCCTTGATCTCGCGGATCGCCGCGGCGGCCAGAGATTCGCCCGCTTCCACGTGTCCCTTCGGGAAGCACCAGCGGTCCTCCCGGGACTCGTGCAACAGTAGGACCTCATGGGCCGGGGAGAGCAGGATCGCCCCGGCAGCGAGCTCGGGAACGGAGGCCGCTTCCGCGCGGTAGCGGGAGGTGGCCCGTCGCATGGAGGGGAGTAGGCGGGGACCTCTAAGAGCTCTGGTCCGTGCGACGGTCCTCCCTCGGCGCGGCCCGCGCGCCCCCGAATACTTAAACGACCGTCCTCTTGGAGGGACGTCGATGCTCTCTCAGGACGAAGAGTACCACGACCTGGTCACCCTGATCCGGGCGAAGGCGGCCCGGAACGGAGACCGGCCCGCGGTCCGCTTCCAGGATCGACAGCTCACCTACGCGGAGCTGGATCGCGAGAGCGACTGGGTCGCCGCGGGTCTGGCCCACCAGGGCATCTCCTCCGGAGATCGGGTCGCCGCGCTCCTGTTCAATGTTCCCGAGTTCCTGCTCCTCTGGTTCGGTATCTCCAAGCTCGGGGCCACGATCGTTCCGTTGAACACGGCGCTCAAAGGAGAGCTCCTGCGCTACGAGCTCGAGGATTCCGAGCCGAAGGGTCTCGTCATCGACCGTCGGCTGTGGGAACACTTCGAGCCCGTTCGCCCCGGCCTCGGCATCCCGAGGGTGTGGCTCTTCGACCGGACACCGGGCCCGGAGCCTCTTCCCGCCGGCGTCGAGCGCTGGGGGGCCTTGGCCCGGCCCGAACCCGCACCCACGACCGCTCCGCCCGACCCTTGGGACCCCGCGGCGATCATGTACACGAGCGGAACGACCGGGCCACCCAAAGGGGCCGTGATCCCGCACGAGAAGTATCTCCGCACGCCCCGGGAGATCTCGGCCCGTAGCCAGCTGACGGAGGGATCCGTCCTCTTCACCGCGCTGCCGCTCTTCCATTGCAATGCGCAGGAGATGACCGCCCTCTCGGCGATCCTGAACGACCTCACCGCCGCGTTCGATGAACGCTTCCATGCGACCACCTTCTGGGAGACGGCCGCGACCATGGGCGCGACCCACGTCTCGCTGCTGATCTCGATGATCAACGTCCTGTTCAAGCAGCCGGAGAAGCCGACGGACCGATCCCATTCCGTCCGCGTGGCGCTCACCGCGGGCGCGACGAAGGAGGTCTGGCCCGAGTTCGAGCGCCGGTTCGGGGTCACGATCGTCGAGCTCTACGGGATGACGGAGTGCGGATGCACGACGCTCATGAACCCCCCTGGGGCGATCCGGGTGGGCTCGGTCGGCACGCCGCTCGGGTTCGTCGAGGCCCAGGTGGTCGACGACGCCGACCGGCCCGTCGCTCCGGGCGTGCGGGGGGAGCTCATCGTGCGGCCGCGCGCCCCGTTCACCATGTTCTCGGGATACTACCGCAAACCGGAGAAGACCGTCGAGGCGTGGCGCAACCTCTGGTTCCACACCGGCGATTACGTCACGTGCGACGCGGATGGTTACTACTACTTCGTCGACCGGAAGAAGGACGTCATCCGACGCCGCGGCGAGAACCTCGCCCCGTACGATGTCGAGAACGTCCTCAACCGGCACCCGGCGGTCTTCGAGTCGGTGGTGATCGGGGTCCCGTCCCCCCTGGGTGAGGAGGATGTGAAGGCGTTCGTGCAGCTGAAGCCGGGCAGCTCGTGCGCTCCCGAGGACCTCTTCCGGTTCTGCATCGAGCACCTCCCCTTCTTCATGGTCCCCCGCTACCTCGAGTTCCTCGACGAGATCCCACGGACCGCCAACCAGAAGGCGCAACGCTTTCGCCTCCGGGAACGGTCGACCGGCACGGTGTACGATCGTGAGGCGCTCGGGATCTCCACCCGCCGTCCGTAGTTCCCGCGCGCGGGCGCTCCCCGCCCCGCCGGTGCTCCTGGACACGAACTCCCTGTTCCTGCCGTTCCGCTCCGGTCTCCGACTGGAGGACGAGATCCGGCGCTGGGGCGTCCCCGGAGCGATCCTGGTCCCGAGCTTCGTGTACGCCGAGCTCGCGAACCTGGAGGCCCGGGCCACGCCCGATGCCGTCGCGGCGAACGCACTGGCCCGACGATTCCCGGCGATACCCTGCCCGGGCCGGGGGGACGCGGCCCTGGTCCGACTCGCCCGAGAGCTCTCGGCCACGGTGGTGACCTCCGACCGCAAGCTCCGCGAGCGCCTCAATCGGGTCGGGATCACCGTCCTCGCCCCTCGCGACCGCGTCCACCTGCAGGCGTTCCCGGGGCGCCTCGAGCGTCCGGTACGACGCACACCGCGCCCGTCCCTTCCTCGCAAACGGTTATCAAGCCGCCCCGGTTGATTTCCCTCCTCAGAAGGGCCTCACCGGATGCGCGATCAAGATCTCCTGCTCGAGACGCACGGACCGTTCGGTAGCGGCGTCATCGGGGTCTGCGACGTCTGCGGGAAGCGGCAGGCGGTCATCGTGCTCAAGAAGGAGCGGTTCAAGCTCTGCGTCATCGACTTCCTGAACAAGTCCTGGAACGCCGGGGACCCCACGCCGGGAGTGCCGCTCCCGCCGTACGTGAGCGAACGCATCTGGTTCGAGTCGGACTTCTCCGCGACGGGGAAGGCGTCCGCGATCCTGTTGACCCCGACCAAGGTCGTGAGGCATCCGATCGTCCTCGTCACCCCCGACGTCTTCGGGCTGACGACGCAGGTCCTCGACGCCGCGATCCATTGTGCGAGGGAGGGGTTCGAGGTCCTCGTCCCTGACATCGGCAAGAGCGCGGTCGTCGGCCCGGCGGATCACCTCTCGATGCGCTTGGCCGCCCGGTTCCGGGGAGGCGTGCCCATGCAGTCCAAGCGCACGCGGCACCTCATCCAGTTCTATCGCGATGCCATGGAGCATCTGCGCGCGCGACCGATGGTGGACCCGGAGAAGTCCGCGGTCGTCGGGCTCTCGTACGGCGGCAGCCTCGCCATCGCCTACGCCGCGGAGGACCAACGGCTGAGCGCGATCGCGCTCGCCTACCCGATGCCCGTCTCGCCGCCGGAATATCTTCGGCTCCTCACGGCCCCGGTCCTGCTCGTGAGCCCGTGGCACGACCGGGCCGCGAACCGGAGCCGGAAGATATTCCAGTCGGCCCAGAAGGAGTTCAAGCTGAACGTCGAGTTCGCCGAGTACGTGCCGGTGGGCCACGGGTTCATGGCGCGGGACCTCCGGCAGTACGACATGACGGTCGCGGAGTCGGCGTGGGAACGGATCGGACAGTTCCTGCGGGTGCGGCTCTTGCCGCCGCCGCCGAAGCCCCCGGCCCCTCCCCACGTGGTGCTCCCGGCGGCCGCCACCGTCAAGCCGGCCACCCCTGCGAGCGGAGCCACCGCCCCCGCC
>JBARHO010000143.1:0-2921 GCA_049799275.1 Thermoplasmata archaeon
CCCTGCGGTAGACCTCGCCTTTTTCGTGTCCTTCTTTGAAGGGACCATGATCCTGCCCTGGAGGGATCGTAGCCGATCGCTTCCATACCATTTTCGCCTCGGCGCAGAGAGATGGGCTTGATGTGGACGCGTGGCATCGGAACGAGCCGGGGCCCATGATCCACGCCGAGGGGTTAACGAAACGGTTCGGGAACCTCACCGCGGTCGACCAGGTCTCGCTGGACGTCAACGACGGAGAGGTCTTCGGCTTCCTGGGCCCGAACGGAGCCGGCAAGACCACCACCGTGCGAATGCTCGCGACCCTGATCTCGAAGACGACCGGGCGGGCCGAGGTGGCCGGGTGCGAGATCGGCAAGGAGGCGGATGAGCTCAAGATCCGCCAGCGGATCGGAGTGCTTCCCGAGAACGTGGGGCTCTACGAAGGCACGAGCGCCTACCAGAACCTGGAGTACTTTGGGCGTCTGCATCGGATGGACGCCACGACCCTCCGGAAGAACATCGAACGTCTGCTCCGGATGATGGACCTCTGGGAGAAGAAGGACGATTCCGTCTCGACCTTCTCGAAGGGGATGAAGCAAAAGGTGGCCATCGCGCGTACCCTGGTGCATGACCCTATCCTGCTCTTTCTGGACGAGCCGACCGCGAACCTGGACCCCGAGGCGGCCAAGATGGTCCGGGACGTCATCCTGGAGCTCAAGAAAGAGAACCGGACGATCTTCCTGAACACCCACAATCTCGACGAAGCGCAGCGGATCTGCGACCGGGTCGGTATCCTGCGGACCCGGCTCGTGACGGTCGGCTCGGTCGAAGCGCTCCGGTCCGGTTTCTCGAGAAAGCGGACGGCCGTTCGAGTGCAGCGGGCCTCCCCGGAGCTCGCCACCGCGGTCCGGTCGAAGCTCCACAAGGAGGGGGTCGAGCTCTCGGGCGATCGGTTGGTGGTCGACGTCGAGGATCCGGCCCGGGAGAACCCGGATATCGCCGAGGCGGTGATCGCCGCGGGGGGCCGGATCATCGAGCTTTCCCAGGTCTCACCCTCGCTCGAAGAGGTCTACCTGAAACTGGTCCACGAGGAGGAGGCTTTGGTGTGAGGTTCTCGCAGGCCTGGATCATCGCGCGCCATGACATGGGGATCCTCCGCCATCGGCGGGGGATCATCGGCCCGCTCATCGGCCTCCCCTTGGGGGTCGCCATCGGGTTCCCGTTGTTGGTCCACTACATCGTCACCACAGGCGGCGGCTCGGGTCTGGGTTCGTATCTCCCCCAGCTCATCGACGCCTTCAGTTTCTGGTTCGTGATCGGGGCGGCGAGCCTCCCCACGGCCATCGCGTCCTACGGCATCGTGGGCGAGAAGGTGGAGAAGAGCCTCGAGCCCCTCCTGTCCACTCCGACGACCGATGGAGAGATCCTGCTCGGAAAGACGCTGTCCGCCTTTGTCCCCACGATCCTCGCGATCTGGGCGGCCTCGGTCCTCTTCCAAGGACTGATCGACTGGGCGACCCGGGGGACGCTCGGTTACCTGTACTTCCCGAACTGGGGGATGTTCGTCATCCTGTTCGTCCTGACCCCGCTGGTGTGCCTCTATGCGATCGAGTTCTGCGTGCTCGTCTCGTCCCGCGTCACCGACGCCCGGAGCGCCCAGCAGTACTCCGGCATCACGTTCGTCCCGCTGATCTTCGTGTACGTCGCTGGTGAGATCGGGTTCTCCCTGGCCACGACCAATCTGTTGTACATCTCCGGGATCTTCGCCGTACTCGTCCTCGCGTTGTTCTTCGTGAGCCGGCGCATCTTCCATCGCGAAGAGATCCTCACCCGGTGGAAGTGAACCGATCGTTCGGCCGGGACAGTGACCCGCGAGGGCCGGTCCGGTGAGCTCGGTGCCTACCTCCTGAGCTCATTCACCGAGGTGGTGACGGTAGTCGGCCTCCATGACCTCGACATACCGATCCCAGACGCGGTCGAAGAGCGCCAGGTAACGCTTCTGGTCCGGAGGTCGGCCGACCTTCCATTTCCTTCGAAATCGCATCTCGATCGTCGTGAGCGTGTGTCCCTTATGGGTCAGGCGATACCATCCGGTCTCGTCATCCGTGACACTGAACTTGTCCAATCGCCAACGATCCGGAGGCCGTAGCGAGATGATCTCGACATCCGTGTTCCGGTTCCGGTCCCTCCCCGGGACGGTGATGATCCGTACGACGCGAGCCGGATCTCGGAGCACGATCTTCGCTCGGAAGTGGTAGATCGAATCCGTGATCCGATCGTCGTCGTCGCGAAAGTCCGTACACCAGCGAAAGACGAACCCGCGAGGGGCACGAACGAGCTTACGGAACCCAAAGATCTGAACCGAGGCTCGTGTCGACCGTTGGACCATGTAATCCCAGAGGCGGCCCCGCCATCGATCGACCGGCTACCGCCGGTTCAGTGTATCTCCACGGTCCCATCAACTCTCCGGGATGGCCGCTCCTCGTGAAGGCCGAGGTCACGGATCGCGCTTTCGACACATCTTCGCCGGTCATGACGAACCGCGATGCCAGAAGTTTCCGGTGGCAGTTCGGAGCCCCTCCGGTCCAGACCGCCGGTTGGGACGCCCGAACCGCCCACGAGGCGGATCGTGCCCACTAGCTGGGGATCCCGGCCGCGCCGGCCTTGCGGACCGATCGCCGATCGCGCGGCTACCGGACCTGAGGTCCGCGGGGTCCCCCGCCGGCGGTCGACCCGGTGAATGCGAGCGCCGAGGTCATTCGATCTGCGATTCCACGAAGATATTTCCGATAGGAGACCGTTGCCGACGATGGAGATCCCCTAGGGAAAGAGCTAAAATGAGCGGTATCGGCCGGGCCACTAGGCAATGGGTGAATCCGAAGAGAAAGATCGTCTTCATCGGGGCGCTGGTCCTCGTGATCGGTGCGGGAATGGTCCTGACC
>JBARHO010000144.1:0-4932 GCA_049799275.1 Thermoplasmata archaeon
CATCGTGTTCCTAGAGACCCCGGCGCGGGGCGCCCCGCTGAAGCAGATCGCCGCATCGATGCATGTCACCGCGCCTTCGGCGTTGGGCTACCTTACCCCGCTCGAGGGGCACGGACTCGTCGAACGATATCGGGGGAAGAGCCGGCTCACCTCCCGAGGGCGCGGGACGTTGCTCGAGTATCAACGACATCATCGCGTTGTCGAGAGCCTGTTCGCTAGCCTCGGGCTCCCTCCCACCGAGACCTGCACCGCCGCGCGGGAGGTCGACCTCGCGATCTCCCACCGGACGGTCGAACAGGTGTGCAGGGCCCGGGCCCACCCGACCACGTGCCCCCACGGCGAACCGATCCCGGCTTGCTCTAGCGAACGGGGAGGCCGCTGACGATGGGGGGGATCGACCCTCCGGCCGGGGAGATCGACCCTTCCTCCCCCCCGTCGCCCGGGACGCGAACAGGTCTCGCTCGGTCACCGAGCGCCGGGACTGCCCGCAAGCCCCCCCGTCGATCCTTCTCGACACTGAGCATCGTCATCATTGTGGCGGTGGTCCTCATCCTCATCGGGAGCGCGGTCGCCTACGAGCTCGTGACCAGCAAGGCCCCGGGCAACCCCTGTGCTGTCTTCACGCCGGCGCAGCTCGGGGCGGACCCGACCCCCGGGCAGGTCGAAGGGAACACGACCCCCAATTTCGCGGGCGCGACCACTCTAACGAACGGCCCCCTGGTCCCGGTGCCCGTGGGTACGAAGATCCAGGTGGTCGCGGGGGAGAACTTCTGGGGCAGCCTCATCGGCCAACTGGGTGGGAACCTGACGAACGTGCTCAGCATCGTGAGCAACCCGAACACCGATCCGCACGATTATGAGGCGAACGCCTCGGACGCGGTCGCGGTCGGCGACGCGAATCTCGTGGTCCTCAACGGGGTCGGCTATGACGATTGGGCGCTCCAGTTGATCAACGCGTCGCGTACCGCCGGTCAGGAGGTACTGAACGCAGGGACCCTGAACGGGGTCTATGTCACCGGAGGGATCGTCACGGGCAATCCGCACCAGTGGTACAACCCCCTCTACGTGAACCACACGTTGCTGGCCATGTTCTACGACCTCGTGGCCCTCCAACCGGCCTCGAAGGCGATCTTCCAACAGAACTTCGCGAACCTCAACTCCTCCAGCGGCGGGGGTGCCCAAGGGGTCTCCATCGACCAGCTCTACGCCCGCGCCAACCAGATCAAGCACGACTTCGCCGGCACGGTCGTGGTCTCAACGGAGAGCATCTTCGTCTACCTCGCCAACTACACCGGGCTCGACCTGATCGCACCTTCCGCGTTCATGGAGGCCATCGCGGAGGGGAACGACCCGCCCGCGGCCAGCGTGGCGCAGTTCGAGTGCCAGCTCGAGGGCGGATATGTGAAGGTCCTCGTGTACAATATCCAGACCGTGACCCCGATCACGAGCACTCTCGAAGGGCTCGCGGGAACGCACAACGTCACCGTCACCTACGTGAGCGAGACCATCCAGCCACCGGACACGAGCTTCCAGGACTGGATGTACGGGGAGTACAACAGCCTCGCGAACGCGCTCAACGCCGGGGCGCTAGGAGGTTCGAACCCATGATGGGCCAGTACGGGATCCAAGGGGATCCGGACCCCGAACACGCGGCCCCTGGACCGGATGTCCGCGGAGGACAGGGGCCTCGCGAAGACGGTCAGCGCCGGGCGACCGGAACATTGGCGGCGTGTGGACGCTGATCCGCTCCCTCCTCATCCGCCGGTATCCCGGACGTCGGCGGGCTCGCTCCCCCGATCCGGTCCGCCCGCGATCCACGTGGAACGGGTCGAGGTACGGTATCGGAACAAGCTCGTATGGAAGGATGCGACGTTCGACATCCAACCCGGGGAGTTCGTCGCGGTCATCGGCCCGAACGGCGCGGGGAAGACGACCCTCTTTCGAATGTTGCTCGGACTTCACTGGCCGTCGAGCGGGGTGCTGTCCGTGCTCGGTGCGCCTCCCCGTCGGGGCAACTACCGGATCGGATACGTCCCTCAGCGGCACACGCTCGATCGAGAGACCCACCTCGAGTGCGACAAGCTCGTGCGCTTGGCGTTCCCGGGGGCCCGGTGGGGACCGGGAAAGCGCTGGCGTCCCCTTCAATGGGGTCCCCGCTTCGATCTGCGGGCGGAGCGCGACGCGGCGGCCCAGGCGCTCGAGGACGTCGGGGCCTCTGACCTCGGCCGCCGGTCGCTGGGCGGGCTGTCCGGGGGGGAGCTCCAGCGGATCTTCCTCGCCGAGGCCTTGGTGGGTAACCCCGATATGCTATTGCTCGACGAGCCGCTCTCCAACCTCGACCTTCGCCGGAGCCGGGAGCTGGTCGAGACGATCCACGGTTTGGTCCGCTCCCGTGGAGTGACGACCCTCCTCGTGGCACACGACATCAATCCGATGATCCAGTGCCTTAACAAGGTGATCTACATCGCCAACGGCCACGTCGCCGTAGGGACCCCGAGCGATGTCCTCACCTCCGAGCGGCTCTCGAAGCTCTACGGGTTCCAGGTCGAAGTGCTGCACGATTCCCGGGGGAACGTGGTGATCGTCGGCGGCGAGGACGATCGCGGTGAGGAGGGAGGATGAGCGGGGGGGGATGGAGCGGGATCCCTTGGAGCTGGAACTTCATCACCGACGTCCGGCTTCTCTGGTCGTTCGAGTTCATGCGCAACGCGATGGAGGCCGGAACGATCATCGGGATCCTGGCCGGTATCATTGGCTATTTCGTAGTCCTTCGCCGTTCGGCCTTTGCATCCCATGCGTTGGGCCATACCGGGTTTTCGGGGGCCGCCGCCGCCGTCCTCGTGGGCGCCCAGCCGGTGTACGGTCTCCTGGTCTTCACCATCGTGACCGCTGGCGGAATGGCCGTTCTCGGGAACCGGACGTCGAGCCGGGACGTCACGATCGGCACGATGCTCGCCTTCGCGCTGGCGCTCGGATTGCTGTTCCTTAGCCTCTACAATGGCTACGCCCAAGAGGCGTACTCGATCCTCTTCGGGGAGGTGCTGGGCATCAGTGCCTCCGAGGTGGCCTTCACCTTCTGGTCCAGCATCGGGGTCATGGTGGTCCTGGCCCTGATCTATCGCCCCCTCCTTTTTGCCTCGCTGGACGAGGATGTCGCGGAGGCGAAGGGACTGCCCCTCACCCTCCTCAACCTGGCATTCCTGGTCCTCCTCGCGGTCGCGATCTCCTTCGCGGTCCAGATCATCGGCGTCCTGCTCATCTTTGCGCTGATGGTGACGCCCGCGGCCATCGCCGTGCGCTTGACGTCACGCTCCCTGACAGCGGTGATCGTCTCCGTGGCCGTGGCCGTGAGCGCCGTCTGGGCGGGACTGTTCGTGGCGCTCTGGACGAACTACCCGGCAAGCTTCTTCATCGTCGGCATCATCTTCGTGGAGTACGTCTGCGTCCGGGGGATCGGTGCCCTCCGGGAGTCGGCCCTGTTGCAGGCGGTCGAAGCGCCGGAGCGGGACGGGGTGCGGTCGCTCCGGAACGCTTCGCTCACCGCGTCGGTCTCCCAAGTGTTGTTCGTCGGTGGGGCCGTCCTGCTGACCCTAGGTCTCCTGGCGTACCCGGGAACGGCCGGGAACCCTCTCGGGCTCTACGGCCACATCCTCTGGGCAGTCGTGGCCCTCGCCTCGGCAGCCATCCTCGGCACGGCCTCGTCGCTCCTCTACTTCACGGGTTTTCGGAAGATGGCCACGTCGTCGCGAGAGTTCACCACGCCTGCCTTCCTGACGCTAGTGGGACTTCTCGGGATCGGCTTCACAGTCGGGGGGCTCTGCCTCTACCTTTCGGGGCTGGCCCTCGCCACCCGCGCCTACGGGCTTGCCCCCGTGGCAGAGCTGTTCGGAGTTCCTCTGGTCTTCCTTGGGGTGATCCTCTCCGTGGTGGGTTTTGCCGGCCAGGCAGCGGGCAGCTGGCGAATGGGGCTCCGATACCAAGACGGCGCCCTCCGAGCCGGCGCGGTCCTCATGGTCTTCCCGCTCTTGGGATATCTGATATCGTTCCTCGGCTATCGCCGAGCGCTTGCGCACGGACCGGCCCCGACCCCGGTAGCCCTCTCGGATTAGAGCAGCGGCTCGATGGCCGGCACAGGGGCGCCCGTTCTGCAGCCAGCATCCTCACGCAGCGAGCTTCGCTAACGGGTCCATCGGTTCCGGCGGCGAACAGGAGGAAGGGCAGGGCCCCGGTCCTCGCTCCCATCGCTCGGGCTGAGGCCTGCCCGCTGGCCCCGCATCGATGCTCCCGTCGGATTCTGAACTATGATTGGTCCACAACCTGCTCGATCCCACTCTACGACCTGCGGTGAACCGAAGTTCCGCCTGACCGATGCCACAAGATCTGCCCAACCCGGGAGGCCACGCCCGGCGGGTGTGCAGGCCATGGATAGGCTCCGGAGCCATCCGGTTCGAGAGTGGAGAGCTCTCGTTCAGGGGGGACTCGCGAGGTGGGCCCACGCCGTATCGAAACCGTAAAGGAGCGCGGCAATGCCGGCCAATATGACCACGACCATGAAGAGGCCAAGGAGTGCCATCCACATTTTCGGATACCGGGGAGTGGGGCCGCTGGGGAGCGGGTCAGCGCCCGGGACGGAAGGACCCACGACGAACCAATCGACGAACAGTGTAACGGGGTAGCTCAAAACGGCAACCCCGCCGAACGCGAGGAACAGGAGCAGGGTCTCGAACGGCTCCTCCGTGAGGGAAAGAGTGTAGCCACGGTACCCGTAGTACATGATGCCGAACCCGATCACAACACCCAGCATACCGACAAAG
Organism: Thermoplasmata archaeon; assembly: GCA_049799275.1. GTDB lineage: Archaea > Thermoplasmatota > Thermoplasmata > Lutacidiplasmatales > UBA184 > Lutacidiplasma. The sequence continues at coordinate 4,815 of JBARHO010000144.1, forward strand.
TGCGTCGGAAGACGGAGGTTCACGGCGATCGCGAACGATACGAGGAGGAACGAGAGCATCAGGAGCGAGTCGAAGAAGAGCAGGTCGTAGGCAGCGAGAACGTTGGAGCCGCCAATAT
>JBARHO010000145.1:0-7626 GCA_049799275.1 Thermoplasmata archaeon
ACGTCACGGCGAAGGTCTCGTTCAGGACGAAGAGGATCGACACCGCCTCGACAAGACCCGCGACCGTGACCCCGCCGGACCCCGGAAGGGCCGTGTAGCCGGCCACGGGTCCCACCGTGTACGTGTAGGTACCGTTCCTCACCGAGAAGAGGATCGTATCGTTGCTCGCTTGGAAGTACACTTCGCTCGTGGTCTCGTTCAACGTGACCGACCAGTCGAGCTGGCCCCCCTCGAAAAGTGGCGGGAGGCCGGTTTCCGTGAAGGTCAGATTGAACAGAGGAGGCGGTATGGGAGCGAACGAGATCCCCTCGATCACGTACCCACCCCCGACCGTGACGTTCCCGGACTGCGGCTCGATCACGTACGAGGGCAGCGAACCGATCGAGAACCGATAGGTCCCGTTCGGCTCGATGTAGGTGATACCGGGGCTGCGGGAGCTCTCCAGAAGATTGTTGAGGGTGGCCGACCAGGTGGTGCCCGACGGCAGCCCAGCGGCCGCGAACGTGATCGCGTAGGTCCAGCCCTCCACCGCGGGGGTCGGACCGAAAACGTCCACGGTGTTGGACACATCGTTCACGACGTAGATCGCGCCGCTCCCGCTGTCGTAGCTCACCGCGTACGGGTCCTCGTCCCCTGCGAGAGAGGCGATGGCGGTGGCGCCGGCGATCACGCTGACGTTGCTGGAAAATCGGTTCGCGACGTAGACGTAGCCGTTCTGCCCATCGTAGCCGATGCCCGCCGGCGCGATCCCCACGGTCACGGATCCCGTGGATGCGGTGCCGTTGATGATGTTCACCACCTCGGATCCGGAGCCCACGACATACACGAAGCCGTTCCCCGGGTCGTAGATCATCGAGGACGGCTCGGAACCGACGGACACCGAGCCGATCACCGTCGGCCCATTGACCACGTTCACCGAGTTCGACACTTCGTCCGCGACGTAGAGGTACCCACTACCAGTATCGTAGACGAGCGGCCCGCCCCCCCAAAGCCCCGTCGACGCAGCGAGGCTGGTCCCATTGATCACGCTCACGTTGTCGGTACCCGAGTTGCCGACGTAGACGTCCCCGTTGCGATCATCGTAGACCTCGGACCCGGGGTCGCTACCGACCTCGATCGTGCGAAGCAGGTGGGTCCCGCCGATCACGCTCACGGTCCCCGACCCGGTGTCCGACACGTAGATGAGACCGTTCCCAGGATCGTAGATCGCATACACCGGCTGGACTCCCACATCAACGGTACCGATGAGCGTGGTCCCGCTGATCACACTAACAGTTCCGGAGTCATAGTTCAGCACGTAGACCGAACCGTTCCCGCTGTCGTACGCTGCGAACTGGGGGTCGAGGCCGACATTGACCTTTCCCACGATCTCCGTGCCATGGATCACACTCACATTGTTCGAGCCAGCGTTCGTGACGTAGACGTATCCGTTCTCACTATCGTAGGTCGCGGAGAGAGGCACATTGCCGACCAGGACCGTTGTTCGATTCGGGCTTAGTTCAGTATGGAGAAAGGGACCCGCCTTGTCGGTCGAGCCGATGGGGATCGGGGCGGCGACCGAAGATGCCGAAAATTCGGACGGGCGGATCGCGCTGTCGAGGCCTCCCGGCCGGTTCGACCCAGATCGCTCGTTCGCCCCTGAAACCGGGGGACGAGGGCCGACCGACGTGCTCCAGAGGCCCGCTCCGGCCAAGGCCAGCCCAGAGGACACGAGAAGGAGAACGGCAACGATCGCTCCGAGCGGGTACAGGAGCCTCGGCTGTTCGAACGTAGGGACGAATGGAATCCGAGAGTCGCTATAGACCTGTCGAGTGCCTCGCTAGCACCGTACGGCGTACTCGTCCCTGGGCCAGCGTGTCAATCCGGTTGAAGGTCGGCGAAGACAAAACCATCCCGCTCGACCACCTCCCCGGGGCGGACCCGGACCGGCGAGCGGAACGAAGGGGAGTCGGTAACGAACGTGTGGAACTCCCCCCGCTCTCCACAGGGATCGATCCCCGGGGGAAGGTCGGCCAGGAGGTCCTCGTCGAACTCCCGACCGGCAAAGGAGCGATCGAGCTTTCGCGGATCGACACAGACCAGGCGAGAGCGTAGGCCGCTCCGGAGCATCTCCCGGGCGAGCTCGCCGGTGGGACGGTGCCACAGGGGAAAGACACATTCCATCCCGACCCGTGCCATCCGATCCTCCCGATACGTTCGAATGTCCTCGAGGAAGAGGTCCCCGAACACCACGTGTCGGATCCCGGAGGATCGTAGATCCCCCAAGGCCTCTCCCATCGCCTTCTCGTACACCTCATTGGGACAGGGGTACGGGATGCGAATGACCCGAAGGGGAAGTCCGACCGCCTCGGCCTGCCGATGGAGGAGCTCCTCTCGGACCCCGTGCATCGAGACCCGACCGAACGCCTCGGTCACCGTCGTGAGCAGTCCCACCGGGGTCACGAGGTGGCCGCGCTGGGCCTCGCAGAGCGCGAACGCAGAGTCCTTTCCGCTGCTCCAGGAGATGTACGCCGGCGGAGCGTTCTTGATCGTGTCGCCACTCGCCGCGCTCATGGGGACACCGCTACGAGGGTCCCGCGTTTAACGGAATGGAACCCCCCTCGGAGCAGTGAGCCCGATCAGGCCGGGGGCGTCGGTGTTCGATGGCGCGGCCCGTACCGCTACGTCGGGCCGGGGGGCTCGCCGGCGCCCGGTGGCGGGGCATTGTTCGTTCGGCCGCCCGACATCTTTCCACGGCGAAGGAGCAGGAGCGCGGCCACGACAGCGACGATCGCCGCAGCGACGATCCCACCGAGGACGGCGTACCCCTCGCCCGGGGGGAGTCCCAGGAACGTCCCGGAGCCCGAGCCACCGCTCGTGGGTTTCGCAGCGGACTGGAACGCGACCGATTGGGGAACGGGCAGACCTCGGACCGTGATCGACCCAGAGAGAGGGCTCGAGGTGTATCCCACCAGGGCTCCCACCTCGAAGGAGTAGGTCCCGTTCGGTTCGGTGAAGGTCAGGTCGCTCGTGGTCGAGCTGTGGACCGTCCCCTCCAGGGTCACCGTCCAAGTGGTCCCGGATGGTAACCCGGTCTCGGTGAAGGTCACCGTATAGGTGCCGCTCATGACCGCGACGAACGCGATCGTCAGCGAGACGTTCGCCCCATCCACCCGAAGGTCCCCCGTGGACAGGTTCGCGTCGAACCCGGTGACCGCGAGGACCGAGTACGCGTAGGTCCCGTTCGGCTCGCTGAACGAGACCGTGGTGATCGTGGACGAGCGGGTCGAACCGTTCAGGGTGAGCCCCCAGCTCGTCCCCGAAGATAGCCCGGTCTCCGTGAACGTGACGGAATACTGCGTGATCACGGGGACCGCGGGAACGAAGGTGATCCCTTCGGATACATTGAGGCCCATGACCACGACCTCTCCCGAGGTCTGGTTCCCCGTGTACCCGGCCACGGCGGCCAGGGAGAACGGGTAGGTCCCGTTCGACTCCACGAAGACGATCGAGCTCGCGGTGGAGGAGGTCGTGGTCCCGTTCAGGGTGACCCCCCAGCTCGTTCCGGACGGTAATCCGGCCTCATTGAAGGTCACCGAATAGGTGGGGATGGGGAGGAAGGTGAGCGCCTGGCTGACATTGGAGCCCACGATCGAGACGTTCCCTTGAGAGGGACTCACCTGGAAACCGATGATCGGACCCACGGCGAACGCATACGTCCCGTTCGGGAGGGTGAAGTTGATCGCGCTGGTGTTCGACGACCCCGGGGTCCCGTTGAGGGAAAGGCTCCAGTTCGTGCCCAGAGGCAATCCCGTCTCGACGAAGGTCGCGTTATAGGTTGGAACTGGGAGGAATACGATCGTCCGGGCCGCGGCGGCACCGCTGATCGTAAGATTCCCGGTCGAAGGGTGGGCCGTGAAACCGGCGACCGGAGTGATGGCGTACGGGTACGTCCCGTTCGGGTCGGTGAACCCTACCGTGGTGGTGGCAGAGGAATTGCCGATCCCGTCCAGGTCCGCCCCCCACATCGTCCCGGATGGCAATCCGGTCTCGGTGAAGGTGATGTTATAGGACGTCGGCGGGCCCGGCGAGAGGATCGTGAGCGTGCCCTGCACATAGTTGGACACGTAGGCGGAGACAACCGCGGGATCGTACACTACCCCGACCGGGTTGGCCCCGACGAAGAAATTGGCCGTACCCCGGTTCGTCGAATCGTTGATGGCGCTGACATTGTTCGTGTCCTCGTTCGCGATGAGGACCAACGCCTTCGCATGGTCATAGGCCACGGAGACCGGAACACCGGCCCCGACCGAGACGTTCCCCACCACCTGGTTCGACGCGTCGCTGATCACGGTCGCGTTATGGCCACCCGAGTTCGCGACGTAGATCTCCCCCTTCCCGCTGTCGTAGGCCATGCCTTCGGGGTTGGTCCCGACGGGCACCTGGGCCACGACCGCGTAGGTGATCGCGTTGATGACGCTGACATTGTTCGAGTTTTCGTTCGAGACGAAGATCTCGGCCTTGCCGCTGTCGTAGACCACGCTGTCGGGATAGCTCCCGACCGGGATGGTCGCCAGGATCGTGTTCGTCGAGTCACTGATCACGTTCACCGTGTTCGAGCCGTCGTTCGCCACGAACACCCTCCCGTTCGAAGGGTCGTAGGCGAGCCCGCCGGGAGTGGACACCGTCACGTTGTGCACGACGGTGTTCGAGGCATCACTGATGATGCTGACGCTGTTCGAGAAGAGGGTGTTCGCGACGAAGACCTCTCCCTTGCCACTATCATACGCGATGCCCTCGGGCTGGTCCCCCACGGGGACGGTGGCGACGATGGCGTTCGTCGCCGCGTCGACCACGCTCACGTTGTTCAAGTTCGTCTCGGATACAAAGATCTCACCTTTCCCGCTGTCATAGGCGACGCCGTCGGGAGTGTACCCCAGCGGGACCGTAGCGAAGTCCGTGTTCGTGGTGGTGTTGATGACGCTCAGGGTCCCCGAGTTCACGTTCGAAACGAAGACCTTTCCGTTGGCGCTGTCGTAGACGAGCCCATCTGGAGCGCGTCCCACCGAAACGTTGGCATGAACGAGATTGTTGGAGTCGCTGATCACGCTGACGGTGTCGGCCTGCGGGTTGGTGACCAGGACCTCCGCCGCTCCGCTGGCGTATACCAAGAACCCGGGGGTATTTCCCACGTGGAACGTCGCGACCACGGTCGTGGACAGGTCACTGATCACGCTGACCGTGAGCGCCCCGTTGTTCGCCACAAAGACCTCGCTCTCGCCGCTGTCGTAGGCGATGCCCTCCGGGTCGGTGCCCACGAGGATGCTCGCCCAAGCGCTGGTGGACGAGGTCCGGATCACGCTCACATTCCCGGAGCCATAGTTCGCCACGAATATCTCGGACTCGCCGGGGTCGTACACGATGCCCTCGGGAGCGGTCCCGACCGCGATGGTGGCCACCACCGTGTCCGAGATATCGTCGATCACGCTCACGTTGCTCGACCCGGAGTTCGTGACAAACATCTCGCCCAGGACACTGTCATAGGCGAGGCCGTAGGGAAAACTTCCCACCGGGATGGTGGCCACGACCTGATCGGTCGTATCGCTGACCACGCTCACGGTGTGGTAACCTGAATTGGCCACGAAGATCTCTCCGGTCCCACTGTCGTACGCGATGCCTTCCGGAGCGATCCCGACGGCTATCGTCGTCACGATCGCGTCCGTCGCGGCATTCAGCACGGTGACCGTGCCCGATCCGCTGATGACGAAGATCTCCCCCTTCGCGCTGTCGTACGCGGCCGCTCCGGGGCCGATGCCGTTCAGCGCGAGGAAGTTGCCGGGGTGCAACGTGTTGTTCAACAGGTCGAGGGTCTCTCTCACATACAGGCCGTCCCCAGAAGAACCGGGAAGCATCGGGCGAGCGGCGGCCCGCGAGGACATCTGCTGCCGCTCCGATCCTTGAGCGTTCTGATCCCCGAGCCCGAGCGAGCTGCCGTGCGTCGATCCTAGACTACCGGTCGCAACGGAGGACCCAAGCGGGGCGTGGATCCCCGAAGCGATCCCACCCAACAGTGTGACCAGCACGATACCGGCCGCTAGGAGAGCGGGCCCGCCATGGGCCCGTGAATCGGATCGTATTCTTCGCATGAAGGGTCACCTCACAAATCTGTGCGGAGGAGGGTTATCCATATTGCGGGAATTCGGCAAGAGTCGGAACGCGAACGCTGTGTACGAAGGATATGGTCCTGATCACCGACCAGGCCGGTGACGGGGCCGCTGAGGATACGCTCCCCGGACGGGCGGCGAGCGAACCGAGTGATCCAAGGCGGCTACCCGAGGTGGGTCCGGGATACGACGTGTCGGGGGCGGACGGGGTAGCTCAAGGACCCGGGCCGGCAGGACCACTAGGACCTGGCGGAGGCGGGGCGGTCGGGTTGCTGCTACCGGTCAACGGGCTACTCGAGGGATTGGTAGCGGTACCGGGGGTAGGAGATGGGGCGTGAGGATCAGGAGGGGCCTTACCCCGGCGGCGGAGCAGGATCGCGACGACGGCCGAGAGTATGATCGCGGCCGCGATCACTCCCAAGAGAGCATACCCTTCGGCTGCCGGTAGGCCGAGAAAGGTCGACGAACCGTTGGGATTGGCGGTCGTGCTCGTCGACCGCTCGAAGGTCACGGGCTGATCGACGGGAAGCCCCGCTACGGTGACCGATCCGGAGCCCGGGGATGCGATGAACCCCGATACCGGACCTAATGTGAACGAATAGGTCCCATTCGGCTCGACCAGGGTGACCGCGCTGGTCGTCGAGGTATGCGCGACCCCGGCCACCGAGACCGACCAGAGGGCGCCGAAGGCGAGTCCCGTCTCGGAGAACGTAACGACGTATGTCCCCCGCGCCGGCGAAGAGAAGGCGATCGACTGCGTGACGTTGTCGCCGAGGACCGTGATATTCCCTGTGGACGGGTCGGCGAGGTAGCCGGCGATCGGGACGATCGTGAACGGATAGGTCCCGTTCGGTTCGGTGAATGTGATGTTGCCCGCGCCGTTCGACGTCCCCACGATGCCGTCCAGCGAGACGTTCCAACCGGTCCCGGGAGGTAGTCCCGACTCGTCAAAGAGGATCCCGTACGTCGCATGGACTATCGGGATGAACGTGATCGTCTGGCCCCCGCCCGGCCCGTTGATGGTGATCTCCCCCGAGGACGGGGTCGCGGACCAGCCCGCCACGGGGCTCACCGTGAAGGCGTAGGAACCGTTGGTCTCGGCGAAGGTGATCTCGCTCGTGGTCGAGGACTGCAGCGTTCCGTTCACGGTGACCTCCCAGCTCGTGCCGGAGGTGAGGCCGGTCTCGGTGAACGGGACCGGGTAGACGGGGACGGAATAGACCAGGGATTGGCTCTCGTTCGAACCGCTGACAGTGATGTTCCCGGCCGGCGGGGTCACCCCGTACCCGGCGACGGCCCCCGCCGTGAACGCGTAGGTCCCGTTCCGCTCGGTGAAGGTGATCACGGTCACCGTGGAGGTATGGATCGTCCCGTTGAGCGTGACGGACCATTGGCTCCCGGAGGGAAGCCCCGCCTCCGTGAAGGAAACCGGGTAGAACGTGGGCGGGACGGGAGACAGGATCGACAGGGTCCCTTGCTGGTA
>JBARHO010000146.1:0-2121 GCA_049799275.1 Thermoplasmata archaeon
TCCGTCCGCACGACCCGTCTCAAGAACGGGGTGGAGGAGGTCGTGGCCTACGAACGGGCCGGCGACCGCATCAAGGTCCTCGACCAGAGGGCCCTCGAGCACCGGCGCGCGCTCCAGAAGCAGAGCCCGCGGAAGGTGCTGGTGAAGCTCGACCGCACGTCGTTCGTGATGGCGACCGGCGCGAGCGAGACCGAGCTCCTGGGGGACGTTCGCCACGATCCGTACGGCGGTCACCCGCAGCTCGGGACCCTTCCCTACGAACGCGTCATCGCCGGGGCAGTTCACGAGGCGCACGACGGGGTGCTCTTCATCGACGAGCTGCCCCATCTGGGAAATCTCCAACGGCACATCCTGACCGCGATGCAGGAAAAGCGGTTCCCCATCACAGGACGCAATCCGCAATCGGGCGGGGCCTCGGTCCGCGTGGACAGTGTCCCGTGCGACTTCATCCTGGTCGCGTCCTCCAACATCCAGGACGTCCACAAGATCCTGTCCCCACTGCGCTCCCGTATCGCCGGTGGGGGGTACGAGGTGCTTCTCGAGACGGCGATGCCGGACAACGAGAAGAACCGGTTGAGATTGGCCCAGTTCTGCGCTCAGGAGATCGCCACCGACGGCCGGCTCCGACCGGCCACCCGAGAGGCGATCGAGGAGCTGATCCGCGAGGCGCGACGACGCGCCGAGACGGTCGATGGGCGCCGGAACTCGCTCACGCTGCGCCTGCGCGAGCTCGGAGGACTGATCCGGACGGCCGGCGACCTGGCCGCGATCTCGGGGTCGGAGTTCCTGGAGGCGGCCCACGTGAAGCAGGCCCTGGTCCGGGCGCGATCGATAGAGGAACAGATCCGGGAGACCTACGGGTCCTACCAGAGCGGCCTGAGGCAGGACGTCAGCGAGAGCCAGCGACAGAACATGGGGTACTACACGTGGAACGAGCACCCGGATCCGGGGGACCTCTCGGGCGGCTACGGTTGATCCCGGGTCTCCGCCGAAGGTGATATAAGAACCGGGCCCCGCTGGACCGCACCGCGGGCGCGTAGTCTAGTGGTTATGACGTCACCCTGACACGGTGAAGGTCGCCAGTTCGAATCTGGCCGCGCCCATCCGGTATCTCCGGCAGCGAAAAACGAGACGCCCGGAAAGTAAGAACGGCACTTCGATGAAGGATCAGAGGTTTCCAGACTCATTCTGGGACCGTTCCAAGCCCCAGGCGGGCTTACGCCCCACCTAGGTTACGCCTCGAAAGGGGTCATCCTCAGATTCGAGCTCCGAGACATCGTTCGGTCGCGAGAGGCCAATCGGATGCGGTAGGCGGTACTCCTGGTACGGGTCAGGACCTTCAACTTCGGCCCCAGGCGACCTGGAACTTGGACGTCGGTATCGATACACCGCGAGACCGGCTATCGTTGCAACGGCTATGGCTAGTATGACCGAGATGCCGAACGGTCCCCCTAAATCGGCAATGAGACCTGCATAAGGAGTGGGTGCGATGACCTCGACGTCTACGTCACGCGTGGCAGAATTCCCAACCTCGTCGTGCACCGTCACGAACACATCGTAGGTTCCAGCCTGTGTGGGTGTGCATGTGAGGTCGGCCGTGTCGCGGCTCTCGCACCCCGGCGGAAGACCGGAGTAGTTGTAGACAAGATCCCCGTATCCGCCGTCGGCTCGAAGCTGGATCGTGAGCGTGTGACCGACGATGGCCTGGGCCGGCGCAGCAATCGTGAAATTGAAGATGACCCGGACGGTGGCACTGGCCACCGCGCGCCCGGCATTCCGATCTGTGGCGACTACTGAAACATTATAGGTACCGGCCTGGGTGGGCAAACAGCCTACCGAGGTGCTGTTCACCGAAACACAGCCTGGCGGAAAGCCGAGATACTCATACGAATATGGCGGGGCCCCCCCCGCAGAATGAGCCACGAATGCTACGGACTGCCCTAGCAACAAGGTCGAATTCGAAACCGAGAGCGTTACGTTCGGAGGGGGGCCCACGACGATCGAAAGGGCGGACGATCTCGACTGGCCAACAGAATCATTCACCCACACCATTGTGGCGTAGGTCCCTGGCTGAGCGTAAGAATGGGAGGGGCTCTGTAAGGTAGAGCCAGCTCCGTCTCC
>JBARHO010000147.1:0-7969 GCA_049799275.1 Thermoplasmata archaeon
CCTGGAGCACGACGGAGCTCCATCCCACCCCCGAGGATCGCCGCGACGCCACCAAGGCCACCGCCGCCGACCAGCTCGGCCAGGTGCGCCGCCTCGATCGCCGCGGATCGCGGGGCGTCGAGCGCGGCCGAGACCGCGAGACCGGTGGCGAGCGCCCCCGCCGCGCTCATGCCGAACCCCTGGCCGATCGGAAGGGCATGTCTCAGCTCGATCCGGAGGGCGCCGGGAGCATCCTTGGCCAATCGGGCGGCCACATCACGCGAGATGGGGAGCGGACCTCTCACGTCGGACCGCAGCTCAATTCGCCGTGGGCGGCCAGGGGTCCATTCGACGAAAGCCGTGGCCCCGAGGTCGAGCACAAGCCCAGCCCCGATGGAACCCTGCGCCCGCGGGTCCGTCGACGAGCCGGAAGGAACGAAGATCCCGGTGACGTGACCCGGCGCGAAGCCGATGGCGAAGTGGGATCCCGCTCGACCTCGGTGTCTCATTTTGCGCGCATTTACGGGAGTTCATATATGGAGTAAGGCTTTATTCTACCCGGGACTCGCGACTGCGGGAGAGGGCAGGAGATCTATCTCGATGGTCGATCCGGAACCGCCGGCCGCGTCCAGGGAGAATTTCGACCGGGTGAACTTCCTCGAGATGCGTAACACGCAGCTCGCGGAGGCCATGAAGCGGGTGGAGAGCGAGCGGCACTATATGGAGGCCGAGATCCTTCGGCTCCAGCGAGAGGTCAAGCGGCTCAAGACCGAGCTCGATCGATTGCGCTACCCTCCGCTCATCGTGGGCAGCGTCCGGGACATCCTGACCGATGGTCGCGTCGTCGTCAAGTCCTCGACCGGTCCCGACTTCGTGGTCAACTCCGCGGAGACCGTGGAGCATGAGAAGATCGCGATCGGCTCCCGCGTTGCGCTCAACAAGCAGACCCTAGCCGTGATGGGCGTCCTGCCGGCCTCGCTCGATCCCCTCGTTGCAGCCAGCGAGATCGTCGAGAAGCCGAACGTCGCCTACGGCGACATCGGGGGTCTCGGGGACCAGATCCGCGAGATCCGGGAGTCCGTGGAATATCCGCTGCTGCGCGCCGAACTCTACCGCCGTGTTGGCGTCGATCCCCCCAAGGGCGTCCTCCTGATCGGCTCGCCCGGCACCGGCAAGACCCTCATCGCGAAGGCCGTAGCGCATCACACCCACGCCACGTTCGTGCGGTTGGTCGGGAGCGAGCTCGTTCAGAAGTACATCGGAGAGGGGGCGCGGCTCGTCCGTGAGCTCTTCCAGCTGGCGCGGGAGAAGGCGCCGACGATCATCTTCATCGACGAGGTCGACTCGATCGGGGCGAAGCGGCTCGAGGTCGCCACGAGCGGGGACCGTGAGGTCCAGCGGACGCTGATGCAGCTCCTGGCCGAGATGGACGGGTTCGAGCCTCTCGCGAACGTCAAGATCATCGCCGCCACCAACCGACCGGACATCCTGGACGAGGCGTTGCTGCGCCCGGGACGGTTCGACCGGATCATCGAGATCCCGGTCCCCGCGTTCCCTGGCCGGGTGGAGATCTTCAAGATCCACTCCCGACAGATGGCGATCAAGGAAACGATCGACTGGGACGCGCTGGCCACTCGCTGCGAGGGCGTGACGGGCGCCGACATCAAGGCGATCTGCACGGAGGCCGGGATGTGGGCGATCCGCGAGGAACGCGAATCGGTCACGGCGGCCGACTTCGAGCGGGCGATCGAGAAGGTCGTTGGTGAGGAAGAGCTCCGCAAGGAGTCCGTCACCATGTTCGCCTGATCGGAGCCAGAACCCTCTCTCGCGACCGCCGGGGCTCAGCGGAGCGTCGCCCGGGCGGCGATACGCGGGCCCGAGGTCACCGAGAGGTCCGCGATCAGCACGGATTGTTGAGGGGACCACGAGACCGGTCGGTCGGGGACGAGACGCACCTCCGCGTCGTCCCACGCGCTGATCTTGATCGGCACGAACTGAAGACCGACGAGGGCATGCGCGGAACTACCCACCGCGAGCTTCCCCCGGTAGTACCCGCAGTTCCGGCGATGATCGCCCGAGAGCTCCGTGCCGGTGGTCAGGGCGCCGGGAGCGCCCACGACCTGGCCCCGCTCGAGCTCTCCGGCCTCGACCCCCTTGAGCGCCAGGCCGACCCGGTCCCCGCTCTTCGCCTCGCGCACATCGACGTCGTGGACCTGGATCGATCGTACCTCCACGGTCTTCCCGGTCGGATAGAGCTCGAGCTTGTCATGCGCGTGTAGGGTGCCCTGCTCGACGACCCCCAGGGCGACCGCGCCGACCCCTTTGACCGGGAACGCGTGATCGATGGGTACGCGGACCGGGCCCGGGCGCTCCGGGGAGCTCCACTCATCGAGCTCGCTGCGCAACGCGGGCAGGTCCAACCGGCCGATCGGGGCGGTCTCGAGCGTGAGGCCCTTGAGGATCTTGCGGACCTCCGCCTCTCCCACGCTCTCGCCGAGCTTGAGCTCGGTCGGTCGCTCGAACAGATCGACCACCGCGAGGGTCTCGCCGATCTCGCGATCGATCCCGTTGATGGCGACCCACGAGCGCTCGCCCATCGCCAGGGCGAACAGGAGGGCGGCGAACTTCTCGGGGAACTTCGTTGGCTCGACGATCGTGATCGCCCGGTCGTTGTGGATCCGGTTGAACAGGGAAAGGTCCGAGACGGTCCCGGGTTTCCCGAGCCCCGCGGCCACGCCGCGGGCCCCCACGATCGCGATGGTGCCGGAGATGGGCGTTGTCCCACCTCCCTAGGCCGGAACGGCCTTGGGGGTGACGATGTCGAGCGCGATGTCGCCCTTTCTCGCTTCGATGTGGATCTCGGACCCGTCCTTGACATCCCCGGAAAGGATGCGCAATGTGAGCGGATCCACGATCTTCCGCTGGATGGTCCGACGGAGCGGACGGGCGCCGAACTGGGGATCGAACCCCTCCTTCGCGAGGACCTTCTTGGCGCCGTCCGTGGCGACCAGGACGATCCGACGCTCCTTCAGTCTCAGCTGGACCTGCGCGAGCTGGAGATCGACGATCCCGACGATGTCCTTCTCCGTCAACGGGTGGAAGATCACGATGTCATCCAGCCGGTTGAGGAACTCCGGTCGGAAGTAGGTCCGGAGGGCCTCGTCGATGATCCTCCTCCGTTCCTCGTCGCTCTGGCCCTCTTTGAGCAGGTCGGTGCCGAGGTTGCTGGTCATGATCACGAGCGTGTTGCGGAAGTCGACGGTACGGCCCTGACCGTCGGTAAGGCGTCCATCGTCCATCAGCTGCAGCAGCACGTTCACCACGTCCGGATGGGCCTTCTCGATCTCGTCGAAGAGCACCACCGTGTAGGGCCGCGTCCGGACCGCTTCCGTCAGCTGGCCGCCCTCCTCGTACCCGACGTACCCCGGCGGAGCGCCGACCAGCCGGGCGACGGTGTGCTTCTCCATGTACTCGCTCATGTCGATCCGGACCAGCGCGCGCTCGTTGTGGAAGAGGATGGCCGCGAGCGCCTTCGCCAGCTCCGTCTTCCCCACCCCGGTCGGGCCCACGAACAAGAACGTCCCGATCGGCCGGTTCGGGTCGCCGAGCCCCGACCGGGATCTCCGGACCGCGCTCGCCACGGCGGCGACCGCCTCATCCTGGCCGATGACCCGATGCTTGAGCTCATCCTCCAGTTGGAGGAGACGTTGGGTCTCTCCGGAGAGCATCCGTGAGATCGGGACGCCGCTCCACTTCGCGATGACCTGCGCGACGTCCTCCTCGCTCACCTCTTCCTTGAGCAGCGCCCCGCCTTCGGGCTTAGCCGACTCCGCGCTCAGGGTCTCGAGCTCTCGGGTGAGCTCGGGGATCGCACCATACCGCAATCGGGCCGCGGCCTCGAGATCCCCGGAACGCTCCGCCTCGGCCTCGTCCGCCTTCGCCGTGTCGAGCTGTTCGCGGAGGTCCCGGATCTTCTTGACGGCCTCCTTCTCGCGCAGCCAACGGGCGGTCAGGCCGCCTTCCTGCTCCTTGAGGTTGGCGAGCTCCTTCTCCAATTTGGCGAGCCGGTCCATCGAGGCCCGGTCGGTTTCCCGCCGGAGGGCGGCCTTCTCGATCTCCAACTGCCGGATCCGGCGGCTCAACTGGTCCAGCTCGTTCGGTCTCGAGTCGAGGGCGAGCCGGACCATCGAGGCGGCCTCGTCGATCGCATCGATCGCCTTGTCGGGGAGCCGTCGGTCCGGGATGTAGCGCTGGGAGAGCGTGGCGGCGGCCACGAGCGCCGAATCATGGATCTTGACCCCATGATGCAGTTCGTACCGCTCCTTGAGGCCGCGCAGGATCGAGATCGTGTCCTCGACGGTCGGTTCGCTGATCACGACCGGCTGGAACCGCCGCTCCAGGGCGGCGTCCTTCTCGATGTACTTCCGGTACTCCTGGGTCGTGGTGGCGCCGATACAATGGAGGGTCCCTCGGGCCAGCGCCGGTTTGAGAAGGTTCGATGCATCCATGGCCCCTCCTTCCGCCGCGCCCGCGTGGACGAGCGTGTGGATCTCGTCGATGAACAGGATGATCTTTCCTTCGGAGCGTTCGATCTCGTTCAGTACGGACTTGATGCGTTCCTCGAACTCGCCCCGGAACTTGGCCCCGGCCAAGAGGGCCCCCAGGTCGAGGGCCAGGACCCGCTTGTCCTTCAGGGACTCCGGCACGTCCTTTTGCGAGATGCGGATCGCCAGTCCTTCCACGACCGCGGTCTTTCCCACCCCCGGGTCGCCGATGAGGACCGGATTGTTCTTCGTCCGGCGGGACAGGATCTGCATCACCCGGCGGATCTCCTCGTCCCGTCCGATCACCGGATCGAGCTTTCGAGCGCGGGCGAGCTCGGTCAGGTCGCGCGCGTACTTCTCTAGCGCCTGGTAGTGTTCCTCCTCCTGGCGGCTCTCCACCGGGCGTTCCGCGCCCCGGACCCGTTGGAGCTCCGCCTCGACGCCGGCCCGACGAACCCCGCGGTCCTGCAGCATCTCCCGCGCGGGCGAGGGCACCGAAAGGAGACCGAGGAGGAGCTGATCGACGGTGGTGTAGCGGTCCTTGCGCTTGGTCGCCTCGGCCTCGGCCGAGTCGATGACGGAGGTGAGGCTCCGCGAGAGGTATTGGTCGGAGGGAGCGACATGGTCGGCCGTAGGTTGACGGGTGAGCGCCGCGTCGAGCACTTGTCCCAGCTGGCCCAGGTCGACGCCGAGGGCCTCGAGGAGGCTGGCCGTGGGGCCCTTCGGATCGTTCACGAGGGCCCACAGGAGGTGCTCCGGTTCTACGGAAGCGTGACGCAGTTCGGCCGCGTGCTGGAAGGCCCTCTCCAAGGCCGAACGCGCGGCGTCCGTCAGTCGATCGAGGCGCATGGCGGCCGATCCACTCGGTATACGGATATAAGGGGCCCCTCGGTGGACGAGGGATGACCGACCTCTCCACCGCGATCGCGGGGGTCCGTCTGCGGAACCCGTTCCTACTGGCCTCCGGCGTCTGGGGGGAGAGCGGGGATTCCCTCTCGGGAGCCTGGGAGGCCGGGGCCGGGGGGGTCATCACCAAGTCCATCGGATCCGGGCCGGGAGCGGGCTACCCCAACCCAACGATCGAGTCCCTGGACGAATGGGGGTTCCTCAACGCCATGGGCCTTCCGAATCCGGGGATCGAGGAGTACCCGCGGGAGATCGCGACCGCCCGGGACCGCGGCGCGCTCGTGATCGGGTCGGTCTTTGGTGGCGATGCCGAGGAGTTCGCCCGCCTGGCCGAGGCCATCGCCCGGACCGGCGTCGTCGCGGTCGAGCTCAATCTGAGCTGTCCGCACGCGAAGGGGCTGGGATCCGAGGTCGGAGGCTCGCCGGAGGCGGTCGCGGAGATCACCCGGGCCGTCGTGTCCCGCGTAAAACTGCCGGTGATCGTGAAGATCACCCCGAACGTCGCCGAGCCGGCCGAGCTCGCGGCGGCGGCCGAGCGCGCCGGAGCGGCCGCGATCAGCGCGATCAATACGGTCCGGGCGTTGTCGATCAACGTCCATCTTCGGCGACCCACCCTTTCTCACGGCCTCGGCGGCCTGAGCGGTCCGGCGATCAAGCCCGTCGGGCTCGCGTGTGTCTGGAAGATCTACGAGCGGGTCAAGATACCGGTGATCGGGATCGGCGGGATCATGTCGGGTCAGGATGCTCTGGAATATCTCATGGCGGGCGCTCGCGCCGTCGAGGTCGGCACGGCCGTGGCCTTCCGCGGGATTCGGATCTTCGGCGAGCTCAATGAGCAACTGGGCCGGCTGATGGACGATCTGGGTCTGCGGAGCATCTCCGATGTCGTGGGCGTTGCTCACGAGATCCCGGCGTCGTAGGGCCGGACGGCCTTCGGGTCGCTCCGCCTAACGGACCGAGCCCCCGGACGACCCTTAAGAAGACGAACGGGTCGGGGAGCACGTGCGGACGATCGTGCCGATCGTGGAGCGTCGGGTCGAGACGCCCAGCACGGTGACCCTTCTCTTCGACTATCCCCGAACGGCCGGCCCGGGTCAGTTCGTGATGCTCTGGGTACCCGGGGACGATGAGATCCCGATGTCGCTCTCGTACGTGGGACCCCGTAAAGGCGTCACGGTCAAGGTCATGGGCAGCACCAGCCGCCACATCCAGGGGATCCCGGAAGGCGCGAGCATCGGTGTCCGGGGTCCGTACGGGAACCAGTTCGATCTCCACCCACGGAACGTTATGGTCGTGGCCGGTGGGAGCGGCGCGGCGGTCCTGGCGCCGGCGACCGAAGAGGCGATCTGCCGAGGGTCGCACGCCACGGTGGCCCTCGGGGCCACGACGGGCGCGGAGCTCCTCTTCGCCGAACGCTTCCGTTCCATGGGGGCAAAGGTGGTCCTGGCCACGGACGACGGGACCGTCGGGACGCCCGGCTTCGTGACGAACCTCCTGGAGAGCACCCTCTCGTCCGATACCTTTGATGCGGTATGGACCTGCGGCCCCGAGATCATGATGCGCAAGGTCTGCCTCGCAGGTGCCCACGCCGGCGTGCCGGTGTTCGGTTCGGTAGAACGGCACATGAAGTGTGCGCTCGGGCTCTGTGATGCCTGCGCCCTCGGGCCGTTGCACGTTTGCGTCGACGGCCCGGTCTTCTCCGCCGAGCGCCTGATGGCGATCCCCGATTTCGGGGAGTTCAAACGGGATGCCTCGGGCCGGCGTGTCCATCACTGACGGAACGTCTCTCGGTCGGGCCGAACGGCGCCTCACACCCTCCAGTGAAGTGCGCTTCACGAGGCCCGCGCCGATATCTTAATGCGGGTCCCGGTTACCCGCCCGCGGGGATCAAAGATGAAGGTCATCGTCGTGAGCGGAGGGGTGATCTCGGGACTGGGGAAAGGGATCACGACCTCCTCGCTCGGGCGCCTCCTCAAGGCCCGAGGGATCCCGGTCACCATCCTCAAGATCGATCCGTACCTCAATGTCGACGCCGGGACGATGAACCCGTACCAGCACGGCGAGGTGTTCGTGCTGGACGACGGGACCGAGGTCGACCTCGACCTGGGGAACTATGAGCGGTTCCTCGGCCAGAGCCTGATGGGGACCCACAACCTCACGACCGGCAAGATCTACCGCGCCGTCATCGAGAAGGAACGTCGCGGGGACTACCTCGGGAACACCGTTCAGATCATCCCGCACGTCACTGGGGAGATCAAGCGGGCGATCCGGGAGGTCGCTCAGGCGTCAGGGGCCGAGGTCGAGCTGGTCGAGGTGGGCGGCACGGTCGGGGACATCGAATCGATGCCCTTCCTCGAGGCCCTCCGGGAGCTCTCCTATGAGCTCGGGGCCGGGCAGATGGTGTTCGCGCACACCACGCTCGTGCCGGTCGTGGGACCGGCGGGCGAGACCAAGACCAAACCCACGCAGCACTCCGTGCGGGAGCTCCGGGCCATCGGGATCCTCCCGTCCTTCATCATCGCCCGCGGACCCGCCCCGCT
>JBARHO010000148.1:0-2481 GCA_049799275.1 Thermoplasmata archaeon
CCACAACGACGCGGAGACCGTCTTCGAGCGATTGGAGACGGCGGGGATCAGCTGGCGGGTCTACTTCGATCCCGCTCAGATGGTCTCGATCACCGGCCTCATCCACGCTTCCCGTCTCGAGCGGTTCTTCCCGACGCACTTTGTCTCCCTCGACGAGTTCTATCTGGATGCCGCCCGCGGGAGGCTCGCGGCGTACTCGTTCATCGAGCCGAGCCTGGTCCCACCTCACACGGACATGCATCCCCCGGGCGACGCACGGACGAGACGCTACCTCTTCTTCATACCGCGGCCGGCGGCCATCCGAGGAGGGGAGGCGCTGCTCGCGAAGGTCTACGACGCCGTTCGCCGGTCCGAGAACCCGCTGGGTTCCAATTTCCAGAACACCCTCCTGCTCGTCACGTTCGATGAGCACGGCGGTACCTACGACCACGTGCCTCCTCCGAGGGTACCGCCCCCCGATCGGGCCGCTCCCGCCGGCCAGATGGGCTTCCGGTTCGACCGCTCGGGGGTCCGCATCCCGACGTTGGCGATCTCGGCCTGGATCGATCGCGGGACGGTCGTGAACCAAGAGTTCCGGAGCACCTCCGTGATCCGCACGCTCCGGGAACGATGGGCATTGGGCGGTCCCCTCACCCAACGGGACGCGGTGGCGGCCGATCTCGCGCCGGTGCTGTCCCGCTCGACGCCCCGCCCGGTGACGGACTGGCCCATCGTCGACGGGGGACCGCTCCCGAAGAGACCCGGGTTCCTGAGCAAGTTGCTGCGCCCGCTACCGACCCTCGGTCGCCATCTCTTTGCCGCGGCGCTCGCGTATGAGCTGCACAAGACGGGCGGGGGAACCTCCGTCGACTTCTCACGGACCTCCAGCTGGGGCGCCTTCCGTCGGGCCCGCGGCTTCAAGGCAGCTGCGTTCCCACGAGCCACCGCCCGGCGGCCTCGCTGATGGCCTTCAGGCCGACCGACCACCCCTCCACCGACCCGTCCTTGTGTGGCCGCCCGGACGAGGAGCGCCCGCGATCTCCCGGGGCCGGGCCGCACGATCCGGAGCCTTAGGGCTCGCGGTCGTCCGACCAAAAGGGTCCTGGCCCACATGCCCGACTCGCGGGCTCCGGATCGCGGGATCCTGGACGGACCGTGGAATGCTTCGAGGCTGACCGGCCAATGCATCCAGATACACACATTGATGTAGTACCGAACGGTCCTTGGTCCGATGCGTGACCTGGGGCCCGATTGCAGAATCCGTGGTCTGGACCTCAGATCTTGTCGAACATAGTCGACCTCTGCGTTCCTCGTGGATCTGCGGCCCGAAGGTCGGGTGGCCCGTGACCCGTTCCGTAACGGGCCGGACCGGGGCCGACCAGGACGAGAGCCGGAGCGCGTCCGAGATCTGGGACGAGTTCGCCCGTGGCCACATCGATCGCGATGCGGGTCCACGTTCTACGTTCCGTGAGGCCGTCGTTCTGCTTCGCGAGTCGGTCATCAGCTACGAACAACACGCCCCGCTCGTCGCGCTCCTCATGTGCCGGGCCGCGGTCGAATCCGCGGGCCGTTCGTTCTTGGGTCACGTGGAGGGCCCGGGTGCCCACCTGGTCCCTCCCCCGGAGTCCGCGGTGGCCGCGAGCGAGGGGGACGCCGACGCTCCCGAGGGAGAACGGGAGGACGTCGACCTGATCCGGACGCGACTCCTCAGGCTACGAGCGCTCGACGGGACACTGATCGATGCGATGGCCCGGATCCGGAAGAACGGGGAGCGGGCGGCGATGATCGCGCGCGAGAGACCAGCGAAGATCAATCGATTTGTCCCGGAACGACCCAGCCGGAGCGCGGCCATCAAGACCGACGACCCCGAATCGATCCGCCGATCAGAAGAGGAGACGATGGCGTTCCGTAACATACGGGACACCGCGGGGATCATCCGGCAATTGGAAGACGCGCTTCAGAAGAAGGGAGGGACGGAGCGTTAGTTCGTCCGTCCCCGCTCCTGTGTTCCGCTCGAGGTACCGACAAGATCCATGACGCATGCGGTTTGGACGTTGGACGGACGTGAAGAGCTGGTCGGGCGCAGTCCGGTCATCTTCCGATCATGCCCGATCTGCGGCGGAGAACGTTCCAGCCGGACCAATAGCACGGGCGGCCTGGATCTGCTTCGGATCTGGGCCGTGAACCACGCCGCCGAGTGTCCCGGCCCGAACGGCCGCGGACTTTCACACTTGTTCCGCCGAGCTGAGGGTTCTTCGGGCGGGAAGCGAAGCCGGGTCTCCCGATGGAAGTGGCTGATGGGCCTCGCCCATCGGAAGTGAGCCGCATCACGCTCGTTCGTCGGCGAGGCGATCGGGGGCGCTCCTCTAGCCAGGCACCCTCGATGCTGGACGGGACCCGTATGTGCGGGCAACTCCCTCGTATCCTGCGAGCGTTAGGTTCGACCCTAGCGAAGTCTCGCTGGCGGTCAGGAATTGAGCCCGCGGACCTACCTTTTTGAAC
>JBARHO010000149.1:0-1558 GCA_049799275.1 Thermoplasmata archaeon
CTCTTGATGAAGGGACGGGACCGATTCGCGCACCCGGGGCGCAACATCCTCGAGGAAGCCCCGAAGAGCGTGAAATCTGGGCGCACGCTGGAGCGCGTCGGCGTGGATCGGAACGACGTCTGGCACCCCGAGGCCCGGGAGACCACGAAGCCCGACCACGCCAAGAGATCCGCCATGCCCACCCATCTCTCGCCCCAACTGGCGGTCCTAGCCGATCATCCTCCCAAGGGCGATGAGTGGCTCCATGAGGTGAAGTTCGACGGCTACCGTCTCCTCGCGTTCATCCGATCCGGCAAAGTGCGATTGCTCACCCGCCGGGGGCTGGATTGGACCGGGAAGTTCTCCGCGATCGCAGATCCTCTTTCCCGGCTCAAGGCCGACTCCGCGATCATCGACGGCGAGGCCGTCGTCCTCGATCGTGCCGGGCGCAGTGATTTCCAGGCGCTCCAGGCCATGCTCAAGAATGAAGCACGGATGACCCCCGTGTTCTACGCCTTCGATCTCCCGTTCTGTAATGGGGTCGATCTCCGAGCGACCGCCTTGGTGGCGCGGAAGCAGCGTCTGGAAGAGCTGCTCAAGGAGAGCCATCTGGCCCCTCGCATCCGCTTCAGCGACCACATCCAGGGCCATGGCGATAGGATTGTGCAAAAGGCGTGCCGCATGGCCCTCGAAGGGATCATCTCGAAGCGGTTCGATTCTCCGTACGTCTCCCGGCGCGATCCGAGCTGGCTCAAGAGCAAGTGCGTCGACCGTCAGGAGTTCGTCATCATTGGTTACACCGATCCACAGGGACTGCGCTCCGGGCTCGGGGCCCTGCTGCTCGGAGTTCACGATGAGAAGGATCGTCTTGTCTATGCCGGCCGGGTCGGTACCGGGTTCAACGATAAGGGTCTCCGGAGCCTCCGCACTCGATTGGAAGGGATGGAGCGCGACGGACCGCCCACCGATGTGGCGCCTCCTCCTCGCGAACGCCGCGACGCCCACTGGGTCAAGCCATCCCTTGTCGCCGAGGTCCGGTTCAGCCACTGGACCCGGGACGGGGTCCTCCGCCATCCGACGTTCGTCGCCCTCCGGTCCGATAAACCCGCGTCCAAGATCGTCCGCGAGAAGCCCGTGACGCCCGAAAAGCTCGGTCCGTTGCGCCGGACCTCGGGAAAGGCTCACGTCCCCCCCAGCTCCGCCGCGACCTCGGCCGCGCGAACGCCCCCTCCGGTCGCCGAAGTGAGATTGACCCATCCGGATAAGCAGTTGTATCCGGAGCAGGGCCTCACCAAGCGTGACGTCGCCGAGTACTATGGAGCGGTCCAGAAGTGGATGCTTCCGCATGTGGTCGATCGCCCCCTCTCGCTTCTGCGATGTCCCGATGGGCTCGCCGGCAAGTGTTTCTTCCAGCGGAATTGGAGCGAGACCATGCCCCCGGCCATCGACAAGATCAAGGTCGGGGGTCGCAAGAAGAGAGAGGAGCACGTCATCGTCCACGATATCCAGGGGCTCCTTTCCCTGGTCCAGATCGGGGTGCTCGAGGTCCACTGTTGGAACGGCGTCGCATCGGACGTCG
>JBARHO010000150.1:0-3718 GCA_049799275.1 Thermoplasmata archaeon
GTTCAAACTTATCTACCACTCTATGGTGCGACCAGTATGGCCCGTTCGTCGTTCGTGCATGCGCTCGCTATTGTGACCACACTGATCGTTGTCGGATCGTCGTTCCTGGTCCTTGCGACCGGAGCGGGTTCGGCCACGCCCACGCCCGCCCAGGCCTCTTCCGTCGCGCCGCCCGCCCCGGCGGCCTCGCCCGCTCCCGCCCCGGTGTCGAACGCGACGCAATCCCCAGGATGCTCCACAAACGGCACCATCCCATCCTCAAGCTCCCCCCTGTTAAGCGCGAACGGCGACCGGATCGTTAACGGCCGTCTGGAACCCGGGGGCCACTTGCCCGGACAGGCCTGTGTCGGCAACCTCCCTGACCCCGCCCCGGCGCCCTCCGGAGTGGCCTACGATGGGCAGAACAACACGAACGGGGCTATCCGTGACCACACTCTCGACTCGAACAGCATCGAAGCGGTGCAAACGGTCTATTCGACCCGCAATCTGTACCCGGACAGCCTCACGCCGACCCGATGGGGAGACCAACTGAACGTCATCCTCTCGAACGTCACCATCCTCGGGAAGCGCGCCTACGACTTCTGGGTCCAGAGCCTCGCCGAGTTCGACACGTCGAACAACACGATCTCGTTCTACGATGCGACGTGGAACTTCACTACGGGCAGCGCGAAGATGCAGAACACCTCGCTCCTGTCCTGGTCCCCGAACAGCAGCAACTACACGGGGATCTGGCTCCTCGCCGATACCCCGTACATCCACGTCACGTTCCCCTTCACCCTGACGCTCTACGTCAACTCGACCGTCACGGCGGCGGGGGACCAGGAGCTGTGGTACAATTACAGCGTCCTCTCGAACGGCCATTTCACGACGGACGGCAACTATGACTACATCATCTTCCGATCCCAGGCCCCCGGCCCGCAGGTGCCGCTCACCCCGGCGGCGTTCGAAGCGAGCGCGACCACCCGGCACGAGGTCAACGAGGGATACGAGTTCGATACGATGATCGGTCCGGACACCAGCTCGGACGAGCTGGACCTCGTGGCGAACGAGACGATCCAGCTGAAGTACTGCTCGGAAGCCCCGTCGAACGACTGCAGTAACACCAACTTCGCGTAC
This sequence comes from Thermoplasmata archaeon, assembly GCA_049799275.1. Classification (GTDB taxonomy): domain Archaea; phylum Thermoplasmatota; class Thermoplasmata; order Lutacidiplasmatales; family UBA184; genus Lutacidiplasma. The sequence continues at coordinate 1,117 of JBARHO010000150.1, forward strand.
TCGAACGTGCCGGCGGCCGTGAACTTCGGGAGCCAGACGGCCGAAGGAAGCATCGGCCTATCGATCAACTCGGTCGGCCAGACAGCCTATGCGACGGCGGGGCCGTTCATCGAGCACGGCCTCTGGAACTATACGACCCAAGTCGGCTGGGAGCCCGGGTTCACCGCCGTGGCCAACAACGTCACCGTCTCCGGGTCCCCCTTGGCCCTCACGACGCAGCCGTACATCTTCGTCTTCTTCCGCAACGTCGGCTATACGAGCCAGGGATACCAGTTCGCGCCGGACGTCCCGGTCTGGTATCTCATGCCGGGAACGTACAACTACGAGGTGATGCTCGCCGATTACAAGGAGCAGACCGGGAACATCACGGTCGGGAACACCCCGACCACGCTCAGCGCCGTCCTACCGTACTCCACGTCGAGCGGGGTCTACACCCCTCTGTGGGCCTTCAACAACTCCCAGGTCGCGGGCATCTCCCAGTCCGGGGCGGGGACGGTCTCGAACCAGTACCTCCTCTTCAACAACCCGACCACGGCCACCTGCACGTTCTGCGGCGGGGTCACGTCGGCCAACAACCTGAGCGCGAACTTCTACCTGCCCCTCAACAGCTATAGCTCGTACGCGGGGATCATCCTGGATGGCACGAACGCCTACATCAACGTGAACGCTCCGCCGTCGTTCTGCGTGCACACAGCGGTCAGTCGGGGAGTGACCACTTACTCCTACCTCTCCATCTGGTTCTACAACACGACCCACGTGACCCTGTCGCACGGAAGTGCGATCCGAGGGTGGGCGAGCCCCGAGTGGGACTTCTACATCGATGTACCCGGATCCCAGAACATGTTCGCCCAGGGCGACGTCGATATCCTGAGCTCGTCGGACGATCTCATCATGTCGAACACGTTCGTGCCGGTCGTGGATTCGAGCGGGTCCCCCGACTCGCTCGTGCTCCATGGCGGCTCCGGCAACGTGGTCTGGGGCAACACGTTCCGGGACCCTCCCGGGGTCGCGCTGGGCTCCACCTACGGCGGGATCGGCGAGGACGAGGGCGGGGACCTCATCTACAACAACAATTTCACCGTAGACAACCCCGTCGTCTGGCTCGCCTTCAACATGAGCAACGACGCCGAGTGTCTCCCCCAGTGCACGGGGACCCCCGGTAGCTCGTTCTTCTACAACACGGGAGTGAACACCTGGAACATCACGCCGCAGTCCGCGTCCGATGCGCGGGTCGTCGACGGGTTCACGCTCAGCGGGAACATCCTCGGGCCTGTGATCAACACGGAGGGCGGGAACTACTACTGGAACTACGGGACGAGCCCGAACAACTACACGACGAACCCGTACGTCTCCCGGTTCGCCTACACCGACCTCTCGCAGGTCTATCCGCTCGGCTGCCCGTCCATCCAAGCGATAGGCCAACCGTGCGGCACGGCCCCCAAGGTCGTGGGATCCTACGAGAACGGGATGCAGGGGGGCAGCGGGGACTTCGCGCCCTACGGACCGAGCGTCACGTTCTCGGAGACGGGCCTCGCCCCCGGAACGCTCTGGAACATCACGATCGGGCTCAGCAGCTACTCGACCACCTCGAGCTCGATCACGATCCCCGAGCCGTACGGGCTGTACAGCTACACGATCCGCGCGGCGAACTACGCCGTGTCGCCGGGCTCGGGATCGGTCACGGCGAACGGGGCACCGGTCGTACACGTGGTGTTCACGCTGATCACGTACACGGTGACCTTCGACGAGACGGGGCTCCCGTCGGGAACGAACTGGAGCGTGACGGTGGGCGCGGCCACGCGCTCGTCCACGACGAGCACCATCACCTTCCAGGAGCCGAACGGGACCGCGAGCTACACAGCGACCGTGACCGGCGGGACCGGCGGCTCGACGTTCCACTTCACGGTGAACGGGGCCCCGATCAGTGTGACCGTACCGTTCTATAAGGCGACGTTCACGGAATCGGGACTCCCCTCGGGGACCCAATGGAGCGTCACGACGAACGGGATCACGCAGCACCCGGTGACCACGTCGACGATCTTCTATGTCACGAACGGGACGTACCCGTACTCGATCGGCCTCATCTCAGGCTACCACACGGTGGACCATGGGACGTTCGTGATCCCGGGGACCTCGCTGATGGTGCACTCGACGTTCTCCCGGACCACCTACACGGTGAAGTTCACCGAGACCGGTCTTACGTCCGCGTGGCACACGAGCTGGTGCGTGACGTACAACAGCACCACGACGTGCACGACCGGAAGCTCGATCGCCTTCACGGGGATCCTGAACGGGACGTCGTACACCTACTCGATCGGGCATGTGGCGAACTACAGCCTGAACGCGTCGTACACGGGATCGGGAACCATATCGGGCGGCGGCGGCCAGGGCCAGATCGTGAGGACCGTCGCGGTCCCGTGGAAGCTGGTCAAGTACACCGTGACGTTCACGGAGACGGGGTTGCCCTCCCACTACAGCTGGCAGGTGACGATGAACGGGAAGACGACGGTGTCGACGGGGAACAAGATCACGTTCTCGGAGTCGAACGGGACCTACGCGTTCACGATCGTGTCGGCGGGGTACAGCGAGATGTCGAACCCGA
>JBARHO010000151.1:0-3732 GCA_049799275.1 Thermoplasmata archaeon
GACCGTACTAGACGGGGTCACGACCAACGCCACCACACCGATCCTCTCGGGACCGAACGGGTCGTTCGTGTGGGTCAACCTCTCTCTTGTCCCCGGGATCTCCGAGGAGCTCACCGTACTAAGCACCAGCGGACAAACGCTCCTTACATCCAGGGCCACCGCTTCCCCCGTGGTCGTCGCACAGGTGCCCAGTAACGGGAACTCGATGATCACGGACCCCTATCTCGGGCTAATCCTGATCGCCGTGGCCGCGACCATCGCCGCGGTGATCGCCGTCCGGTTGAGGAGCCGCTCGCGGCTCCAGCCCCGGGCCCCTCCGGATGTTGATGAGGAGGCGACGATGCGTCGGATGGCCGAAGGTCGGGCCCACCTGCTCGCGCTCGCCCGGACCCGTGAATCGTTCGACCTCGATGACGCCGTGCATTATTGGCCTGATGCGTCGCTCCCGAGCTCGACCGAGCTCTCCGAATGGATCGGGGCATTGGTCTCCGAGGGCCTCCTCAAGGCCGTCGGACAGCCGGACGGTCCGGTCCGGTTCGCCGCGACGGAGGCCGCCCGCAAGGGCGATGAGGACGAGGAACCGCTCAGTGTGGACCTCGACCCGGAGCTCCTCGAGGAGGCCCTGTCCCAGCGAGCTCAGCCCGAGGACCCGTTCGAGGACGACTAGCGCTACGGATCTCGACCGACGAGGTCGTAGTACCGGTACGCCGATTCACCGGCCCCGAAGCAGTACTGAAGCGTCGTGAACCGCGACTTGAGCTCGGCCGCCGCTTCGGCGACCTTCGCTTGGTCCCGGTGCTTGTGAAGGAGGTCGTCGAAGAGCTCGGCGATCTGGATCATCTCCTTCTCCCTCATCCCGACCCGTGTCACCTCGGGTGTTCCCAATCGGACACCGCCCGGATGCTTCGGGCTCGTGTCCCCGGGGAGCAGGTTCTTGTTCGTGATGATGCCCGAGTCCGCCAAGGCCCGGGCCACCTCCGCGCCGCCTCCCTCCTTCGTCACCCGCACCGCGATGGTGTGCGACCGGGTGAACCCGAGCTTGGGCGCGAGCACGTCGAACCCGCGTTCGAAGAGCGCCTGTCCGAGGGCCTGCGCATTGCGGACGATCTGGTGCGCGTAGTCCCGTCCGAACTCAAGGTGCTCGGCGAAGCTGACCGCGAGCGCCGCCATCGCATGCAGGTGATGGTTGCTCGTCACGCCCGGGAACGTCCCGGACTGCAGCCGCTTGAGAACGTCCGCGTCCGTGGTCTCCCCTAGGATCAGACCATGCTGGGGGCCCGGGAGGGTCTTGTGCGTCGAAGCGGTAAGGACCTGGCAGCCCTCGTGCAAAGGGTCCTGGAACTCCCCGCCCGCGATGAGACCAAGAACGTGTGCTCCGTCGTACCATCCACGGGCCCCGATCTCCTCGAGCGTGGGCTGGAGCTCCGCGATCGGCATCGGGAAGAGGAAGAGCGATAGTCCGAACAGACAGAGCTTCGGACGGACGGCCTTGAGGATCTCCCGCGTCCGGGGAACGTCAATGGTCATCCGCTCGGGGTCCCAGGCATAGTAGACCGGCTTGACCCCGCGCAGCCCGAAGGCCCCGAAGCCGGCGCTCGAGATGTGCGCCCCGTCGGCCAGGCGGGAGGTGCCGACCAGATCTCCCGGCTCGGCCAACGCCTTCAGTATCGCGAGATTGGCGACCGTTCCCGAGATCGGTCGAACATCGGCGAAGCTGCAGTGGAACAGGCGACGGGCGAGGTCCGTGCAGATGTTCTCGACCTCATCGACCTGCTCGTTGCCCTCGTAATAACGGTCCCCCGGCAGCCCTTCCGCGTACCGGGAATGGAAGTCGCTGATGAGGAGCTCCTTGGCGTACGGGGAGAGGAGGTTCTCGCTCGCGATCAACGGGATCGCCCGTTCGAAGCGGAGGGAGTGCTTTCGAACGGTCTCCCGGACCGTCCGGACCACACCGGCCCAGTCCTGGCCTCCCTCCAACGCGTCCCCTTTGGGCGGCGTGGCGGTCATGCCCCCCCACCCCCCCATTTCCACTGGAGATCACCGGACGGAGACCCTGACATGCGCTGGACCTGGGCGGGCCCACCCTCGCACCGGAATATTATGGGCACGGTGCTGCTGGTCGCGAAAGGTGACCCCCGCTCGTGACCCAGGATTGGCCGCATAAGGAGACCTTCCGCGTCGCCTTCCACGATATCGACGCGCTCAACCACCTCAACCACGCGGCGTACTTCGTGTACATGGAGAGCCTGCGCTGTGGCTACTACGTGCCGATCACCGGCAACTCCGACCCCACCCAGATGGACATCATCATCGCCGAGGCCACGTGTCGGTACTTCGCTCCGGCCCGGTACGACGACGAGCTCGTCGGTGAGGTCGCACCGGCCCGGCCGCTCGGTCGTACGAGCTTCGTCCTGCTCTACCGCTTCCGGAGCCCGGACGGGTCGGTCGTCTACGCGAAAGGAAGGACCGTCGTCGTCTCCTACGACTACGAGAAACGGACGAAGAAGGCGATACCGGAGGATCTCAAAGTTCGACTGGAACGTGAGACGGTCGACCCGGCGGCGGAAGGTTGGACATGAACCTCAGGGGGTACAAGTTCCACTGGAAACAGGGGGGTGGGGGAGTCGGGGCGGTGCCCGTGCTAGGCCAGCAGGATGGGCGCTCGAAGTGACCACGCGTGAATCCCACCCACCCCTCAGCCCCGTCGCCCCATCAGCGTCGACGGGTCACGGTAAGGCTGCTCCCGTCAGGACCTAACCCGATGCCCGTGATGGATAACCGCTAGGGCGCTCCTCCGAGCGCTCGTCGCAGTGCCCGCGGCCCGATAGAACAGAGCTTCTACGGGGTGGAATGGGACGCGTGACCCCTTCGAACGTCGCTCCTGCCTGTCACCCCCGCTAAGGACGGTTTCGGTGTATAAGGGGACGCCCAACCCCCCGGTCTAGCCTAGCAGGACGAAGGACCCGTCGAGCCTATTTATACCTGCCCCGACCGAAATGCGGCAGCACGCATATTCAGAGTGCCGTGATGCTCGCTCTGTGGACCGAGTCGGCCGATCACGCTCAGAGCACCGGTTCGTCGTGCGTGGTCGCCGGGCGGCGACCGCGCTGCTCCTGATCGTAGTGATCGTTGTTCTGCTCGTTCTTCCCCTGTCCGCTCGGGACCCGATCCCACCGACGACGGGGACGAGGATCCTCGCCGGGTCGCCGATCGCTCCGTCCGCCAACCTTTCCAATGCCACCTCCGCGGGCTGGTTGACGCTCCTGGGGAACGAGAACCGGAGCGGAGACACCCCGGCGATCGGGCCGGAGCAGAACCGCACGCTCTGGATGTCGTCGGTGACCGGGGTGGGTCAGATCCCGATCCACACTAGTCCGATCGTCACCTCGGATCGGATCTACGTCGCGAGCGCGCACGGGGTGGTCTATGCCCTCAACCGGACCGATAATGGAAGTGTACTGTGGACGTATCTGATGGGGGGGACCCCCACGACCGGGGACCTCGCCGGTTCCCGCTTGATTTTCGCCAACTCCACCGGGGGCGTCGTCGCTCTCGATCCCGCGACGGGATCGGTGGGATGGGACCAGGACCTTGGTGGCCCGATCCTGGACGGCGTGTCGGTCGCCAACGGCTCGGTGTTCGTCGGGACCGGGGCCCAGGTCGCCGCACTCGATCTGGATACGGGCCGGATCGAGTGGAGGACCACCCTCTCCTCATCCATCGCGGGTGCGC
>JBARHO010000152.1:0-3013 GCA_049799275.1 Thermoplasmata archaeon
CATGATGCGTCATTACCGGCCGAATGTGGCCCGCCTTTTCAAGCCTTTGGCGGTTTCGATAGGGTTAGGCCGCCTAGTACTCGAGATCATCTCGCGTCCCCAGGACCCTCTCCCCGGGCAAGGGTCCGCCGCAAGGGCCGCAGAGGGCGTCGTGTAAGGGACGGACCCTAGGTCCTGAAGGTCCTACTGAGTGTGTGACACCAGGGCGCGTAACTGGGGTTTACTGATCGAGAGGATCACGTGATCCCCGATCCCATGGACCGCGTTCACGTCCACATTGACGGTCGTCCGTGAAAGGAGTTTCTTCATCTCATACTCTTTGGCCACGTTCGGATCGAGATCGACCTCGAGCGATCCGATGCGCCAGCTGGTCTCATCGAAAACGATCCCCTTGATCCTGCCGATGGTCCAACCGCCGGAGCCGACGACCTGTTTTCCGATCAACCCCTCGCTCCTCATGACCCGTCCCCAAGCGTTCGCCACCTATAGCGCGCTCGACCGACGAGGCGGGGGCCAACCATCCGGGGATACGGGGGCGTGTGGCCGGGCGACCTCACCGGATGTCAACCGGTCCGGGACCGGGCCCCGCCGGGGCACCGGAGCATCCCGAAAGGGCATCCCGATGAAAGGGAAAGCTCGTCATCCATCCCCAAGCGTGGGGGCTAGCCGATCCCGTCAACGTCGCCGGTCTATCCTCCGAGAAGGCGGCGACCAGGTTCGCTACCCCGGTCGAACCTTTCGCGCGACCAAGGCCCCGGGTCGGCGTCGAGAGCGCCGAGTGTCCGTGGATACACCCGGGCATTGCCCCCGCGTACGGCACGGTCTACCGGATAGGCTCGTAGTGCTGGAACATGGCGCCGTTGCTGAACGGACGAGACCGCACCAATCGGAGGGTCTTCGGGACGGAATGCTTGCCGAAGAGCCGGTCCGTTCCGCTTCCCATGATCATCGGGACCACGGTCAGAAGGTACTCGTCGATCAGGTCGCGCTCGATCAGAGCGCGCGGCAACCGGACCCCACCGGGCACAATCATGTTCTTTCCCGGCAGGCGCTCCAGACGGCGGATCACCCGTGTCAGGTCCCCTTTCACGATACGCGCGCCCTTCCAATCGACCTTCGAGAGGGACCTGGAGAAGACGAGCTTCGGTGTCTCGTTCAGGTACCGAGCCTGCTCCTGGACGAGCTTCGATTCCTCGGGATCGAACTGCGCGCCGGGCCAGTAGCTCGCGAACACCTCATACGTTCCCCGCCCCAGCAAGATCGTATCGACCGAGGCGGCGCCGGTCCTAGCCAGCTCTTCGTCGAGCTCTGTCCAGTAGGAAGTGGTCGAACTCGGGGACGATCCGGGTCTCCCCATCCACGAAGCCGTCCAGCGTCATACACAACTGCAGCAGGACCTTTCTCACAGAGCATGCTCCACGGGAGGCAGGGCCCCCTTTCGGGGTTCCGATGACCGGCACCAGTAAATCGTTGCCCGTCGTCCCTCCTTTCTTCCCTACAATGGGGCCGGATCCCGGAGGATCGGAAGGGGTCCCCTGGCTCGCCAACGGCGATCCTGGCCCAGGCGCTCGCGGATCGTGCCGGCGACCCTACCGGGCCCGAAGGACGCGGACCCCGGCCTTCCGGGGAGCAAGGTCCCGAACGGAGGGTCATTGAGAGCCTTAGATGGTGACGACGATCTTTCCTCGAGCGTGCCCCTCCGATAGATACCGGATCGCGTCCGGGACCTGCTCCAATTGATAGTGCCGGTCGAGGACCGGGGCTATCGTTCCCGCCACGAGAAGCCGCGTGAGGGCGTTCAGATCCGCCTGGTTGACCGAGGCGACGAAGAACTTGATCTGGGGGCCAAGGAAGCGCGCTCCCACCAACTTCTTGATCACGCGGCGGAGCGCAGGGCCGGCCGCACCCGTCCCTCCCCCGACGGCCAGAAGTACCCCGTGAGGGACGAGAGCACCCCGATATGCGGCCAAGGTGTGGTTGAGCTGAGTATCGAAGAGGATGTCGTACCGCTGTCCGCTCTTCGTGAAATCCTCTCTCGAATAATCGAAGACGCGACTGGCCCCGAGCGACCGGGCCATTTCCTGGTTTTGGGAGCTGCACACGCCGCTGACCTGCCCGCCCAGCGACCTCGCGATCTGCACGGCGAAGGTCCCCACTCCCCCGGAAGCCCCGTTGATCAAGACCTGCTGGCCCGGCCGGACCTGTGCCTTATCGCGAAGGCCCTGAAGTGCCGTGGTGGCGGCGATCGGCACCGCCGCGACCTGCTCGAACGTCAGCGCCGAGGGCTTCAACGCGAGCTGGCCCTGATCGGCGATCGCGTACTCCGCGAACGTGCCACGGCCTACTCCGAAGACCTCGTCGCCGACGTGGAGCTCCTTCACGTTCTGGCCCACCCTCTCGATCCGACCGGCGAGGTCGCCCCCGAGCCGACCCATCTTGGGCCGGAGGAATCCCTGCCCTCTTCGGAAGATGAACGGCAGCTTCAGGGCGTGCCGGTCGGCGGGATTGACGGAAGCGGCGTGCACCCGCACCAGCACCTCGTTCTCGTCCCGGAAGCTGGGGAGCGGGACCTCTCGGAGCTCCAGCTCCTCCGGGGGACCGTAGTGATCGAACACCCAGGCCCGCATCGTGCCCGGGAGATCGTCGGTCGCGCCGGACACCTGGTTCATCGGTCCCGCAGGTTGGGGGGCCTATTCGAGGTCTTCGAGGGCTGGACCGGCGGATGCTCCCGCATGCGGGGCGGGCCGGAGCGTCCGCCGTAGCGTGGCCAGTGGTGAAACTTGCATGCCCTCCGGATCCCGTGAGGGATCGGCTCGACCGGGATATGCAAGGTTTATTGCGGCTCCGGTTTGAAAGGACGAGGAGCGAGCGAGCGGAGCTGGAGAGGCATCTCAATGGGGTATTTCGTGATGATCAACGAGCAGGGTCCTGCCTGGGTCCGCTCGCGTGCGATGCGCGACCAGGAGAAATGGGCCGAGCACGCCATCTTCATCAATGGGCAGGTCGACGCCGG
>JBARHO010000153.1:0-4790 GCA_049799275.1 Thermoplasmata archaeon
TCCGGATCCCGGCAGACCACCTCGATGAAGAACAGCCTCGCCCGATGGTCCCTCGCGAGGGACCTCCACATCTCACGGGCCTCCTCGACCCCATTGACCGCATCGACCACGACATCCCATCCGAGCCCAAGGTTGTCGGCGGCCAGGTCCTGGCCGACCACGTAGGCCGCGAGGCCCGTCTCGAACGAATGGGCGAGCCCGGATCGAAGCATCGCGGCCTCGGCCGTGTCCACGCGCACCCAGATCGCGTGCTGCCGGCGAGCGATCTCTCGGGCCAGCGTTGACTTTCCGGAACCGGGAAGTCCGGCGAACACGATCAGGAGAGGGGCCACGGGTCCAGTTCACTCCAAGGCGAAGAAAAGGTCGTGGGATCGTTCCCTCTGGGTGGCTCTCGCGATCGTGCCTGCGTTGGCTCGCCGTTCACCCTTAGAATGAACCGTCCGCGCTACCGGGGTGTCGGGCGAACACGGAGGGGTGGGATCGACCGACGGCCCGAACGCGCACCCTGACTCGTGGTAGATGTAGACCTCGCTAGAGGAGTCCCCGGTCACGCAGACCTCGTCGGAGAGGGCGTTGTAGGCGATCCCGAGGAACGCCGCTCCGGCCGGGCCGGTGATGGTCCGCACCGCCGTAAGACCCTGGATCACCGAGACGTTGCTGGAACCGGTCGTGACGACGTAAATGCTCAACTTGGCCGGGTCCCACGCCACTCCGGCCGGGCCGGTGCCGACCGGGACCGAACCGATCTGGGCGCCGAGGCCAGAGATGACCGACACATTATCGGACGCCCCGTTCGCGACGTAGTCGTACTGGTCCGTCGGATCGAACGCGATCCCGTTGGGGAGCGCCCCGACCGGGATGCTGATGTGCTCGCTGTCGTTCGTCGGATCGAGCGCGTTCATCGAGGTGACGTTATCGGCAAGCTCGTTGGTGACGAGGAGGCGGTCGGAGTACGGGTCATAGGCGAGCTGCGAAGGACCGGTGCCTACGGTCGTGGACCCGACCACCGTTGCGGCCCCGATGAACGTGACCGTGTTCGACCCATAGTTCGCGACGGCCATCTCCCCGTTCCCGGGATCGAAGGCCGCTCCGTGGGGTTCGTCCAAGGACGAGTTCGTGATCGTGGCCGCTATGGTCGAGCCGGAGAGCAGGTACACGTGGCCCAGGGTCTCGTCGGTCACGTAGACGAAGTTGTTGGTCGGATCGAACGCGGCCGCATACGGATGGGTCCCGACGGGGAAGGTGACCGTGGCCACCACGGTGCATCCGCTCAGGATCGAAAGGTCGCCCGAGATCGCATCCGGAACATACAGCTCGTGGGTGACGGGGTCGTACGCGTCGAAGCTTGGGGCGGTCCCCACGGCGCAAGATGGGTCTGGAGCCGGCGAGCTCGACACGACCATGGGGTCCTGCACCCCGGCGGAGAGCGTTGGTCCGTAGCGGACCCCGGATCCGTAGACATAGGCCATGTCGCTGACAGTACCCATCACGAAGACGTGGTCGTTCATCTCGTCGTACGCGATCCCGTTGAACCCCGCCCTGGCGGGCCCGTTGACCGTCGCCACGACCTTGAGCCCCTGGATCACGGAGATGTTGTGGGAGCCGCTGTTGACGACGTACACGCTCAGCCTCGACTCGTCCCAGACGGCGTTGAAAGGGTACGTCCCGACGGGGATGGAACCGTACTGATGGCCGAGGCCCGAGATGACCGTCACATTGCTGGAACCCTCGCTGACGACGTAGTCCTCCGAGTCCGCCGGATCGAACACGATGCCCTGCGGCTCGCTGCCCGTAGGGATCGTGATGTACTGCGACTCGTCCAAGGGGTCCGAGGCGTTCATAGAGGTGACGTCATTGGTGCGCGTGTTAGAGACCAGGAAACGGTCGGAGACCGGATCATAGGCGAACTCCGATGGTCCGCTCCCCACCGACACGAGCCCAACGACCGTCGTGCCATTGATGAACAGTACCGCCGATCCGAAGGAGTCGGTGACGGCCATGAGGCCGGCCGCGGGATCGAACGCGATCCCTTCGAGGAACACGAAGTTCGGGTCGCCAATGGTGTCGACGAGCGCCGTTCCCGAGAACACGTAGACCACGTCCCGTTCGGCATCGGTCACGTAGACCGTGTTGGTCATCGGATCGAAAGCGGCCTGCTGGGGACGTGAACCGGACCCGAAGTTGTACGTGGCCACGAGCGTGCAGGTGCTCGATAGGATGGTCAGACTGCCCGACTCGAGATCGGGGACATAGAGGTCGTGGTTGACCGGATCATACGCGGGGTTCGATGGATAGGTCCCCGTGGGACAAGGCGAGAGGACGTTCCCGTCGGTCACCGGGGCCGCCGTGGCATCGGACCGGAGCGGGCCGGTCGCGCTCAGCACCGGGACCGCCGTCAATAGGCCGCACGCGATCAACAGGATGGTCCCGAGCCCCCGGCGCCGCGTCGTACCGAGCCACGTTCCACGCTGCACGTTGCATGCCCCAAAGGGGAGGTCCCCGATCGCCCGAGATTCATCGGGGATAAGGACCTATCCGTGGGGATGCGCCTCGGCCGGCGCGCACTACTGAGGCTCCCGGTATCACTGTTGCGGTACGGGACCTCGGGCCAGCTCCGAGCGTTCATCGGGAACCAGAGCGAGGCTCGCAGGATCAGCCGAGGGGCGCGCGCCCCATCGGCGAGGCGAGGGGCCGGGGAGTTCCGGGAAACTCTTTATTATAGAGGCCCGCTACGCCGCATCGGAGTTCATCGATCCATGCCTCGTCGCGCGTCGAGCGTTCCGGTGCCGTCCCCCATCCCCGAGGAGAATCCAGTGCCGGAGATGCCCGAGGACGATTTCGTCCAATCGCTGCGCAACGAGCTCACCCGCGCTCAGAAGCGGGAGGCCAAGCCGACCGAGGACCTCGAGCACCGGGCGGAGCTCAACCGTCGCCTCCTCCAGGACCTTTGGGAGGTCCACAACCAGTTCGAGGAGATCTCGGTCCACCTCACGGTCGAACCCCCCCAGACCTTGTTCGCGAGCTTCATCGAATATCCGACCAAGTGGTCGTTCAAGGAGGGCTTCGACTTCGGGTCCGTGCGCACGATCGAGGTCAAGGACCGCACACAGGGGTGGACCGGGTTCACGCTCCGGTTCTGGTTCTACAACAATCCCGAAGGAAGACCGCACCTTCGGGCCATCTTCGAGTGGAGCGACGGGGAGAGCTACCATCGCTACACGGGCTGGATGCGGACGATGGCCCAGGCGATCCTCTACGATTCTCCCGAGACCTCGGTGAACATCAAGGAGATCCACCAGATCCTGCGGGATATCGTGGTCAAGTGGTACCAGGCCCACCTCGAACAAACGCCGGACCTGCTCGTCCAGCACCTCAAGGAAAAGTACCCCAAGGGCCCGAGCTACTCCAAGGAAGCCTACCGCGGCTAGATCGTTCCCTGCTCCACAGGACTTCTCACGATGCAGAGGTCTGAAGCAACGCAGCGCGCGTCGGGGCGACATCGGGTCGATCGACGGACCTCATGCGATCGCACGTGTTCTCGTGCGGTCCGCCTCTAGGGCCGGTCCGTTCCATGGCTCTCACCACCGCGACCAAGGGTCCCTCGTCGAACGGGCCGATGCATGACCATCTGGTCACGTTCTTCGAGGCCCACCACAAGCTCCTCGAGTCCGCGGCCCTGCAGCTTCTCCTCGCATCGGCCCAGCCGCTCCTCGTCGCTCGACTGCTCGTGGAAGAAGGAGATGGGAGCTCGCCGCTCGTGACCCAGGAGATGGTCGAGGAGGCACTTATTCGACAATCCATCCCCTCCGCGTGGGCCCGCTCCGGGGCCAGCCGTGTCCCGGCCGATCTCGGGGACGAGGCCCTGGGGTCCGTGATCCCCGAGTACGAGCTGTTGTCCGAGGGGTTCTCGGAAGGCGGGGGAGGCCGCGGGCCGCTCGAGGGCTATCGCGGGCTCTTCCAGTCGCGGTACCGGGCGCTCGCTCGGATGCTCAAGGGTCGCTCCAGCCTGCCGAACGTTCGTCCCATCCGGGAGCTTCGACGCTTCGAAGGAAAGGCGTCCATCGTCGGGATGATCCGAGAGGTCCGACGGACGCCCGAGCGCCATCACCTCATCCTGACCCTGGAGGACGAGACGGCCGGGCTCGAGGTGCTCCTCCCGCAGGACTCGCCCGAGGGGCGAGGGACCTACCTTGTCGACGAGGTCATCGGCGTGACCGTGGTCTCGGGCCGCGGCAAGAGCAAGCTCGTACGGGCCCTCGCGGTAGAGCGCCCCGAGGTATCGATCCCCCGAGCCCCGCGTCGATCGAGCCTCCCGCGACGGGTTATCTTCCTTTCGGACCTCCATATCGGCAGCCGGTCGTTCCTCGCGGACGCGTGGGGCCGTCTCACCGACTTCCTCCATGAGAAGGGACCGTCGCCCGAGATCGCCCAGAGCATCCAGCATGTGGTCATCGCGGGGGACCTGGTCGACGGGATCGGGATCTATCCCAACCAGGAGAAGGACCTCGCGATCGGCGACATCTTCGAGCAGTACGCGGAGCTCGGGCGCCGCCTGCGAGAGATCCCGTCCCGCCTCAATGTCGTGGTGATCCCCGGGAACCATGACGCGGTCTGCCCGGCCGAACCCCAACCGGCTCTCCCCCCGGAGATCCGCCAGCACCTTCCCCCGAACGTGCGGGCGATCGGGAACCCCTCCACCATCGCGCTCGACGGGGTCGTGATCGAGGCGTACCACGGTCGCAGCTTCGACGATCTCATCCCGTCCATACCCGGGGCGAGCTACGCCCGTC
>JBARHO010000154.1:0-3830 GCA_049799275.1 Thermoplasmata archaeon
GGCCCGCATCCACCCCACCGCGCTGGTCGCGGCGCTCGGGGTCGGTCTCTCCGCGGTCGGGGTGGTCGGCGCGGCCCTCCTGATCAACCCCCTGACCGGCCTCGCCATCCTCTCGGGCGGGGTCACCTACGTCGTCGTGTACACGATCTGGCTCAAGCGCCGATCGAGCGTGAACATCGTCATCGGCGGGTTCGCCGGGAGCGCCCCGGCGCTGGCCGGGGGCGCGGCCGCCGTCGGGCACTTCACGCCCGGCGTGCTGGCGTTCGCTTTCCTGGTCTTCCTCTGGACCCCGCCCCACTTCTGGTCCTTGGCCCTTCTCCTCAAGGAGGACTATCGGAAGGTCGGCCTTCCGATGCTCCCTCGCATGAACGACCCCGCTTACTCGGCGCGCGTGGTCGTGGTCTCGGCCGCGCTCCTCTTCCCGGCCACCGTCCTCACGGTGCTGCTCGCTCCGGTCACGCTCCCGGTCGCGATCGCCCTCTTGGCCCTCGCCGCCGTCTTCATCGCCCTGACGCTCCCCCTCTGGGCCGCGCCCGAACCCCGGGTCGCCCGGCGCGCGTTCATCTATTCCGGGATGTACCTTCTCTTCGTCATCGTCGCGGTGATCGTGAACGGTCTCCTCCTCGGTTTCCGGGTGCTTCCCGCGTGACCGGCCGGGCCCCTACTCGGACCAGTACGGATAGGTACGCTGGCTCGCACGTCGAGCTTAAGTTTCCCCTCCCACTAGAGTGGTCATGACCCCGTCCCCGACGGCCTCCGGGTCGGATCCGGCGAGCTCGGCGCCCGTGATCGTGCGTGAGGCCGAGGCGGCGCTGAAGCGGTTCGGCTACTCCCGTATCCCACCGGTGACCCGGAACGCGCGCATCACGCCCGAGTTCTGGGTCCAGGAGGCCGGTGTGCCGCGACGTACGTTCCCGGTCTTCGTCGAGAGCAAGGGGAGCGCGCCGCGGGTGAACCAATGGATGGAGTCCGGTCCGGAGTCCCCTTCCACCCCGCTGCGGGCCATCGTGGTCGTCCCGGACGATCGGACCGCGGAGGAGACGTGGGAGAAGCTCCACCAGAAGTCCGCACGGCGGCTCGATCACGAGCTCTCGATCCTGGTCCTTCCGGCCCAGCCGGAGCCGGAGGAGAGCGCGCACTGGCACACCCGGATCGTCTCCCGCGAGGAGCTCCTGGCCCTGTCGACCGGGATCGTGGTCGGGATGTTCCGGCAGGCCCAGGCGGCCGAGGGCTCGAACCAGATCGACTTCGAGGAGATCTTGGAGACGCTCAAGACCCGGTTCGGCGTCGATGTCCATGCGTCGCTCGGCGTCGAGTCGGACCCGGACGCGCTCTTCCTGTTGTACCAACTGGCCCTGAGGGACGGGTACGCGCCGGGTGACTCGGCCTCGAACCTCCATATGCTGGTCCTACGACCGACCGGGCCGGCCACCCGCCACCCTTGGTTCGCCGGCTAAGGGCCGGACGGGCTCCCCGGAACGAACCGAGATCTTATAGGTCCGCTCGATAGATCGGGGTACGCCATGTCCGCTTCCGGCTCCAGCGTGACGTTCCGAAACCCGTACACCCCGACTCCGGGGGGCTCGGGGCCACCGTCCACCACCACCCCGGAAGAGGGCAAGGGGGAGCTGTGGACGTTCTTCTGGCTCTCGATCGTCAATACCACGGTCATCGGGGTCTCCGGGTTCATCGTTTGGCTGTTCGTGCACTGAGCGTCGCCCCCGCGAAGTCGTAAGGATTATCTCGCTCGGCGGGTCCGGGCGACCGTCGCCGGCTGTTGGGGCCGTGGGGTAGCTTGGACCATCCTTCTTGCTTGGGGTGCAAGAGACTCCGATTCAAATTCGGACGGCCCCATCCCCTTTGATCCGTCGACCTGAGCCGGTCGGGACGGATCAAGGATCGACCATCAGGTCGACGATCGTTCCACGCCGGCCAGCACGCTCAGGGCCTCCAACGTCGCCCACTGGCTCGGGGCCCCGAGCGGCTCGAGGATCATGGGGAAGACCAGTCGCCGGAGGACGTATCCCCCGTGCGCCGCGTCGAGGTCAGGATGGGCCGCATCGAGCGCCCAGGTCCCATCCCGCGCGCGCTTGGTCCGGAGCCACCGGATCGCAGCGGCCATCCGAGGGTCGTTCCCGTACCCCAGTCGGACCAGGATCCGGAGCCCCACGAGCACGTCATAGTAGTAGTGATTGGGGTAATGGATCCGGAACCATGGCGGGTAGCGCACTCGGCCCTCGTCCATGAGGTGGTGGCGGAGGTAGAAATCCGCTCCTCGCTCGATGGAGCGACGGATGGGCTCGCTCCGCGCCTCCGCCGGGATCTCCGCGAAGGCCGCGAGCCCCTCCCACCCGTCGAGGGTGCCGGTCCTGGAGGGAAAGCAATGCCAGCCCCCATCCTTCTTCTGGGTCCGGCGGAGCCACGCGATGGATCGTTGAACGACCGGGTGCTCGAGGTAGCCGAACCGGATCAGGGTCCGGACGGCGTTCCCCGTGACACAGATCTCCCCGGCGCGGCCGCTGAGGTCCCCTCCCCGCTTGCTCCATCGGTCGAGGATCATCTCGGCGGTCCGCCGGATCCGAGGATCGGACCGTGTCATGCCGAGCTCGGAGAGAACGATCGCCTGCCAGTTGGTGACGACATACTTGGGCACATAGAGGTCCCGGGCGGACGTGCCCCGGGTCACCCAATGTCCGTCCGGCAATTGAAACTCCAATAGGGACGCGGCCCAACCGGTGCGACCGATCTCGCGCTGGGCCTTCCGTACCCGGGAGTCTTCGCGAGAACGCCCGTCGATCTCGATCCAGAAGCGTGCCCGCACACTAGGATCGGAACTCGGGCCGGTGAGCCACCTTCGCAGGCGCGGAGCGACCCGCATGACGGATGCAAGGTCGCTTCTACCATAGGCCTTTCCACTTCCCGTCGGCTGAAGCCGGGCCGGTCCTGGGATCCGCCCGAGGCCCTGGTCCCGATCGCGGTCGTAGCAGGGTTATGGCGTAGGGTAGTATGCCCAACGAGGGGGGCCCCGTGAGGTTCGATATCGGTCCCCCATGGGAGTGGGCAGGGGGTGATCCCGCTCGGGCGGCCCGATACCGAGCCGCCTATGGTCTCCTCACAGGGATGGGGGCGCTCATTGTCCTGCTCCTCCTGCTGACGTTCCTGGCGATGCTCTACCCCGCCACGGGGCCGGGATTCCCGATCCTAGCGATCTGGGCCGCCAGCGTGTGCCTGCTCGCTGCCCAGTCACTCCTCTTTTCGCTCGTGCCGAGGCGATCACCGATCGTTGGACGGCTGGGGATCTCGCCTCAAGGGCTTTACTTGGCGCTCCCGCCTCGCGGGTTCAGTGTCCCTTGGTCGGCCCTGAAGCGTATGGGACCCGACTGGATCGAGGTCCCCCGACCCAGCGGCATAGGTAGCCAGCGTTTCCGGTTGACCGCCTACCAGGCCGATCGACTTTCGGCATTTGTTCGGGATCCGGTCCTCGATCAGCCTCTGCGGGGATGGTCCCTGACCCGCCCGAGCTCCTGACTCAGGTCCAAGATCCTACCCGCTCCGCGGTCCCCAGAACGGGGCGTTGGGCCACGGGGCGCTCGGCCGAGGGAAGACGATTTATCCACTTTTGGGCCCGATGGTCCTAGGCTTATGGCTCGCCGACGCATACCCTCGTTATGCGTTCGTCGGAAGCGTTGCGATGCACGGACTGCAGCCAAGAGTTCTCTGATCTCGAGCACTGGATAGATCATCTGCACGGGGCGCACGGACCCGGTCCGGGGCACGAGACCATCGCCCCCGCCCCTTCCGGGGAGCGACCTTGGCGCGCGGACCTGGGC
>JBARHO010000155.1:0-3121 GCA_049799275.1 Thermoplasmata archaeon
CGAAGGCGATGTTCCGGATGTTGGCCGCGAACGCCTCCCCGACGAACTGCGAGAACATGAGACCCAGTAAGAAGACGAAGAGGATCCCCGGGACCCCGACCAGCGCCGAGAGGAGCGCCAGGACCGCGAGCGAGAAGAACAGCGTCCGGGCACCGATGTTCGTGAAGCCACCGTTGGGTGAGCGGCGCGTCACCGCCTTGGACAGGTACGGTAAGAGCAGGGCCGAGGCCGCGAGCGCGCCCAGGACCCCGAGCGTGAACAGAAAGCCGGGCGTGGTCAAGAACGTGGTCGTCGTGATGGTGAAGTCCTCGACCAGGTTGACCGAGAGCGTCGCCGCCAGGATCAGCCGACCGAAGGGGAGGTTGGTCAGGTCGTACTGCTGGAGCGTGGTATAGACGATCGAGATCGACGTGTCGGCGAGCGCCGTCGCTCCAACGATGCTGATCAGGAGGGGGGCGTGGATCCCATAGAAGAGGAGCACGAACAGTCCGACGAAGGGGACGAGGAACCCTCCGAGACCCATCACGATGGCCCGACGGTAGTTGGCGCGCAGGAACCCGAGATTGGTCTCGAGGCCTGCGAGGAACACGATCAACAGGCTGCCGAACGTGAGCAGAGAATCGGTCGAGGAGAGGCCGATGGGGAGGGTGAGCCCCAGAAAGGTGACGAGGAGGATCCCTGCCAGGATCTCGAGGGCCGTGATCGGAAGCTGGGTCCACCGTGCGATGAGCGCGGTAACCACCACCGTTCCGAAAACGAGAACGAGATCGAGGTCGAGGGTGTTCAACGCGACCATGAAAGTCGTTGCACGAGGATGCTGTAGATAATCCCATAGTTCGAAAGGGGTCCGGAGTCCCAGCTCGTGCCTGTCGGCGAGACCGCAATCGCAGTGCGGAGCCTCCAGCGAGACGCCCGTCCCGGCATTTCCGCGCGGGACGATCCCGAGCCTGGGCCACACGCCGCGATCGTCCCCATTTCACTGAGCGGCGGGCTCAAAGATCCCTGCTTAAGCGAACCGTCCGTTCGCTCCAGAGCGATATGATAGCAGCCGGAGGACAATATAGTCGAATATAGCTAACTATATTCTACCGAGACTTTCTATATATATCCACGAGCCGGTCCTCGCCTCGAAGAAAATGATGCAGAACGCCAAGATCTCCAGCCCCGGCTCGCCGGCCCCGACTCCCTCCGCCGCATCCGGCGACGGGAGCACGCTCTCGGTCCCCCGACGACTACAACGGATGGGAGCGGTCACGGTAGGTGTCTCGCTCCCACGCACCTGGATCAACGGCCACCGACTTGCCCCGGGTAGCACGGTGTATCTGGCTCCGCTCGCGGACGGTAGCATCCTGGTGCGAGATCAGAACCGGGCCTCCCCGGTCACGACTGCGATGGTCTTCGTGACTGCAGATCTTCCGCCGGAACACCTCTTTCGCCGCCTGGTCGCGTGCTATCTCAACGGAACGAACGAGATCCAGATCGAGCAATCGGGCGGGATTACCCCCGAGACGAGCTCGATAGTCCGGGCCTTCGTCCGCCGGACCGTGCAATCCGAGATCGTTTCCGAGGAACCGGGCCGGCTCACATTACGGGACGTCTCCCGCGGAGCGGGGCTCCCGCTGCCCTCGCTCTTGCACCGCTTGTTCGCACTGGTCATGGAGATCCAACAGAGCGCCCATCGCTCCCTCGAGACCCCTCCCAAGGATGACCGCGAGTCCCGGATCGCCGGCCAGACATCCCTTGCCCAACGGGACGACGAGGTCGACCGTTACGCTTGGCTGATCGAACGGATCGTCTAGCTCCAGATCGCCCGCGGAAGCCGGACCGACGACGACACGCTCCGAGATTCGGACCCGGCCTCGTACCTGCTCGCCGCACGGTATCTCGAGCGGGTCGCGGACCACGCCGTCGTCATCGCGGAACATGGCGGACCTCTTGCGCTCGCCCCTCTCCCACCCGCGATACGGCAGGCGATGGTGGCCTACCATGCCCAGGTCCTGGAGATCCTCGAACAGGCGTTCACCGTCGCCGAGGCGCCCGATGCCCTCCGCGCGAACGAGATCATCGATGCGGCCGAGGCCCAGCATGCGGCGTACGAGGCCCTCTTCGAGCGCTTCCTGACGACGCGTGTCCGGGCCCCGCTCTCTCCCCTGATCGCGACCTCGGTCGGCTTCATCTTACAGTCCATCGAACGGACCTCCGCCTACGCCCAGAACCTGGCGGAGATCGGGCTCGACCGTGTCGCGGTGCCCGGATTCGGTGGCGTGGCCGGTGGCCCTGGTGCCTCACGGAGACCCTCGGTCCCTCACCGCGAGGACCAGTGGTACCCAGGGGTGTCCTCGGGGCGGAACGGACCCGCGCCATCCCACGTCACCTCGCCGTCATCGCGACGGCCTTGAACGAGCCTAAAAGAAAAAAGAAGGAAGGAGAGAAAGAAGAATGAGCGCAAACCAAGAGAGCGAGACAATCAGCCGAAAGGGGTCAAGTCACACGGGGGCCTATGTCGCGGTCGCGGTGGTCATCATCGTGATCCTCGTCATCGGTGTCGGGGCGTTCGCCGGGTGGTTCACACCCAAGAAGAGCACCCCCGCAGCTTCGGGTTCTTGTACCTCGCCGGCCACAGCGAGCCTGCTCGGAGCCGGATCGACCTTCGTCGGCCCGCTGATGCAGAAGTGGGAGACCACCTACGCGAACGGTGGCTCCGTGACCTACAGCGCGGTCGGTAGTGGTGCCGGGATATCCCAGATCACCGCCAAAACGGTCGACTTTGGGGCCTCGGACGCACCCCTGACCTATGCTCAGGCCCAAGCGGCCCCAGGGCTGCTCACGATCCCGGAGACCGCCGGCGCGGTCGCGGTCATCTACAACCTGCCCGGTCTGTCCCACATCCACCTCACAGGGAACGTGCTCGCCGAGATCTACGCCGGGACGCTGACCACCTGGAACACCACGGCGATCACCTCCCTCAACCCCGGCGTGACCTTCCCCACCGCAAGCATCATCGTGGTGCACCGGTCGGACGGGAGCGGAACAACGTACGCCTTCACGCAGTTCCTCTCGGAGTCCAACGCGACCTGGAAGTCCACGTACGGCTACTCGACGACGATCAACTTCCCAGCGA
>JBARHO010000156.1:0-3372 GCA_049799275.1 Thermoplasmata archaeon
ATTTGAACGGGCCCGCGTTGGTGCGCGCCGGGGGATCGAGGGGTCCCCGGGACCGAAAGGCATCGAAGCTGAGCGACCCGTGACTGGAGTCGACCACCACCGGGTTGAAGGGGGGTCGCTGGGGGAGGCCGGATCGGGGGGGTCCGTCGCTCATCTAGGTCCACCTAAGTAGTCACGGTCTTTATTCAAAGGGATGTTCGCGCCCGGGCTGATCTCCGCCGTGTTTTACCGCCGGCGCCCAACTCGTGGCCAGATCGCGCTGGGCGTCGCTTTTACCGTCGCCGTATCCGGGCTGCTAGGGTACATTCAGGATGCCGGTACCTCTCGTGTGTGGGAGAACGTCACGCTCGCGATCATCGGTGGTATGATCCTCTACGTGGCCATCCTTGCATATCTCGTGTACGTCTACTTTCCGAAACGAGAGCGGCCCGCACCGCCATCCCAACCCCCGCGTTCGGTCCCCGGGCCCTGACACTGGTCCCACCGAACCCCGGTAGGGGCGTTGTACACGACCGATCAGCTTCACCCGAACCGGGGCTCTCGAGCGACCTGAGGCGGCACGCCGGGGTCGAGCCGACGGCGGATCCTGCGGGTGCCGAGCGCAAAGCTAGTTGAGGAGTGCTCCCGTCGCTGCGAGGGGTCCCCATGCGCAAGGTCGTGGCCGATCATCTGCTATCCCTGGACGGCTATTTCGGCGGTGCCAACGACGAGATCGATTGGTTCGCGTTCGACGAAGAATCGCTCGAGTGGTCCCGAAACCTCCTGCGGGCGGCGGGGTCCATCGTGATGGGACGTCGCACGTTCGAGCTGATGCAGCGGTACTGGCCAACGCCCCAGGCCCGCAAGGAGGAACCCGTCATCGCCGAGCGCATGACCGAGCTACCCAAGCTCGTGTTCTCTCGTACGCTCGAGTCCTCGAGCTGGGAGAACACGCGGTTCGTGCGCCGTCCGGTCGCTGAAGTGATCAGGGAAGAGAAACAAGGTAGCGGCGGCCACATCCTGCTCCTCGGTAGCTCGAATGTCCTGGCGGCCCTTTGGAAGGAGCAGCTGGTGGACGAGCTGCATATCCGGATCCAGCCTATCGTCCTCGGCAAGGGGCGGCCTCTGTTCCCGGCGTCCGACGCCCGGCAGGCGTTGGCCCTGAAGGAGTGCCGGATGTTCCAGTCGGGTGTGGCGGCGCTTCGGTATGATGTCCTGCGTGCGCCGGCCACTGCTTGAGCAAGGGCCAAGGCCTCGCAGCGAACGGATCGTCTGGCCGTGGCGACCGCCCTTCTGCCTCAGTCCCAGTCGACGAACCCCCCCTCACCTGAATCCTCCCCCTTTTTCGGAATACGCATGTGAATTGGATGATCTTCCAGAGACCATGGGGATCGGACGACGCAGTCCTTCCGGAACAATGGGCGCTCCATCCTTACCTTCGTAGCCCGTTTCACCAAGTTGAAGAGGGAGCGAGGGTCCGTGCTCGATCGGTATGACTCTCGATGAGTACCGAAAGAAGCGTAAGTTCGACGCGACGCCGGAGCCGGAAGGCACCAGTGATCCCGAGGTCGCGCGGGGCGGGCCGCTCGTCTACGTGGTACAAAAGCACGCAGCGACCGCGCTACACTACGACTTTCGCCTCGAGTGGGATGGCGTTCTTCTTTCCTGGGCCGTCCCGAAGGGACCTTCGCTCGATCCGACGGTGAAGCGCCTCGCGATGCGAACGGAAGACCATCCGATCGAATATTCGAGCTTCGAAGGAGTGATCCCTGCGGGTCAATACGGTGCCGGAACGGTGATGTTGTGGGACCGGGGGAGATGGGATCCGGAGAGCGTGGACGTCACGGAGTCCTTAGAACGAGGCGACCTCAAGCTCACGCTTCACGGCGAGAAGCTCCGAGGCTCCTGGGCCTTGGTTCGAACGCGAGGCTTCGGGAAGACCCCGGCACGAAATGCTTGGCTCCTGATCAAGCATCGAGATCAGTATGCGTCCACGAAGGACGTCAGCAGGGATGGCCCTCGATCGGTCGTGAGCCAGCGGTTGCTCGGGGAGATCGCTGGGGAGGAAGGGGGAGACGTCGAGAGAGCGTCCAAGGGCGATCCGCGCGGGGAAGCGCGCTGATCTCCCGTGGAGCGAAAGGAGCCGGCAGGTCTCGCGCCAGCGGGTCCTATCGACGAGGGACCCGCGGGTCCATGGAGCGGGGTCTGTTCACAGCGGGTCCGTGATCAACCTACGCGTTTCAGGGGATCATAAGGGGACCGTTCTGCCTCAGGACGACGCGTTGCCGGTGACGCGGGCGAGCACACGATCGAGTAGCTCGTCCCGGGTGCCGTCCGTGGGCAGGCCGATCTCGCCGGATACCTCGACCAGCTCGCGGTGGTCCAGGTACTCGACCGCCTCGGCAGGGTCGAAGTCCTCGATGACCATGACCCGCTCGACGAGCTCTGCCTTCGTGCCGGCCGTAGGCTCCTCGTGTTCGTCACACAGCTCCCGGAGCTCTTCTGGGAGGAGGTATCGGTCGAGAATATGACGGAGCAGCCTCTCGTCCATGGACCTCGGGAACCCGCTCACACCTTCTCAACTATCTTCATTTCGGTCGGCGGGACGGTCCCGGGAGGTGTCGGGGATCCGTGCCACGTTACCCTTCCCGTTGAACCCTGGATGTGTCTTGCCGCATGTCGCCTCCGATGCGGCAGACCACACGATCTGTAGGCTTCGGTTCTTTTCCTGACCCGGCTCTCGGCAACGGGCGCTTAGTGAACCGAAGCCCTGAAGCGACACGAGCAGCCAGAGGGTGACCGATGATCCTCGGGTGCAGCGGCACCCGTATCCACCGGAGATACCAATGGATCCGCGGCGGTGAAGGACAGGCCGTCAGGTCTCTGAGGCTGGGGTTTTAAGACGATCCATCGCATTGGCCAGAACTAGGTGCCCGGGGGGCAAGGGACCTTTGTCCCCCCCGCCAGGGAGCCCCCGGGACCGAACCGGTCGGAAGGAACACCGCAGGGAAGGGAGTGCGAAACACATATGGAATGCGAACGGAACAGACCTGGATCCGCGACGGCCTACCGGGCTGCCGTTGTGGCGGTCCTCGTGATCTTCGGCGCTCTGATGGTCCTTGGGGTCGCCACACCGGGAATCGCCCAGGCTAGCTCACCCCCGTGCAATGTAAAGGTCTATAGCGAGAACGCCGCCCATGATGCGATCCAGACGGCGATCGACACATTTCCCGGAGGAGTGGTCTGCATTGGTCCGGGGACGTTTGCCGAGCAGTTGACGATCAATTCGTCCTACACGGTCCTGAAGGGCGCGGGCTCGGGCCAAACGATCATCGAACCCAATGCCCCCCTGACCTTGAACACCCATGACTACAATCAGCTCCGCGGAAACAC
>JBARHO010000157.1:0-1596 GCA_049799275.1 Thermoplasmata archaeon
GCGGACCTGTCCACACCAAGCGTGCCCGTTTTTTTTGATTACAGTGGTCTTTGGTCCCGGGTAGCGGGCTACGCGCTCCCGGCCGGGTATCCTCGCCCATTCAACCCGACGCTCCGACCTTCTGGCCACCCTCCCTCTTTGTCCCGGACGAGTCGTTCCATTCAGGACTTGGTCGCTCGACCGTTCACTCCCGAGTCGAACGGACCCTTCTCCCACCGCACCGCCCCAGCATCACTTCCTCGTTCCGAACGCAAGTTGCTCGAGAATAAGCTGGTCGCGTGGAAGGTGATCCTCGATCTTCCGCGGGCTCGTGATTTCGAGGGAGGAGGAGTAGACCAGATAATCTACTTAAGTGGACAGCTCCGGACAGACGAATCTGCACCGGAACTGTTCCGCGCACTTGTTTCGCAGTGCGCGGTCTATCCGTTCCTTTTCGTGACCGATGGATCTCGCGTGCTCTTACTGATGGCGCGCCGAAAGGAGCACCAGGACCAGCCGAGAGAAGTCCGAACAGGGCTCATGGCCGTACTCGTGCCGAAACTCCGTGAAATCGATGTGATACGGGAGTCCCTGACAACGATAGGCATCATTGTCAACCATCGGTACGACCGGCTCTTGCTGACCGTCTAATGCGGGACCACTCTCGTCCGAGGATAACTCATGCCCCGGGATGCTCGGGTAAGGGACTCGGATAGGTCCTAGCCTGTGGGGGGCGCTTACGTCGCGGGACCACCGGGAAAAAGTTCCAACAGGCCGGTGGTCCGAAACCGATATCTGGAAATGGGGGTCAGAACTGCCCTCTCTCCGATCGCCGACTCGGCCCCCATGCAGTGATCCGGATGCAGATCGCCGCAGAATCATCCGTGGCTCGCGATGGCGGATAAATGGGTCTCAAGACCTACCGCCGGAAACGAGACTTTCGTGTCACGCCCGAGCCCAAGGGGAGGACCGGTAGCGCCCGCAAGCGAGCCCTCCGCTACGTGATCCAGAAACACGATGCTTCGCGTCTCCACTACGACTTCCGCCTGGAGCTCGAAGGTACGCTCAAGAGTTGGGCGGTGCCTAGGGGACCATCCCTGGATCCGGCGAAAAAATCACTAGCCGTCCAGGTCGAGGATCATCCTCTCGACTACGGCGACTTTGAAGGCGTCATCCCCAAGGGCCAGTATGGAGGCGGAACCGTGCTGCTCTGGGACCGCGGCACCTGGGAGCCGGTGAATGAGCCCATCTCTGGCTACCGATCCGGGAAGCTCCATGTCGTGCTCAAGGGACGCAAGCTCCGCGGCGAGTGGGCCCTCGTCCGCATGCACGGGACCGCAGGGGAGAAGGGAAAGAATTGGCTCTTGATGAAGGGCCGGGACCGATTCGCTGACCCCGGGCGCAACATCCTCGAGGAAGCCCCGAAAAGCGTGAAATCCGGGCGCACGCTAGAGCGCATCGGCGAGGATCCGAACGACGTCTGGAGCCCCCATGCCTGGGAGACCGAGAAGCTCGACCACGCCAAAAGATCCGCCATGCCCACCCGTCTCTCCCCCCAACTGGCGGTCCTTGCCGATCATCCTCCCAAGGGCGAAGAGTGGCTCCATGAGGTGAAGT
>JBARHO010000158.1:0-35300 GCA_049799275.1 Thermoplasmata archaeon
GTCTCCCGATCTCCGCAGGGGCTCGCCGCCGAGGGGTACCAGCGCGTGTGGGCCTACGACGTGCTTCGGGAGTACGGCGAGGAACGCTCGCCGGGAAGAGCCGCCGCCCCGCCTGCCGGGTAGGGACCATTATCGAAACACACGACAGGACGGAACGGCCCATTCATTCAACAGAGCAGCGCGCGACGCTTCGGTCCTATCCCTACCACCGGGGACCGGGCTCGGCCAACGGACCGACCCGCTGGGACGCCGGAGGGGTAGTCTCCGGGATGGACCACCCCGCCCTCAGGGCGGGGTCGGGGCGTTGGACGCGGTCTCGAGGGGCCGCGCGACCGGCCGGGCCGTGCTCTTCACCATCGGGAGGCGCGCGCTGGCCGGGGGGATGGCGGGACGGGCCATGCGTCCGCGGACGTAGTGGCGGATGTCGTGGATGTACATGTTGTCGTACGGACAGGCCCCGACGCAGTCCCCGACCCCGCAACATTTGGAGCTACGGAACTCCCCTTTCGTGCGGAAGTGCTGCGGCATATCTACGAGCCCGATGGGGCACGCCTTCGCACAGTCCATGGTCGTGCACTGCTGACAGATGGTCTTGTCCCGGACCTTGAGCTTGAAGAAACCGATCTTCGCGAACAGCGAGCTGAACGATCCCCAGTGGCAGAACCCCGTCGTGACGCAGTTGTAGTTCCCGATGTACGGGATCGAGACGAACATGAGGAACCAGAGTGCGCCGAAATAGAGCTCGAACGGGAGCATCTGCGCGTCGAAGTCGTTGTCCGAGAACTCGACGCCGGGGAGAAGGTGGAGGTAGGGTAGGAACGACGTGCCGAGGAGTGAGATGAGAGCGAGGCTCGACGCGATCGTGTACATCGTCGAAAATCGGCTCCCGAGGAACATCCGACCGATCCGCGAGGTCCGATTGTAGGTCTTCATCGCGCTGATCGTCGTGGCCTGGTACATCATCGCCGCGCCGCACATGACCGAACAGAGCGCGCGGCGTCCGAAGAGAACGGTGAGGACGCCCACCGAGACGTACATCAGGATGATCGCCGAGAAGAACGTGGGCGCGAAGGGACCGCCGGTCCGTATGCCCATGCCCCATCCGATGACTGGTATGCTGGAGAGCGCGGGGCTGCTGATCAAGGGGGTCTTCGACCAGAAGCTCGGGATGTAGACCACCGCGACCGCGTAGACCGTGAGCATGAGCCCGAGGCGGACCTTCTGCTCG
Source organism: Thermoplasmata archaeon (assembly GCA_049799275.1). Classification (GTDB taxonomy): domain Archaea; phylum Thermoplasmatota; class Thermoplasmata; order Lutacidiplasmatales; family UBA184; genus Lutacidiplasma. Next base: position 1,229 of record JBARHO010000158.1, read on the forward strand.
CGTTCATGGCTCTCGCGGATCTTGAAGATGACGAGCGAACCCATCTCGGCGCCCATTACAATGAGGAACCAGGCCGAGACGCAAACGCCCGCGATGAACCAGAGACCGTCATAGATCGCGTTGAGCCCGACCAGGAACCCGTTCGAGCCGGAGAGCGGTACGAAGGGGAACTGCGCCAGGAACTGGCCCCCGTAGATCTGCACGTCGAGCAGGGCGCCGAGGAACAGCTCGGCCACGAAGATGCCGACCAAGAGCTGGAACGACCAGAACGGCGTCAGCGGCCACGAGATCCGTTTCGCATCGTCGAACGTCTGCGGCCCGAGGGCCCGGTCCAGGAACAGCAAGAACTGGCCGAGGATCGAGACCTCGAACAGGAGGGGGGTCCCATACACGACCCACAGGAACAGCCCCGCCGTGGTGAGCGAGCTCACCCCGGTGAGGGCGGCCATGAACCGCGAGACCGGCAGGTGGATCTGCTTGTTGCGGTACATGTACTGCATCAAGTAGACGAACATCCCGACGAGGACCACGCTCTCGAAGTAGAGCGAGACCGGCCGCCAGAGGGCGACCGGGATCGTGGTCGGCGCGAAGAGGACGACCGCAGACTGGAACAGGAGCATCCACCGGACCGCCGGGTCGAGCCACTTCGAGAGGAATAGGACGGTGAGGGCCATCTCGGTAGAGACGGCAAGCAGGAACGGGGCGGACGCGACCACCGTCGCGATCGAGGATCCCGATCCGGTCAGGGCCCCCACGGCTCGAGCCACGATGAGGTCGAGGACCAGCAATCCGAGGAGGACGAGGCCGATGAAGAGCCGGCGGGAACGCCAGGCCTCGGGCCATAGCAGGCCGGTACGGCCGGATTCCGAACGCTGGATCAGGGATACGACCAGCATCGCGACACCGGCCACAGCCGTGAGGACCGGGATGCCCACCCAGAGCATGGCGGAGTCCCGCGGGGAAAGATAGAGGAGCAGGGCAGCGGACCCGGACACGAGGATCCCGAGCGGGATCAGTACCCGCGCCGCCTCACGCAGGTTGCCGACCCGGGCCGCACGGCTCGCGAGCGCCGTGCTCGCGAGGATCGCTCCGGAAAGGAGGAGCCCGACGAAGAGTTCCGTACCGGTGATCATGCTGAGTTCGGCAATCCCCGGCGGATCTGATCAGGTCCGGAACGCCGATCGCCCTCTCAGCGTTCAAATAGGCCCGACCGGCGTATATCTATCTTCGTAGACACGGGTCCTCCCGTGCGATAGGTGTCTCGTTCTCGGAGCCGGTTCGCGAAGTTGAACGGGACGATCCGGCGGGCGGTGTCAGGGGCCGTCCGGCCTCAGGATCGTCCTCTTAGGAAAATTGGAGAGGGTCCTAATCGTGGTCGTTATCCGGGTCCCCGAGCAGCGAGACCCCGTTGTACTTGAGAAGCTCGAGGCTCTGCACGTCGGCCGCGATGATGTTCGGCGGGAGGGGCGCAAAGTGGAGGGAGGCCGAGTAGTTCTGCGCGTAGTAGACCAACCAGTCGAGGAACGTCGCCAGCCAACCGGCGGAGTTCTTCGTCAGGTCCGAGCCGTAGGCATGTCCCAGGTCCTCGTAGATCAGCACGTACGAGAAGGTCGAGATGGGGTAGCTCTCGGGTCCCGGTGCCGCGAGCTCCGAGACGTTCGACCAATCCCCGTTCCCCAGCGGTAGGCCGTTCGATGGAACGTCCTGGAACGCGGCGGAGATGCTCGCGCTGGTCGGCGTGATGAAGTTCCCGGCGGGGTTCTGGACCCGGGCGACGCTCGCGGATCCCCCCTCGGCCACGTTGAGGCCGACGAATCCGATGGCACCCGACGTGTTCTCGACGGCCTGCTCCATCGCGAGGCTCCCGTTGGCCGTGGTCCCGACTGACCAGTTGACCGTCTCCCCCTGCCCGACCCGTTCGGACCACGCCGGGCTCACCGACGAAAGGTACGCGGTGAACACGTAGTTCGAACCGCTCTCGCCCGAGCCATGGACGGTGGTGATCGGAAGGGCCGCGGGGAAGGTCATGTTCGGATTGAGGGCCGTGATCGCCGAGCTGTTCCAGGACGTGATCTGACCGAGGAAGATCTCGGCCAGGACGGTGCTCGACAGCTCCAGGCCCGCGGGGACCCCGGGTACGTGGTAGATGATCGCGAGCGCGCCCGAGGCGACCGGGACGGTCACCACCGGATCCGGGAGGGCGGCCTGCTGAGCGGGGCTGAGGGGGGCCTCCGAGGCCACGAACTCGATCGACCGGGACGCGAGCGCTTGGAGCCCCGCGCTGCCGTCGTCGACCTGGTAGCTGATCTGTACGCATCCGCTGTACGCTCGGAAGCCGGTCGTCCATACGCTCATCAGGGGGGAGATCAGCTGCGACCCCTCGCCGGTCACGTTGAGATCGCCGGTGCAGGTCAGGGGAACCTTGCCGGGGGCCGGAGCGAACCAGCCTTCCGCCCAGCCATACCCGATCGCGGCGATCAGTATGATCCCGACGATGAGCGCCGTCTTCCAGAGCTGGGACCTTCTCGAGGCCGGGGGATCTCCGAGATGGAGCTCCTCCTCCCGGATCGCATCATCGGATGGGTCGCTAAAAGGGTCCATGGAACCACCGGAACCGACGCCCCCGATCGGCCGTCCGGTCGCCGTCTACTGCAAATGTACCCGACGGAACGGTAAAAAACCCATCGACGGAGGCGCAGAGCGCCAGGGCGACCGGGATGGGTCCATCGCCCGAGGGTCCCGTGGAAATACCTGTTATATGCCTCGAGCCCGCATAGATTCTGCCCGTGACGCGGGCCTTCACGTCGATCGTCTTCGATCGACCTCCCCACCTCTCCGATCGACCGGGGAGGTCGCTGCTCGTTATCCTCTCCACGATCGTGGTGCTGACCTCGGCCATCGGAGGGTACCTGGGCGAGCGCCCGGGCGCCGGGTCGGGATCCATCGCGCTCTCGGTCCACACGGAGTACTACCAGAACGGCCCAGGGGCGTTCGTTCCGGGGTGGAGCAACATCACACCGACCGCGGGAGGCGATGATGCGTTCCCCCAAGCGCGCCAACAACCCGGTATGACCTACGACACGGGCCTCGACGGGATCATCCTCTATGGCGGGACCGGAGGCAGCGGGCAGATCCTCAACGATACCTGGCTCCAGGTCTCCGGAGAGCTCGAGTGGAACACCCCGATCTTCGCCCCGACGGTCCATGAGTTCCCGCCGGGGCTCAGCCACACGGCGTTGGCCTACGACCCCCAGGATGACCAGTTGATCCTCTTCGGAGGCGACCTGGCGAGCGGCTCCGCCTACGGGGGTACGTGGGGCTTCGCTGGGGACTCCTGGGTCAACTTCACCTGGACCAATTTCACTTCCCCGACGGGCCCTGGCCCGGTCGCTACCCCAGCCATGGCGTACGATCCCACGGTCAACGGGATCCTGCTCTACACGGGGTCGAACGGCTCTTCGACGTGGATATTCCAGAACGGTACCTGGTCCTCGGTGACCGTGGCCTCTGGTCCTCCCGCTCGGTCCGATGGGGCCATCGTCTACGATCCCTATGAGGGGGGCGTCGTTCTGTTCGGCGGGCGGTCCGCCGGAGCGACCCCTTCGTCCCTCAACGACACCTGGCTGTTCAAGAATGGAACATGGAGGCAACTCGATCTCGCCCACGCGCCTCCGCCCCTCTTCTCGCCCTCCATGACGTACGATACGAGGATGGGTGCGGCGCTCCTCGTTGGCGGAGGATCCTCCGTCCAGACCTGGGCCCTCACGAACGGGACCTGGGCCAATCAGAGCTCGATCAGCACTCAGACACCTTCCGGGCGCACGGGCTTCGGCATCGCCTACGACGCCGGGGATGATTGGGTCATGCTGTTCGGAGGGGACCACTGGACGGGATGGCCTCCGATCCTGGACGACATCTGGGGATGGGACTACCCGGCGACCGCACCGAACGACCAGCTCGTCGCCGCGGCCCTCCCGACGCAGATCTGGGAGATCGCGGCCTTCGTCGTGGCCGTTCCCATCATCCTCGCCGTCCTATGGGTGTTCTGGCCTCGCCGTCGGCTTCCGGCGGATTCACCGTTCGGCGTCCCCTCCCGCGCGCGGAGCCGGAGGGCCCCGGTCCCGGAACCGCCGAGCTAATGCGCCTTTCTAAAAATTCCTCGCCTAGGATGGTGGTGGGGGGCTCACCACCCGTCTTCCTCGGGGTCGTACTCGTCGAGGACCTTGAATCCCTTCACTCCGAGGACCGATAGGGCGGACGGGCTTTGGAGGACCATCTTCCGGATCGTCCCGATCAGCTGTTTACCCTCCTGCTTCTCGAGTCCCTTCAGGACCTTGTCCAGATCCGCGAATGAGGCCGGATCCCGCTTATACGTCTCACGAAGCGCGGCCACATGCTTACAGGGAAACCACTCGGAGGGACAGGTGCACTCGGAGTCTCCCTTGGCGCTCACGGAGGCCTGGGTCCGATAGGTCCCGGAGTTCCCCAGGATCCGGCAGATCAGCGTCGAGCCGATCTTGATCCGCTCCCGCATTCTCGGTGAGTCCACATACTCCCCCACCCGATCGCCCCACGAGCGCCCCATCCCTACTTCACCGCAGATAGGCCAGTCCGGCGCAGTCGAAACACTCCTCCGGAGTGCCTCCCATCGACCCGCTCGGAAGATACGCCCGCTCGTACCGCTCCGTGCTGTACTTGGAGAACGCAAATCCCCAGACATCCGGGCGGCCCCCGTACTCCAGTCGACAGAGGTGCGTCCCTACGTTCTCCTCCTTGCCTGGGGACTCCTCGTCGTACTCGTAGGTGTCCACTTGCGCATACCGACCCCGGAATCGCACCTCCACCCGGGCGCACCGATCTTTCCAGTGCTTCGCGGCGTGCGCTTGGAGTCGCTCTGTCAGTTCTTGGCGGAGCTTCGGCGGGATGCCCGGGAGTGGCCGCGCCCTGATCGTCACGCCCTCCCGAGCCCGGATGCACTCTTGGGCTCTTCGTCCAGCCCCCGCTTGAGGTCCCTCCCGAGATCCTCCCGGGTGTACCTCCCGCGGAAGCCACCAACCGCGGTTTGGGCAGCGGCTGATCGTCATGAATAGTTCTGCTATTGGGAATTTACCATTTAGGGAAATACAAATAGGCGCAACCGTACTGATCTAGACCATGAGTTCCGAGCTCGATCCGGCGCTAGCGGCCGCCTTCGGGAGCGAGACGCGGCTCCGAGTCTTGGCCGTTCTTGCACATGCCTATGGACCCCTTACCGGCTATCGCGTAGCGAAGACCGGCGGCGTCTCGATCCCGAAGGCCCATGAGCAGCTTCACCGCCTGGAGAGATCGGGTCTCGTGGCCCACCGGGAGGACGGGTGGGTCATCCTGGACCGAGATGTTCGGATCCTCCTTCGAAAACGGATCCGGATCCGAGCCTGGGACGATTGGCTGACCGAAAAGGCCGAGAAAGAACCGCGTATCGTTGCCCTCTTCGACCGGTTGTCCAGAGCGCCCCACGCGGAGGCGCCCAAGGGCTGGGAGCCTCGCGACCCAAAGCGGTTCCACCGGGATCCCCGGAAGGACAAGATCCTCGGCCGAATGGGCCTCCCGAGATCCCTTCATGGTCAGTAGGTCTCAGTTCGACCGAGCGATCCGCGGAGCCCGACGACGGGACGAACGGATCGCCGTCTTCGCCGCGATGCTGGCCAAGGACGCCGGCCTGGATCGAAGCATGATCGTGACGGGCGGGTCCGGTGTCACGCTCCGGACGCACGGCCGATTTACCTCCAAGGATATCGACATCGTCGGTCCGAGGTCAGCGATCGCCCCGGTGCTCAAAGGTTGGGGTTTTGTCGAAGAGGAGGGCGAAAAGCACCGGAGGTACTGGAACCGGGGGGACCTCCAGCTTTCGGTGGATATCATTGACCGACGAGATTACGTTGGGTTGACGGAAGGGATCGAGACGATCTCGACCCCCCATGGGCCGGCTCGTGTGGCGGCCACCGAGGACCTGATCGTACGCCGGCTTGTGTTCTGGCAACGGGAACGAAAGCACCAGTTCATGGATCAAGCTGTGGTCCTCTACCTCGAGGACACCGAGAGCATCGACACGGACTACCTCCAGTTCGAAGTGCGTCGCGAGCGGGTCCAGAAGGCCTACGCTGAAATGCTGGCCCTGGCCGCAACGCAAGCGGATCCCCGCTAGGGTCCTCCTTGGGGGACCGTAGGACCGCTCGACGCTGGCGGGTTCGAAGGGAGGCGCGCGTTCGACGAAGGGACGGTCACCGCGCCAGATGGGACCACCAAAACGGGAGTGAGTCGTCCCACGAGCGAGCGAGAGGACCGGTCAAAACGAACGTTTAAGTAGCAATCGCCAAGATTGGACCCGCAGGGCGTACGACGCTCGTCAGACAAATGGAGCGGAGAACCGAGCGATGAAGTCCATCATTCAAGAAGCGATCGCAAAGCACAATGAGAGCCAGGCGCTGGTCGACGACAAGAAACCGGCACCACCGGCGTACGTGAATGCCGACGACGCCGAGCTCGCAAAGCTGGCGGAGACGCTCCGGGTCAACATCCGGATCATCGGATGCGGTGGTGGCGGATCGAACACGATCAACCGTTGCGTGGATGAGGGCATCCAAGGCGCGGAGATGTGCGCGATCAATACCGATGCCAAGCACCTCCTGACCATCCACTCCCCAAGGAAGATCCTCATCGGCCGCCGGGCCACCAAGGGTCTCGGCGCCGGCGCGCGCCCCGAGATCGGAGAGGAGGCCGCACGTGAGAACGAGGAAGAGCTTCGCGCCTTCCTCAACGGGGCCCACATCGTCTTCGTGACCGGAGGCATGGGGGGCGGGACCGGCACCGGTTCGGCCCATCTCGTGGCCCGTCTCGCGAAGGAAGCGGGCGCCCTCACGATGGGGGTCGTCACCCTTCCGTTCTCGGGCGAAGGCGCGGCACGCATGGAGCAGGCCAAGGACGGCCTGGAGCGGCTCCGCCGCGTCTGTGACACCACGATCGTCATCCAGAACGACAAGCTCCTCGAGCTCGTTCCCCGCATGCCGCTCGACGCGGCGTTCAAGCTCGCCGACGCGGTGCTGATGACCGCGATCAAAGGGATCGCGGAGATCGTCACCAAGCCCGGCCTGGTCAATCTCGACTACGCGGATATCCTGACCGTCATGAAGGACGGCGGGGTCGCGTTGATCGGTCTCGGCGAGAGCGAGAGCGCGACGGACCGCGTGACCGAAGCGGTCACCGAGGCTCTTACCTCCCCGCTCCTGGGATCGGTGGACCTCAAGGACGCGACGGGAGCCCTCGTCCGCGTGATCGGCGGACCCACGATGACCGTCTCCGAGGCGGAGAAGGCCGCGTCCCTGGTCGGCGGCAAGATCTCGAAGCGGGCCCGCATCATCTGGGGCTGCTCCGTCGAGAACACTCCCGAGCTCGAGAACACCATCAAGGTGCTGCTCATCATCACCGGCGTCCGTGCCACGAGCCTTCTGGGTTCGAAGGGAGGGTACGCCGCTGGCGAGTCCGAGGAAGTCATCGACCTCGTCCGCTAACCGAGCTTCCCGCCCCCGCTACCTCGGGATCGAGGTGGCGGGGGAACGATTTCCCTCGCCTCGCGGATTGGAACAGGTCCTCGTCGAGCGTCTTCGCTCCCGAACACCAGGGCGGGCCCCGAACGTGCGGATGATCCGATGGGAAGGGACCAAGGGCCTCGTTGAGATCGGCCACACGGACGTCGCGGTCGCCCGGAAAGCGTGGAACGGGCCCGTCGCCGGGCCGTTCGGATCGTTCACGCTCCGTACCCATGCCACGTGGGGCACGCTCCTCAAGGGCAAGGTCTGGCTACGAAAGGGACGACCCTAGGGACGTTCCCGCCCAGGACGAACCTCCTCGACGAGCCGGTCGCCCCGATCCGTCCCGTCGGAGAGCCTCGGCTCCTCAACGCTTCTTGGGTCCGCCAACGCGGAGAGATACGCACGATTCGCTCACGGGCGTGCTTACCTCGACACCCTTATCTCTCGACCAAACTGGACACATGGGGAACGGGTCGTGCCGCCGGACGATCACGGTTTGGTCGCGATCCGTCGGGCCCTCGCGTCGGTGGAGGACAAGAGCGGGCTCGTGGAGCTCGCACGATCGCTCCGGTCGTACAGGGTCGAGCTGGTCGCGACGGGGGGTTCTCGGCGGGCCCTGGAAGCGGCGGGCATACCGGCGCAGGCCGCGGAGGACCTCACCGGCATCGGTTCCTGGTTCGGCGGCCGCATCAAGACCCTGCATCCGGGCCTGTTGGGAGGCATCTTGGCCCCCCGTACCGACGAAGGGCTCCGCGAGCTGGGGCTTCGTCAGATCCTACCGATCGATCTGGTGATCGTGAACTTCTATCCGTTCGCCCGCCACGAGGAGGAACATCCAGATCCTCCCGACCGGGAGGAGTTCATCGATATCGGTGGTATCACGCTGGCGCGGGCCGCCGCCAAGAACCACGCCTACGTCACCGTCGTATCCGACCCGACCGACTACCCGCTCCTGATGCGGGAGCTGGCGGACGAGAAGGGTTCGGTCCGGGGCTCCACTCGCCGAGCGTTGGCCCGATCGGCGTTCGATCGATCGGCCCGCTACGATCGTCGGATCTCGGAGGCTCTGTCCGGTAGTGTCGCCACCTCTACGGATTATCCCGACGAGCTCCGGTTCCGGCGGGATCCGATCGGACTTCGATACGGGGAGAACCCCCACCAGCCCGCGGCCATCTACCAATTAGCGGGGGCGCCCCGCGGTTGGTGGCCCGCGCCCGATCTCGCTGTCCTCAAGGGTTCCGGGCTCTCGTACACGAACCTTCTGGACATGGAGGCGGCCACGGCCCTGGTCCACGAGTTCCCGACGCCTACGGCGGCCGTCGTGAAGCACGCGACCCCATGCGGGGTCGGGTCGGGAGGGACCCTATCGGAGGCGGTCACCCGAGCGATCGAGACGGATCGGATCGCCCGGTACGGCTGCGTCGTCGCCGTGAACCGGCCGATGACCCGGGATGTCGTGAGCGCGCTCCACGGGGTGTTCGTCGACCTGCTCATCGCCCCGGGGGTCGAACCCGAAGCGCTCGAGCTCCTTCGCCAGCGCGCGAAGCTCAAGATCGTGACCGCACCGATCCCTCCCATGGACCAACCCCGCTGGGAGGCGCACAGCGCGCTCGGCCGGCTCCTGGTCGAGGAGGCCGACCAACGCCAGATGGCGCCCGACGAGTACAAGCTCGTGACGTCCCGGTCCGCGAGCCCCAAGGAGGCCTGCGCCCTCGATTTCGCCTGGCGCGTGGTCCGCCACGCCAAGTCGAACGCGGTGGTGCTCGCCCAGGGCTCGACCACCGTGGGGATCGGGTCCGGTCAGACGAGCCGGGTGAAGGCGGTCGAGCTCGCCGTCGAGGTGGCCGGCCCTCGGGCGAAAGGGGCGGTGCTCGCCTCGGACGGTTTCTTCCCGTTCGCGGACGGGGTGGAGGCGGCGGGCAAGGCCGGTATCTCCGCGATCCTGCAGCCGGGAGGGAGCATACGCGATCCCGAGGTCATCGCGATGGCCGAGCAACACCACATCGCGATGTACCTCTCTGGCTGGCGTGTCTTCCGTCACTGAGCCCGACGACGGGTCGTCTTCCGGTTACGCGAACGAGAAGTAGCGCTTCATGATCGATCGGAACTCGGTCGGGCTGACGGGTCCGATCTGGCGCCCGCGCTCCCGTCCGTGATCGACGAACAGGTACGTGGGGATGGAATGGATCCCGAAGGAGCGGGTGATGTTGTCTGCGTCGTCGACGTTCACCTTGGCGAACTTGACCCGGCCCGCCAGGTCCTCGGACAGTTCTCGGAGCACTGGCTCGGCACTGCGGCAGGGCGTGCACCAATCCGCGTAGAAGTCGACCACCACCGGGACCAACGAGCGGATCACCTCCTGCTCGAAAGTCTCCTCTGTCACAAGGATGAGATGCTCCGTATCGTCCACGATGACCTCAGTGCCGCGTTCGAGTTCTATATGGGATTTGAACCCTCGCTTCGTTGCGCACCGACGAGCGTGCGTTCGGCCTACCGCTCCTCCGTTCGACGGTCGATCCGGGGCAAAGAAAGGGGATCACGAGCTGTGAGGAGCGTCTGATGGCACGATCTCGGGCGAGGCCATCGTCGGTCCCGGCGGATAAGGCGACGGATCCCCCAGAGATCGGTCACCGACTCATTTCCTGGTTCCGAACCTCCGCGCGCCCGCTCCTATGGCGTCGCGACCGGACGCCGTATCGGGTCTGGGTCGCCGAGGTGCTCCTACAGCAGACCCGCGTCGAGCAGGCGCTGCCGTACTTCGAGCGCTTCGTCCGACAGTTCCCCACGGTCCACGAGCTCGCCCGGGCGCGCGAGGGCGACGTGCTGAAGGCCTGGGAGGGGGCCGGCTACTATGCCCGTGCCCGGAACCTTTGGAAGGCGGCTCGGGAGATCGTGGACCGGTGGAACGGAGAGCTGCCCCGAGATCCCCGAGATCTGGGGGAGCTGCCGGGGTTCGGACCATACATTGCCGCCGCCGTGGCGTCGATGGGGTTCGATGCGCCGGTCGTCGCGTTGGAGGCGAACGGGGTGCGGGTCGCGGCCCGCCTGACCCTGGAGCGCGAGAATCCCAAGAGTCGGGCCACCCGCGCCCGTTTGAACGAGTGGCTCACCCGTGCGCTGCCGGCCCAGCATGCCGGCGAGTTCAACGAGGCCCTGATGGAGCTCGGTGAGACCATCTGCCTTCCTCGCCGTCCTCGGTGTCCATTGTGTCCGATCGGCGACAGCTGCCGGGCGCGCCAAGAACTGCCGGACCCCGGAGCGATCCCGTCGGTCCGCTCGCGACCGGTCCGACCTCACGTGGTCGCCTCCGTGATCGCGCTCTCGCACCGCGGTCGCTGGCTCGTCCAACGGCGGCCTTCCCGTGGTCTCCTGGGAGGCCTCTGGGAGTTCCCCGGCGGAAAGATCGAACCCGGCGAATCCCCCGAGGTCGCCGTCCGGCGGGAGCTCCAGGAGGAGACCGGGATCGCTGTGGGCGCGGTCGAGCCTGTCGGATCCGTCCGCCACACATACAGTCACTTCACCGTCACGCTGCACGTCTTCCGCGCCACGGTGCCGGACCCGTCGGGCGCCCGAGCGTCGCGGGACCGCAGATGGGTCACGCGCCCGGAGTTCGATCGCCTACCTCGTCCGAAGGCGACGATCCGGGTGGCGGCACTGTTGGAACGGAAGAGGGCCCCGGCGGGTAGAGCTTCCCGGGATTGAGGATCTGATCGGGGTCGAACAACCGCTTCACGGCCCACAGGAGATCCACGGCGACCGATCCGTGCTCGGTCGCGAGGTACGGGGCCTTGAGGATCCCGATCCCGTGCTCGGCACTGAGCGTCCCACCGAGCTCGTGCGCCCGCTCGTACAGCCGCTCCCGGATCCGGTCCGCAGCGGCGGAGGCCGGGTCGACGGCGTAGTTCGGATGGAAGTTCCCTTCCCCGAGATGACCGAACACGTAGACCGGAACGTTCTCCTGGGTCGCTAGTTCGCGGATGCTCCCAAGCAGTTCATCGATCCGATCGACCGGTACGGCCACGTCCTCACGGACCCTATGCCCGATCGCGTGGTCGAGGGCGACACTGCTCTCTCCTCGAAGCGTCCAGAGCTGGTCCGCGTTCGGGAAGACGAACGGATCCTCCGAGATGCCGAGGGACCGAAGAACCTCGAGCGATCGCTCGAGATCCGCGTCCCGTCCGTCGATACCGGACTCGATCTCGAGCAGGGCCAGGTCGCGATCGGTCGGGAGTCGCGAGCCGGCCCGCCGCGCGAGCTCGTGGGCCGACGCCCGGTCGATGAACTCGAGCGCGGAGATGGTAAGATCGGGGCGCGCCAGGAGGCGCTGGGACCATTCTCCGAGCCGAAGGCCCTCCGGCAACGGCACCACGAGGCCCGATCGCGCGGCGGGGGCCACCGCGAGGCGTAGGGTGAGCTCGGTGAACAGGCCCAAGGTTCCCTCGCTCCCGATGAGCCAGTCGAGCAGCTCGGGACCGGCCGACCGCTTCGGGGAGCGGTGCCCGACCGGGATCCGGTCGCCCGTTCCGAGGACGACCTCCGCGCTACGGACCCACTGACGGGTTGGCCCGTAGCGCAACGAGCGGGGACCGGAGGCATTGGTCGAGGCATTCCCGCCGATGGTCGACATCTTCCACGACCCCGGGTTCGGGGGGAAGAAGAGACCCGACCCCGAGAGGGTCTGATGCAGTTCATAGTTCACGACCCCCGGCTGCACCCGGACGAGCCGGTTCGGGCGATCGAGCCCCAGGATCTGGGTCCAGGAAGCGAGGTCGACCACGATGGATCCACGCGCCGGTACCGACTCCCCCTCGAGCGAGCTCCCGGCTCCCCGGGCGACCAGGGGGATCTTCGTCCGGCGCGACCAGCGCACGAGGGCCTCCACATCGGCCGGATCCTCCGGGCGGACGACCGCCCGCGCGCCGCCCACCAAGTGGGACGCATCTCGCTGGAACCGGTCCACTTGGCCCGGCTCGAAGAGGACCGAACCCCGGATGGACCGGGACAGGTCGGCGAGCTCGGGATCGCTCACGTCGGTCCTTCGGAGGAAGCGCCGCGGCTTACTTGTTGCCGTTCCTGAGCCACGCGCCGCAACCGGGCGCGGGAAATGCGCCGGGACCCTCGGCCCGGCTGACCCGGCAACTATATAGTCTCGCTTGCATTTCCTGTTTTTGACCCGACGCACTGGACCGAGCCATGTCGAGTGGCATCAGTCCATAGGACCCGACGGGCCCGACCCAGTGCGTCCCCCTTCCAATGGGGCAAAGCCTTATTCTTCGATCCCCCAGAATCAAACGGCGAAAATGTCGCCCCTATGGGGACCCAACCCCAAGGAACGTCGTCATGTCATCGAGACCCTCGAAACATTGGGGTCCACTTCGCTGAACGGCCTTTCCGCGGCCCTCTCTTGGCCCCCTCGCAAAACAGAGAAGGTCGTCCAGGAGATCGTGCGACGCTCCGAAGCGTCGATCATCTACGATCCGGCCACCCACACGATACGGCTCCCCCCGGTCGGGCCTGTGGTCCCACCGGCGGCCGCACGTCAGCCCGATCCGCCGGCGAGCCCCACCGTGACCGCAGATGCCTCGGTCTCGGGCGCCTACTCAGGGGCTCCGTGGGGTTCGTCGCCGCGAGCGGCCAAGAGCCTGGGACGGACGATCCAGTGCCCGACCTGCCACATCGGGCTCCAGTCCACCGGCACCGGGGACTCGATGTACTGCCCCCAGTGCGGCAAGCTCACCTCGAACGCGAAATGGGCGGCCGCACAGTCCTCCCAACGGACCGAAGTGAGCACCGAGGCCTCTGCGCCTCCCACCGCCTCCGGACCGAACCCCACCGGGACGACACCGCGGGCCGATCGTCGCTCGCAAGAGCTGTTCGCGGCATGGGTGACCTCGAGCCCGATCCCCTGTCCGAAGTGCCACACGCCGCTCAAGCACCGGGCGTTCGCGACGTACTCCTGCCCGCGATGCGGACAGAACGTCACCTTCTCCAACTCGGACGCCGGCGCGAAAGCGGGGCCCGCGAACGGCCGCGCGGTCACGAAGGGCTGAGCTACACCCGCGCGGCCCCGCGCACTCGCCGGAGCAGCGAACCATCCCGTATCCCCGCCACGACCCGGTCGATATCCGGCATCGGTGAGCGGTCGGCGGACCATGGGGCGACCAGTTGGCGGAGCTCACGCAACGCGGCCTCGCTGCCGCGTCCGCCCTGCTTCGGCCGTCGGAGCTCGAGCGCCTGGCCGGCCACGATCCATTCCACCGCCAGGACCTTTCGCACGTTATCGATGAGCCGGTGGAGCTTGGCCCCGGCCCACGCCCCCATGCTCACGAAATCCTCCTGGTCGGCCGAGGTCGTGATGCTCCCGGCGCTCGCGGGATGGACGAGCGTCAGGTTCTCGTTGACCAGGGCGGCCGCGAGGTATTGCGGGATCATGAACCCGCTCGAGAGCCCCGGCGTCGGAGCGAGGAACGCCGGTAGCCCGCGGCTCAGGTTGGGATTGATGAGACGGGCGATGCGCCGCTCGGAGAACGATCCGAGATAGTGCACCCCGATCGCCAGGCTGTCCAATGCGTAGGCGAGGTTCTGACCGTGGAAGTTGCCGCCGCCCACGAACTCGTCCCCCTCGAAGATGAGGGGATTGTCCGAGACCGCGTTGAGCTCGGGCACCACGACCTTCCGGGCGCTGTCGAGCGCGAGACGGCTGGCCGCCAGGACCTGGGGCAGGCAGCGGAGCGTGTAGGGGTCCTGCCCTCGGTACTCCGAAGAGGGGCTCGAGAGCTCGCTCCCCTGGAGCAGGGAGCGAAGCGTGGCGGCGACCTGTCGCTGCTCGGGGAAGTTCCGCAGCTCCCCCAGCCGATCATCGAGCGACTGGGGGTTGCCCATGAGGGCATCGAACGACATCGCGGCCGCGACCGAGGCGGCGAACAGGAGGTCCTCGGAATCCGCGAGACCCAGGGCGAGGTAGGTCGCCATGAGCGAGGTGCCGTTGATGAGGGCCACCCCCTCCTTCTCGACGAGCTCGTGCGGGGTAAGGCCCTCGCGCTCCAGTACCTCGCGGGCCGGCTGTCGCCGGCCATCGGGGAGCACGAACTCCCCCTCGCCGATGAGCGCGAGGGCGAGATGGGCGAGCGGGGCGAGGTCGCCCGAGGCCCCTACCGAGCCTTGTTCGGGGACGAACGGGATCAGGTGATGGTTCAGGAGATCGATGAGGCGGTCGATCATCTCGACCTGGACCCCGGAATGCCCGCGGGCGAGCGAGTTCAGCCGCAGGAGCAGGAGGCCCCGCACCATATCGGGCGGGAGCGCAGGCCCCTGGCCGCTGGCATGGCTGCGCACCAGCGAGAGCTGGAGGGCGCGGGCCTGTTCGGGCGGGATGACCTGATCGGAAAAGAAGCCGAAGCCGGTGGTGACCCCGTAGATGGGTCGTCGCGCGGCCCCGGCGCGCTCAACGACCCGCCGGGCCGCCGCGACCGCCTGCCGGGTCACCGAAGGAACGGAAACGGCGCACCCGTCGCGGACGACGGCGAGGAACTGGTCGAACGAGAGCGACCGGCCGTCGATGGGGAGCGTCTCCGTCATGGGGAAGCTCCCCGGTCCGCGCCGGCCGTCCAGGTCAAACGGGTCCGCCTCTAGGCCCCACCCACGGGGTAGACGATCTCTCCGCCGGACTTCTGGTTCGAGGGGAGGCGCTTCGTGGGGATGCTCTTCGTCTTCCAGAAGATCTCCGCGAACTCCTGGACGTTCTTGAGGAGCTCTTCGGCGTCCGCCGTGTTCGTGCCCTGACGGGCCTTCGAGACCTGCTTCATGATCTTGAAGACGGTCTCATGGAGCGTGGGGTGCTGCTTCACGTGGTCGGGGGTGAAGTAGTCCCCCCAGATGATGCGGACCTCGTTCTTGAGCCGCTCGCAGTGCGCCTCCTTGACGATCGTGATCCGCGCGAGCTTGGAGCCGTACGTCTCTCGTTCCTCGGGGGTCGAGTTGGGCCCGATCTTGGGGAGCTCCTTCAGGAGCTGGTCCATCCGCAGTACCGAGAGGGCCGCGATCTGGGCCTCGTGAGGGTCATAGATCCCGCAGGGGATATCGCAGTGCGCGTACACGGCCCGAGGGGGATCGACGAGGTCCAGTAGTCGGTCAAGATATCCACGGGCTCCAATGGGAGAGGTCATGTTCCCGCCACCTCCGGGAATCGGATAAAGATGCCGGGACTTGGACCCCCGGGGACGGCCGTCCCTCTATCGGCGAAGGAGCGCCGGATCCACCGGTGGGGTCACCGGCGCGTCGTGGTCCGCGACGAGAGCATGGTACCGACCTTGCTCCCCGGAGATCGCTTGCGCGTGGACACTCGGGCGTTCATGACCGAGCCTCCTCGCATCGGGGATCTCGTCGTCCTGGTGGATCCCGTCGAACCCTCGCGCTGGCTCGTGAAGCGAGTGGCCGCGATCGGCCCCGCGGAGCTCTGGCGGACGCGAACCGGGACGCGGGCCCGTAGCTCCCCGTCGACCAACGAAGGAGACACGCCGGCGGACGTTGTTGAGGAGATCGCGCTTCCCACCGGCACGATCTACGTGGTCTCAGACGGGACCGGACCGACGCGGGATAGCCGGTCGTTCGGTCCGGTACCGCAGACCGATCTCATCGGCCGCGTTTATGCGCGGTACTACCCACCGGGCCGACGCGGCGCGCTCTGATCGGACGAAGATGCCCCCCCGAGAAAGGCTTAATCGATGTGTCATCTTGCCTCATCGGTGTCCGATCGAACAACCGTCTGGATAGTCGTGGTCATCGTTGTCGCCGCAGTCTTCGGAGGCGTAGGCTACGCCATCGGTCATGGGTACCCCTCCTCCACTCCGGCGGCGGTCACGAACTCCACGCTCTCCATCCTCGCCGCGGGGACGCTGGCCGCGACGTTCTCGAACCTCGCGAACACGCTGGTGAACGAGACCCCCGGCATCTCCGACCCGTCCGCGGCTCAGACCTACGAAGGTTCCTTGGACGTCACCACCGCGATCACCTCGCTGCACGCGGCGGCGGACGTGGTGGCCCTCGCAGACTTCCGCCTCGCGCCTCAGCTGCTTGAACCGACCTACGCGAACTACGAGGTCGTGTTCGGGATGACCCCTGAGGTCCTAGCCTACGATCCGGGCATGATGGTGTCGAGCGGCCCCGCGTTCGCGGGGATCAACTCGACCAACTGGCCGTCCCTGCTCTACCAATGCGCTACGAGCTGCCAGGCGAGTTCGGGCGGTGCGTTCACGGGCGTGCCGTTGGGCGTCTGGAACGCCTCGAGCGACCCGAACGGCTACAACGAGATCTTCAGTTTGGAGCTCCAGGGGCTCTACTTCAACTCCACCCATTCTACGAACGCGACGCTCGGTCAGTTCTATTCCGGAGGGCCCGGTGGCTTCGACATACCCAACCCCACCCTCACGCGCGTCGAGCACGAGTCCGCGGCGGCGACGCTGGTCTCTACCGGAACGGTCTGCGCGGTCATCACCTACCGATCCTTCGCCGTGGCCAACCACATGTCGTTCGTCTCGTTCAACTCGACGGTCGGCCTCAACGACACGAGCCCGGCAGCCCTCTCGACCTACTCCACTCTCACGACCAAGATCACCTCCTCGAGCGGGGCGCTCGTGCCCGTCCAGGCGGCCCCCGTCCTGTTCGCCGTGACGGTCCCTCTCAACGCTCAGAACCCGTCCTTGGGGAACGAGTTCGTCCATCTCCTGCTTTCCCCACAGGGTAGCGCGGTCATCTCGGCCGGAGGGGCCTTCACCCCCATCTTCCCAGGGTGGGTGGATCACCCGAGCGCCGTCCCGGGGATCCTCGCGCCGGACGTAACCTCGATGCCCTCATGGGCGAGTGCGTTACTCCCCAGCGGTTGAGGGACGTGGACACCCACGAGCCGGCTCGTCGGAGGTTCCGCTCCGGTCCCTTCTGGTTGGTCGTCCAAGGAGCTCTCTCGGCCTCGCTCCTTCTCCTGTTCATCCTCCCGATCTATGCGCTCTTCACCTACGCGCCCTTCTCCCGGATCCTGCTCAACGCCGAGAACGAGCAGGTCCGTGCGGCCCTCTGGCTGACGTTCTACGCTTCCGGCGTTTCGCTCCTGGTCGCGGCTCTCCTCGCCATCCCGATGGGATACCTCCTCGCGCGTCGCACCTTCTTCGGAAAGTCGATCGTCGAGTCCCTGGTGGCGCTACCGGTGGTGGTCCCGCATCTCCTGGTCGGCCTCGGTCTCTTCTTCCTTTTCGTGCCCGGGACCCCGCTCTTCGACTGGACCCAACGGCTCGGTATCCCGATCTACGATTCGATCTGGGGAGTGGTGCTCGTCATGGCGTTCGTGAGCGCCCCGTACACCGTCCTCGCGAGCGAGCTCTCCTTCCAAGCGGTCGACGGTCGGGTGATCGAGGCCGCGCGGTCCCTGGGGGCCGGGCCCGCGCGGGCCTTCGCGACGGTCACGTTCCCGATCGCGCTCCGAGGGATCGTGGCCGGCCTCGTGCTCACCTGGGCGCGCGCCGTCAGTGAGATCGGCGGTCTGCTCATACTGGCCGCCGCGGTCTACCCGGGAGGGCCGTACAACGGTCCGGTCACATCGACGATCTCGGTATACATCTACAACCTCTTCCAGACGGGGGACCTGAACGACGCGGCCGCGGTGAGCTCGCTCTTCCTCCTCATCGCGTTCGCGCTGTTCCTTCTCGTTCGCATCGGGGAGCGCACCGGATGGCTTCCTTGGCGGAGGGGGGACCTCGGCCCATGAGCCATTGGGTCGTGGACGGGGTCGAGACGGATCTCGAACGTTTCCACCTCGGGCCCGTTGACGTGACCCTGGCCCCGGGGTCCGCCCTGGCCGTGCTCGGCCCCTCGGGAGCCGGGAAGACCACCCTGCTCCGTACGATCGCCGGGTTCCTCCCCGTACGTCGGGGCCATCTCCTGCGGGATGGAGTTGACATCTCCCGATACCTTCCCGAGGAACGGGGCCTCGGCTACGTACCGCAAGGGCTGGGGCTCTTTCCGCATCGCACGGCGGAGCAGAACATTCGCTACCCCTTGCAGTTGAGGGAACGTCCGGACGCGCGGGCGCAAGTCCGGGAACTGCTCGAACGGTTCCATCTGACCGCGCTCAAGGACCGCTATCCGGCACGTCTCAGCGGCGGGGAACAGCAGCGCGTGGCCCTCGCGCGAGCGCTCGCGGCCGAGCCGGAGCTCGTCGTCTGGGACGAGCCGTGGCAGGCGCTCGACGTGAATGCGCGCTACGAGCTCGGGATGATCCTTCAGGACCTCCTGGAGAAGGACCGGATCCCGGTCATCCTGGTCACGCATGACCCGGCTCTCGCCTTCTCTCTGGCCGACTCCTTCCTCGTGCTCGATCGGGGCGGGGTGCAACGGCGCTCCAATGCCCACGAGCTCCTGCGAGCTCCCTCCGACCCGTTCATGGCGCGGTTCGTGGGGTTCGAGAACGTCTTCGATCGACCGGCGCTCGAGGAGGATGGCGATTCTCCCTTCGCCCGCTGGCTCCTCACGTTCGCGGGACCGCAAGGGATCGCGTTCTCGAGCGGCTCCCTCGAGCTGTCCGCGTCCGCGGTCGGGCCGTGGTCCGCGAAGGTCCGAGGGGTCCGGCCGACGCCTCAGGGCTGGCTGATCGAGCTCCGCTCCGGGGGTCTCGGCCTGACCCTTCAAAGACCCGAGGAGGATCCTCGCCCATTACCGAGCCTGGGCCAAGAGATCCGCTTCGACATCGATCTCAAGCTCCTGCACCCCTTGGGGGTGAACGGCCTCCCGGGGAGGGAGGTGGCCACATGAGCGCCCGGCCCCGGATCGTCACCTCGACCGATATCGCTCTCCTCCGCTCGGTCGCGAGCGGACGCTCCGTGGTGGCGGCCAGCCGGGAGCTCGGGATCTCTCGGGACCGAGCCGTCTACCGGATCAAATGTCTCTCGCGCGCCTTTGGAGGCCCCGTGATCGAAGGCGAGCGCGGAGGGCGAAGCCATGGCCGCAGCCGCCTCACCCCTCTCGGCGATCGCGTCGTGCGCCAGGGCTTCGAGGGGCTTGAGCTCGTGGGGTCCCGGCCGATGACCCCGATCTCCCGCGCGAACCTCTTCCGCGGGACGTACCATCTCCTCCCTTCCCCGCAGGTCATGGTCGATGGAGGCCCGACCCTGCAGGTGTCGTTCCAGGCCGAGGAGGGTGAGCGGGTCTCCGCTCTTCTCGATCCCGAATCGATCGTCATGGCCCGGCGGGTGTTCGCGTCGAGCGCTCGGAACCAGGTCCACGCCACGGTCGAGAAGGTCCGGCGGGCCGCGGGAAGCCTGGCGCGTACCGTCACCGTCCGGATCGGGGAGTGGCGCCTCGATGTCGCCGTGACCCCCGAGTCCGTCCGGTCGCTCGGATTGCGGCCGAACGCCACCGTGGTCCTCTACGTCAAGGCGACCGCCGTCCGTCGCGTGAGCGCGGGCGGCGGCCGAGGGAGGCGCGTTACTCCCGGATCCCCTCGCCGGTGAGCGAGAAGACCGCCTCCCCTTCGGGAAGGTTCGGGGAGTCGATGAGCCGCGCGATCCGCTTGGGGGGCTTCGACTTCCTCAGATAGAGCCGGTACGTCGAAGCGTGGGCGACGATGTTCCCGCCGATGGGGCGGGTCGGGTCCCCGAAGAGGATGTCCGGCCGCGAGGAGACCTGGTTCGTCACGACGATCGCGACGTTGTAGGTATCGCCGAACTTGAGGAGCTCATGCAGGTGCTTGTTGAGGAGCTGCTGCCGCGGGGCGAGCTCTCCCCTCCCCGCGTACTCCGAACGGAAGTGGGCGGTCAGGGAGTCGACCACGATGAGCCGGATCGGCCGCTCGCGAGCGAGCTCCTGCGCCTTCGAGACGAGGAGCATCTGATGGTTCGAATTGAACGCCCGGGCGATGTGGATGCGATTGAGCGCGGTCTCGGGCTCGAGACCGGCGGCCTTCGACATGTCGACGATCCGCTCGGGACGGAACGTGCTCTCGGTGTCGATGTAGACGGTCTCACCGGAGAGCCCGCCTTGATCGACCGGGAGCTGGACGTTCACCGCGAGCTGGTGGGCGAGCTGCGTTTTCCCCGTGCCGAACTCGCCGGCGAGCTCCGTGATCGCTTGGGTCTCGACCCCGCCGCCCAGGAGCTCGTCCAGGCTCTTCGCATTGGTCGTGATGCGGCCGATGCGTTTGCGACGTTCCAAGAGCAGCGTGCCGAGCTCGAAGCTCCCGACGTCGGCGCGCCGGCGGGCCTCGTTGATGATCTTGAGCGCGATGGTCGTGCCGATCTCCGCGGCCTCCGCCACGTCGCCCGGGGAGGCGGTGGCGAGCTCCATCAGGTCCGTGAACCCGGCCTCTCGGAGCTTGTCGGCCGTGGTGCTCCCGACCCCCGGGAGATCCTCGAGCGCGACCTCGGGACGTTCGACCGGGGTCTCTTCGAGCTCGGGGGTCTCCTGGGAGGAGCGGGATACCGCTTTTTGGGCCATGGTACCTCGAGCGCCCCACGCTTCATAAGGGACCCGCTAGGGGGTCGTGAAATGGGCGGAGACACGGGTGTTCCGACCGATCGGACGACCCCAGGTGAGCATTCCCGGGTAGGCCCGCACGGGCCCTTCCGGGTCCCGTCCCTTACCGTCCGGCGGCCGGGATGAACGGCTCTCCGGTGAGCCGCTGGTAGACGGTCGTATAGAGCCGGCTCACCTCATCCACCAGGAGCGGAGGCAGGGCCGGGAGCTCGGGCTCGGGAGCACCGGAGTCGCGGGCCTTCATCAACCGGTCGTAGTAGCCGCTGGTGCGATAGTGCTGGCGGACGAACTCCTTCGAGAACTCCACCTGACGTCCGCGCTCGTAGGCCCCCTTGTCCCAGAAGCGGTCCTCGTCGGCCGTACCGAAAGTGTCGACGACCATGATGCCGCCGTTCATGTCGATCCCGAACTCCTTCTTCCCGTCCACGTGGATCAGGCCCCGGGGCTCGATCTCCTGGGACATCCCTTCGTCGATCTTGAGGATGATCTCGCGGACCTGGTCCATCGTCGGGCGGTCCAGGGTGGACAGCTCGAGCGCCTCCTCCATGGTAAGGAGCCGGTCGACCGGCTCCAACTTCGTCGTGACCTCGAAGTGGGGTTGGGGGAGCTTCGCGCCATACTCGACGTTCTGGCCCCGGGAGAAGCCGAGCTCCTCGGGCCGGATCTTGCCGGATTTCACGCGGTCCCACATGGAGCCTGCGACGTAGTATCGAACGATGAACTCGAGCGGGACGAGGAAGTTCTTGGGATGGGGACCGAGGGTCTTGGGCTGCGGCACCACCTGGACGCGCTTCACCCGCATCGTCGATGGGGCGGGTCGGCCCAGGAAATGGTTCGAGACGCCCAGTCGGTCACAGAGATGGAACCAGTGCTCGGCGGTCGCCGCGAGCGTCTCCCCCTTGTGCGGGATGGTGCTCGGGACGTGCTTGTCGAAGACCGAGATGTCGTCCGTGAACCGGAACTCGAGCTCGGTGGGAGAGATCTCGTAGACCTCCTTGACCTTTCCCCGCCGCAAGTACTTCGGGGCCGCGGCCCCCGTTGCTGGACCTGCCATCGTCCTCCGACCCCGTCTCGCCTCTTTACCTTGGCTCGGGGGCATGGCCGGGGGACCTCAGATGGAGCGGGCGTGCAATGCGGTGATGGGCCGGAAGCCGCGCTTCGCGTAGAAGCGGGCCGCGATCTCGTTCTGGAACGGGAAGTCGGCCGTCACGATCCCCGCTCCTTTCTCCTTGAGCCGGTCGGCGGTCACCCGGAGCAGGTACTCCCCGACCCCCTTGCGCCGATAGAGGGGAAGCAGGTAGATGTCGAGGATCACGCCCTCTTGCTCCGGGACATAGAACGGCCGTTCCCGGACCGCGGCGCGGACCACGCCGACGACCTTCTCCCGGTCGGCGCCGGAGCCCTCGGCGGCGAGGACGATCCCCTTGGGGTTCTGGAGATCCGCCTCTAGGATCTCGCGGGCCTTCTCTTCCGCGTCGGGGCGCACTTTCAGGAGGGGATCGAACTCCTCGTTGAGGCGTTTCAGCCGGAGCATGAGCGAGACCAGGGCCGGGACGTCCTTCGCCTCGGCCTCCCGCACGCGGATCGGCACCGGGGGCTCTGAGGTCGGGGACGTAGGTCCGGAAGGGTCCTTCGTGTCGTTGCTCATGGTTGATGATCCGTCAGCAGAACGTCCTCTCGACCTCGATGCGATGGACGCCCCCTTTTTCAAGCCTTCCCGCCCCGGGCGCTCCGAGGGATCGGCTGGATCAGCCCCGAACGCATCAGGACACGGGCGAGGCGGGCGGGTCGCTGCATCCGTTCCCGGGCGGTCTCGAGGAACTCTTCCTTGCTCCGCCGGTGGCGGGCGATCCCGAGGGTCACCGCCGTGGTCGCGACCGTCGCCGCGACATAGGGGAAGACCTCGGACTCCTCCATCGTCGGAAGGATGTGCTCCTCCGAGAGGCCCCGCTCCGCGGCCCGGTGGGCGAGCTCCTTCGCGGCCGCGAGGACCACCGCATCGGGGATCGATCGTGCCCGCGCGTCGAGGACGCCGCGGAAGACCGCCGGGAAGATGAGGGAATTGTTGACCTGGTTCGGGAAGTCGCTCCGCCCCGTCGCGACGATCCCGGCACCGGCCGCTCGGGCCTCGGACGGCCAGATCTCGGGCGTGGGGTTCGCGAGGGCGAAGACGATCGGCGAGCGGGCCATCGACCGGATGAATTCCGGCTTCACGAGGCCGGGCCGGGGCGTCGAGGCGGCGATGAGCACGTCCGCGCCCTCCAGGGCCTCGCGCAATCCACCGGTCCGGCCCCCGCCGTCCGTCTCGAGGGCCAGATGGTACTTCCAGCGGTTGTGGAGCATCATCTCGTCGAGGTCCTCCCGCTCCCCGTGGAGGACCCCGCGCGAGTCGACGAGGGTCAAGAGCTTCGGGTCCTGGCCGAGCGCCCGCAGGAGACGGGCCGTCACGAGGTTGGCCGCCCCGGCCCCCAGCAGAACGGTGCGAAGCCCCGGGAAGGCGCGACCGGTCAGGGCGAGCGCGTTCAACAGTCCGGCGACCGTCGCCGCGGCCGTTCCGAGCTGATCGTCGTGCCAGACCGGGATGGGGAGGTCCTTCTGCAGCTCCTCGAGCACGTAGAAGCACTTCGGGGACTCGATGTCCTCGAGGTTGATCCCGCCGAACGCCGGCGCGATCCGCTGGACCGTCTCGACGAGCGCCTTCGCGCTCGGGATGGTCACCGGGAGCGGGACCGCGTTGACCCCGCCCAGGTACTTGAACAAGAGCGCTTTCCCCTCCATCACCGGGAGGGCCGCTTGCGGCCCGATGTCCCCCAGACCGAGCACCCGGCTCCCGTCGGTCACGATGGCGATCGTGTTCCAGCGTCCGGTGAGATCGAACGCCTGGTCGGCGTCCTTGGCGATGAGACGGGACACCTCGGCGATCCCGGGAGTGTACCAGTAGGAGAAGTCCTGGAGGGAGCGGACCGGGACCGTCGGCACCGTCTCCATCTTCCCGTGATAGAAGCGGGCGAGCTCCACGGAGAGGCGTCCGAGCTCCTCGCTCCGCTCCTCGTCGCTCTGCGCGCGCGGACGCCGCGATCGCTTGCCCGATCGCTTCGGGACCTTGGGCGAATGTGCCTCGGGAGAGGACGCCTGGACCATCGATGGATCGCCGAGCGGCCTTGGTGCTTTAATCTTACGGTGAGGACGATGGTACCTTCGTCAATTGCCGTTGAAATGGCAGTGGTCCGGGACCGGAATGTCCAGCTTCTCCCTGCTCCGCGCATAAAGCAAAACGGATGTACCTCGAGCGGCCTCCGTACCTTTCTCCGGAGAGGGGACCGTGACCGCGAGCGAGGGCCTCCCGCACCCGTTCATACGACCGGTTCGCCATGGGGCGGCCCCGCTGGTCTCGCCGGGCGCGCTCCACGAGCTCCTGGAGGGTACCGATCCTCCGCTCCTGCTCGATGTGCGTCCACCCCGCGAGCGTTCGTTCTCCCACCTTCCGGATGATCGTTCCATTCCGCTCTACGAGCTTCCCACTCGCTACCGGGAGCTCGCTGCGGACAAACCCATCGTCGCCTACTGCCAGTTCGGGGCGGAGTCCCGGCGGGCCGCGGAATACCTCCAACGGAAGGGCTACCCGTTCGCCGCGGCCCTCGAGGGAGGCCTCGACGAGTACTCCCGATTGGTCGACCCGACGATCCCGCGCTACCGGGCCCACGCTCCGACCGCGACCGTCCTGCTCCAGCAGTTCCCCCGTCCCGAGACCGGTTGTCTCGCGTACCTCATCGGCGATCCGGTCGAGCGGGAGGCCATCCTGGTCGACCCCGGCCGGGATGTGAACCCCTACCTCGCCCAGCTCTCTGCGGGCGGGTGGAAGTTGCGCGCCATCATCGAGACCCACACGCACGCGGACCATCTCGCGGGCCATTCGACCCTCCACGAACGCACGGACGCGCCGATCTACCTGAGCCAGAGGTCACCCGCCCAGTACCCGCATCGCGTCCTCGCCGAGGGCGAAGGGATCTCGTTCGGGAGCGGGGAGATCACGGCGATCGAGACCCCCGGCCACACCCGGGATCACATGACCCTGTCCTTGGGCGACCGGATCTTCACCGGGGACACCCTCCTGATCGGTGCCTGCGGCCGGACCGACCTCGGGGACGGGAGCCCCGAGCTCCTCTGGGAGAGCCTGATGGAAAAGCTCCTGCAGTTGCCCGACGAGGTCGAGGTCTTTCCGGCCCACTTCGGTCGACGCCATGCCCTCATCGAACGATATTCCACGACGATCGGGTTCGAGCGGGGCACGAACGAGGCCCTGAACCAGGGGACCCGAGAAGCCTTCCTCACGTACATGACGGAAGGCTGGCCCCCAAAACCGACCGACTTCGACTCGATCGTGCGAGAGAACCTCGAGCAGTAGAGGTTGCCCTGTTGGGCGATCGCCGGTGAGCCGTTCCGTCGCCGAGAACCATGGAGCGGGACGCCTAACGTATCCTCTGGATGTGCCTCCAGAGAGACACCGTCGAGTCCCGGTCGGATCCGGTCTTTCCGTATCGCCGCCAGATATCGGCGAGGTTTGTCCTCGATGCAAGCGGCTTTCCTTCGCCGTAGCGGACCGTCGAAGGGGAATTGTTAAGGCGCTAACCGAACTTCGCGGACCCCTTCATGAACGTCACGACGAGCCTGACCGGACCGTTCCCGCGCCCCGAGGCGCTGGTGGCCGCCACACGCGATCTGGACCGCGGGCGGACCAGCGTTGAGGCCGTGGACGAGCTCTACGACCGCACCGAGGGCGAGGTCGTGGCGCTCGAGGAACGTCTCGGCCTGGAGCCGATGACCGGAGGCTACCTGCGGTGGGCCGACCTCTTCCGTCCGTTCGCGGAGACCTGGAGCGGCTTCACGGTCGGCCCGGTCACCCGGTGGTTCGAGACGAACACCTTCTTCCGGCAACCGATCCTGAACGCGCCCCCGGAGCGTGTCGCCGGGGCGATCGCGGGTCGGCTTCCCAAGGTCCCGCGGACCAAGGGGGCCCGTCGGGCCAAGGTCATCCTTCCTGGACCGTACACCTTCGCCCATCTTCTCGACAATCGCTCGGGCGAGACGCCCGAGGCGCTGACCCACCGACTGGGTCGGCTACTGGCGGAGGAGGTCCGCGAGCTCCGCGCGATCGGCTACTCGACGTTCCAGTTCCAGGAGCCGCTGCTCGTCGTCGAACCGCCCACCGGCGCGCGGGCCGAGTCCGTGGTGGCGGCGTACCAGGCGCTCCAGCCCGCTCTGGACGGGGGCAGCTCGATCGTCTGGACGTACTTCGGGGACGCCGCCCGGTGCGCGGAGCTCCTGGCCCGTCTCCCGGTCAACGCCATCGGGATCGATCTGGCCGAGACCGAGGTGAAGAACCTGCCGAAGCTCGGGGACCGGCGCGGGATCGGGATCGGATGCCTCGATCCCCGGACCACGCTCGTCGAGGACCCCACCGATGTGGCGCAGGTCGTCCGCACCGTGATGCAGCGGCTGAACCCGCTCAATGTGACGCTCGGCCCGGGCGCCCCACTGGACCTTCTTCCGTGGGAACCGGCGACGCGCAAGCTCCACGTCCTGCCCGCCGCTCGCCAGATCCTGAACGCGGAGGCCCGACGCTGATGATGGACCATCCGCTCTTCCCGACGCAGGAGATCGGCTCGCTCGCGAAGCCGCGCTGGCAATTGCAGGGACAGCGCGGGGAGGCGCTCGACCCGACGGCCCAGCAGGAGTTCCGGCACTGGAACGAGCTCCTCCACTTCGCCCCCGCCGACGACCCCAAGGTGGAAGCGTTCCTCAGCGGCCGGTCCCGCGAGGTCGGGGCCGGCTCGGTCCGGGACTGGGGGGCCCTCTTCGCCCTTCGGTTCTTCGAGAACGTGGGGCTCGATCGGGTCTACGACGGCGAGGCGCGCCGGATCGAGATGTACGAGTACCCGATCCGCCAGATGAAGGGCTTCCAGTTCCAGGGCCACGTCCGTTCCTTCGACAACAAGTACTACCTCAAGGCGGCCGCGACGGGGGAGATCCGCCTCGAGAACCCGTACCACGTCGAGGAGTTCGACTTCGTCAAGACCCACGCCAAGGCCGAGCCGAAGCTGCCGATCACCGGGCCCTACACGCTGGCCGACTGGTCGTACAACGAGTACTACCTCGGACGAAGGCCCGGATGGAAAGGCCGCTCGGTGCGCCGGGACGCGCAGCGCGAGTTCGTCGTGGAGATCGCCCGCAAGGCGATCCGGCCGACGCTCGCCAAACTGATCGAGCGCGGGTGCCGGGTCATCCAGATCGACGAGCCGGCCGCCGGGACCCATCCGGACGAGGCGGACCTCGTGGCCGAAGGGTTCAACGCCGCGACGGAGGGGCTTGACGCGTTCTTCTCGATGCACATCTGCTTCTCGAACTACCGGAACCTGTTCCCGGCGCTCCTCGAGGCGAAGCGCTGCGGCCAGTGGACCTGGGAGTTCGCGAACCGGGACACCGATCACCACGACGGCTACGAGGTGCTCAACCTCTTCCAGGAGTACGAGGACAAGCGGGAGATCGGCCTCGGCGTCCTGGACGTCCACCGGGACGAGGTCGAGACCCCTGCGAAGGTCGCCGACCGGCTGCGTCGGGCGGTGAAGATCCTGGGCGACCCGCGTCGGATCTGGGTCAATCCGGATTGCGGGCTCCGTACCCGAAAGCTCACGATCGCCCACCAGAAGCTCGAGAGCATGCGCGCGGGCGTCCGACTGGTCCGCGCCGAGCACGGGTCGGCCGCGTAGCGCGGCCCGATCCGCGATCCGCGCTTACGGGCGCGCCGCGTCGACGCTCATCGCGGGCACCTCGGGCGCCGCCGTCGCATGGTGCCGGGAGGTCTCCTGTCGGACGCCGTCCGCGCCGAAGCGGAAGTTCTTGGAGGCGAGCGTGAGGAGGAGCCCGGCGATCGACATGATCGCCATGAGCCCGAAGATGATCTGGAAGCCTTCGAGCGAGTATCCGATGAGATGTCCTCCTAAGTAGGAGGCCGTGAAGCTGGCGAGGATCGTGGACGTTGCCACCGGCGCGATGGCGCTGCCCAGGTTCCGGAACGTGAGGTTCATGCCGGTCTGGACGCCCAGCTCCCGGCGATCGACGCTCAGGACGATGACATTGGTCATGGAGATGAGCACGGCCACGCTCCCGACCAGGAGCGGGATGGGGAGGATCGCGATATCGAGCAGCGTCCGATTGAACAGGATGAGGAACGCGCTCCCGAGCACGATGAGGCCGAACCCGAGGGTCATGATGGGCTTGGGCCCGACCCGGGAGATCGCACGTCCCAGGATCGGCCCGCAGATCAACATCCCGAGCGCCGCGGGCAGGAGCAGGAGGCCCATGGTGAGCTCCGACTCATTGAACCCGGGCCCGTAGGGGAGCTCGACCAGGATCGTGAACGCGGTGAACACGAAGAACATCACCATGCCCACCAGGAGGCCGTTGATGTTGGCGATGAGGATGTTCCGTTGTTTGAGGGCCTTGAACTCGATGACCGGGCTCTTGGCCCGGGGCTCCCACCACGCGAAGAACGCGAAGGCCAGGACGGAGACGATGAAGAACTGGGGCACCCCCCAGGGGATCCCCACGAAGGAGACCGCGCCCAAGGCGCCCCAGCCCCAGATGGTCCCCTCCGTGATGGCGAGCATGAACGTGGCGAGCCCGATCCCCAGGCTGGTCACGCCGGGGAGGTCCAGCTTCCGGTCCGAGCGGAAGGGCGACTCGGTGAGCAGGAGCGCGCCGAGGATGAGCAGGAGGATGGCCGCCGGGATGACCGTATGGTAGGTCAGTTGCCAGCCGTACGTCTGAGCGATGTAGCCGCCGCCCACGAGGCCGAGGGCCGCCCCGACCGCGAACATGCCGGCCACGATCCCCTGCGCCTGTCCGACCCTCCGAGGCGGGAAGACCTCCGGGATCATCGCGAAACCGAGCGGGAACATCGCCATCCCCACCCCTTGAACGGCGCGCACGCCGATCAGGATGAACAACTGGTTCGGCCGGGAGACACCGAACGCGTCACCGATGTTCGGGGTGAAACCGGCGACGGTGACCGCGACCGCGTAGACGCCCATCGCGATCAGCAACAATCGCTTCTTGCCGTAGAGATCCCCGAGCTTCCCGAAGATCGGGGTGACCACGACCCCGACCAGTAGGTACGCCGAGAGGATCCACGTGATGTTGGAGAAGGAGCCGCCGGTCTGATCGAAGAACGTGTAGAACTGCTTGAACGCCGGTAGGACCATCGTCTCGACATACGTCACCATCAGGGCCATCCCGGCCAGGATGGCGATGACGCGGCTGGCCCGCTTGGCATCGAACGGACGACCGTTCGCGAGCATCTCGGGGGCGCTCATGCGGCCAGCTCCCGGGCCCCGGCGTCCAACCGGAAGACCGTCGTCTTGAGCTGACGCAGTACGCGGGCCGTGGTCTCCAGGTCCGCCTTCGGGACCTCGGCCGTGAGCTCGGCCCACGTGCGGGCGCCGCGACGCCAGACCTGCTCCAAGAGCTGATCACCACGGGGGGTGGCCTTCAGGACCACGACCCGGCGGTCGTCCTCCTGGCGGCGGCGCTCGACGAGACCGGAGCGAACGAGCTGCTCCACCGTGATGCTGACGCTCGCCGGGGTCACCCCGTCGTTGGCCGCGATACGGCTCGCGGTCGTAGGACCTCCCTCGGCGATATGATGGAGCGTCCAGAACTGGCAGAGGGTGAGGCCGCGTTCACGGACCTCGGAATGCAGGAACTGTCGGACCGCCTGGGTCCCTTCGTGGAGCGCCTCGAAGAGGAACTGCTCGCGCGAGGCGGCGGATAGGGAGGATCGGGAATGCGTGACCGACATAGTTAGTTTGGTTAACTACCAACCTACTAACTAGTTGACTACATAAGCAGGCTGGCCGGGCGCGCTCAGGCGCTGCGGGTCAGGACCTCGGGTCCATCGGGCCCGATCCAGATCGTGTGCTCCGCCTGCGCGACCCACCCTTGGCCCTGCTCGACAAAGACCGGGTAGGTCTGGAGCGACCGCCGGGCGCGCTTCAGGAACGCCGCCCCGTCGGACCCGGGCAACCACCGCGTCGTGAAGGGTAAGGTCCGGAACCGCCGGTACGCCTCCTGGATCGTGGCGTCCGAGCCGGCCGGGTCCGCGCGGAACCGAACGATGTTCCCGAAGGGCCCGTTCTCGATCAACCCCGCCCCGTTGGTGACGAACGGCTCGATCGCCAGGACCTGCCCCTCCGCGAGCCGCGTGTCCGCGAGCCCTCTCACGTTAGGAACGGCGACCCCGGCGTGCAGGAGGTACGGCTCGATCGTGTGACCGGTCAGGTTCTGGACCGGCTTCAGTCCCCGGGCCTGCACCGCCGCTTGGATCGCCCGGCCGATCTCATCGACCGAAACGCCCGCCCCGACCTGGGCGATCCCCGCCTCCAGCGCTTCCCGTACGGCGCGAATGAGGTTCTCGTGCCGCCGACCACCGCCCACTTCGATCGTCATCGCGGTGTCGGCGATCGCCCCATCGATGTGGGCCCCCACGTCGACCTTGAGCAGGTCGCCGGCCTCGAGCCGGATCTTGGAATCCGGGGCCGGAGTGAAATGCGCGGCCTCGGTGTTCCGGGAGAGATTGGCCGGGAACGCGGGCTCGGCCCCTTGGGTGCGGATGAAGCTCTCGATCCGATCGGCGAGCTCCTTGAGATCCGCTCCCGGCCGGGCCTCCCGAAGACCGAGCTCTCGCGCCTCCGCCGCGATCTGGGCCGCTCGTCTCCACGGTCCGATCTTGGCCTCGGTGATCGTCATCTTCGAGCCCTACCGGTACCCCCTCCACGGATGCCGTACCGTCAAGAGCCTAACGCTCGACCGAACGAGGGGTCGTGCCGGTCAGATCGATGAGACGGGACGGTCGTCCCCGCGGTAGGGGCGGGTCGTCCAGGTAGAGACGGATGCCGTTCTGGAAGACCCGACGGGCCTCCGCGATCGACATCGCCGGGGCCTCGCCGTGACGGTTGGCAGAGGTGGCCGTGATCGGACCCGAGCGACGGGCCAGCTCCCGAGCGAGGGGATGGTCGGGGACGCGCATGCCGATCGTGCCGCTCGGAGAGACGATGGGAGCCCCGAACGATCGGCGCGCGTTCCGGTTGGCGGGAAGGAGGAGCGTGACCGGACCGGGGAGCTCGCGACGGACGACGGCCCGGGACCGATCGTTGAGAGCGGCCCAGGACTCGATCTCCTCGGTAGAAGAAACGGCGATCGAGATCGGCATCCCTTCCGGGCGCCCTTTGAGGTCCAGGACCTGCTGTACCGCGGACCGATCGCTCGCGCGGGCACCGAGGCCGTACAAGGTATCGGTCGGGTATACGACGACCCCGCCGCGGGCCAAGGTGCGGACCGCGTCGTCCAGCGGACGCGGCATCGCCTATACGAATTCCTCGCCCGCCCGTGCGTAGGAAAAGAACATCCGGTCCGAGAAGAAAAGGTCCAGCTCGCGCGCCGCCGACGCGGGGGAGTCCGAGGCGTGGACCAGGTTCGGGGTCAGGGCGAGGGCCAGGTCCCCGCGGATCGTACCGGGGGCGGCGGTCTGGGGGTTCGTGGCCCCGATCACCAACCGGACGACCGAGA
Organism: Thermoplasmata archaeon; assembly: GCA_049799275.1. Taxonomy (GTDB): domain Archaea; phylum Thermoplasmatota; class Thermoplasmata; order Lutacidiplasmatales; family UBA184; genus Lutacidiplasma. Next base: position 32,938 of record JBARHO010000158.1, read on the forward strand.
TGGCCGAACGTCCCTCGAGAGCGAGGGCGACCACCGGAGCGCCGGTGATGTGCTCGACCAATCCGGGGTAGAACGGCTTTCCGGCGTGCTCGGCGTAGTGGCGTTCGGCCAAGTCGGGGGGGACCTTGACCATCCGAAGGCCGACGATCTTGAGGCCCTTGCGTTCGAGACGTCCGACGATCTCTCCGACGAGGCCCCGCTGCACGCCATCGGGCTTGACCAGGAGCAAGGTCCGCTCGACTGAACCTTCGGGCATCGGCGGCGGTAGGCCGTGCGAGCGAAAAGGTTTCGGTCGCCGGTCGCCCGGCCGCTCGTTAAGCCGCGCTCCGGGTTGCGGGTCCCTCCGGAGGACGATGGCGAGGATCCATGACCAGGCCCAAGGGTTCTCCTTGGCCGCCGAGGAGTACGAGAAGAGCCGTCCCGAGTATCCGGCCGAGGCCATCGATTTCCTCCGCGAGGTGCTACAGATCGGTCCGGGTTCCCGGGTCCTCGAGGTGGGCGCCGGGACCGGGAAGTTCACCCGGGCGTTGATCCCGATCGGGGCCGAGCTCATCGCGATGGACCCGATCGCGCAGATGCGATCGGTCCTCCATCGCGTACTTCCGAACGTGCCGGTCCTCGCGGGGCAGGCGGAAGGGATCCCGCTCCGGGACGGGAGCGTCCAAGCGATCGTGGTCGCCCAAGCGTTCCACTGGTTCCGGGGTGCCGAGGCGCTCCGGGAGTTCGCGCGGGTGCTCGGTCCCAAGGGCCGGGTGGCGCTCGTCTGGAACGTCCGCGATGAACGGGTCGCCTGGGTGCGTCGGTTCACCGAGATCATCGACCGGTTCTACGAGGGCGGACCGTACGGCGAGATGCCGAGCGCGGCCCCTCGACATCGGAGCGGGGAGTGGCGCACGGCGTTCTCGGCGGGCTCGGCGTTCCCGGCGCTCGAGCACCGTCAGTTCGCCTTTCGTCAGCCCATGACCCCGGAGCAGGTCGTGCTCCGGGCCTGGTCGGTGAGCTTCATCGCCCGGCGGTCCCCGGAAGAGCGGGCCCAGATAGGGGAAGAGATCCGCTCGCTCTTGGAGGCCGATCCCGCGACCCGCGGACGCTCGGTCGTGGAGTATCCCTACCTGACCGACGTCTATTGGGCCGAGAGGGTGGACCGGGCCGCGTAACGACCGGTTCGTTCAGATGGCCCGGCGATCGCACCCCGCTCGCCAGGAGCAGTGACGGCACCGGGCGATGCTCGGGGTGGCCCCGCCGCGGTAGGGGCGATCCATCTGGGAACGGAGGGCCCCCAGTTCGGCCCGGGCGGACGCATCCCATCTCGCCCGGAACTCGCCCCCGTCCCCGTAGTGGAGGATCCCGTAGGGCGGGGAGCGGCCCGTGGATTCCTCGATCAGCAGGCAGTACGCCCACAGCTGGATGAGGTGCGAGAACGGCACCTCCCCGCGGGGGGACGCACGGCGCTTGATCTCGATGGGGATCGCCCGGCCATCGCGGAGCACCCGGATCTCGTCGGGGCGGCCCGCGATGCGGTATCGAACGGAGCGAAGGACCGGGCGGGAGCCGTCGGTGTCCGTCCAGACCAATCGGCCCATCGATCGTCGCGTACGGAGGTGGCGGACGAGGATCAGGGTAGCGACCCCGAACAAGAGTACTGCGAAAAGGAGGACGAGGAACGCAAGGAAAGGATCGTTCAGGTCCACCACCACCAAAGCCCGACCCCCGCGATGAGGCACAGGGCGAGGAGCAGGAGCGCGATCCCGAGCGCGCCGGAGCGTTCCACGAACCGATCCGCCGCCATCGTGCGGCCGTGGAACCGGATCCCGTCCGAGCGCGCGGCGACGCTCTCGGGCGTGGGACCTTCTTCCGGAGGATGTTGCGAATAGTAGTGCGCCCTCGGGCAGAAGGCGAACTCCGCCATCTCGCTGGCCGAGACCCACCTCGTATCGCGGCGATCGCGAACGGCCCGGTCCATCCGGGGCACCAGCCCGGAAGTTAATTCAAACCCACGGTTCCAAGCGCAACGAACGGGGCGAGCTCACGCGGAGGTCGCTTCGTCCGTGGCCGGAGGCGTCTTCGGTTTGCGCGGTCGGGGCTTCTTTGGGGCCGCCTTTTCGCCCTCTCCGGTGGCCTTCTCGGCCCCTTCCTCATCGGGCGTTTCGGTCGGACCAGCCGCCGGCTTGGGCGAGGGGGTCGAGGCCTCGGGCTTGGAGGGGGTCGATGGTCGAGGTTTCGATGGAGTGGCGCCCGATCCCCGAGCTCGTCCTCGCGCCGGAGTGGCCCCACCCTTGCTCGGAGCGGCTGGGGTCTCGACCGGCGTTTCGACATCGGGTTCCTCCGCCGCGACCGCGGCGGGCACCGAGGGAGAGGAAGGA
>JBARHO010000159.1:0-1942 GCA_049799275.1 Thermoplasmata archaeon
TCATTTGCCCAAGCGGGGGGGCTCTAGTGTTCGGGCGCTACCATCGGCCAACAGGCCCGGTCACGGGGCCTCCGCAAATTCTAAGCTGCCAACGCGAGTGGCCCGCTCGTGACCGCAGTCATCGTACGCCACAAGGTGAAGGATTTTGCGAGGTGGAAGACTGTCTTTGACGGCATGGACGCCTTTCACAGGGCCAACGGCGCGAAGGATACACAGGTGCTGAGGGGGACCGACGACCCGAACGAGGTTGTCGTGATCGCGGAGTTCGAGAACGCCGACAAGGCTCAGCGGTTCGCCCAGACGGAAGAGTTGAAGAAAGCGATGGAGCAGGGCGGGGTCATCGGGCAACCCGAGGTCCATTTCCTGGAACACGTGGGGCACCGCTCCTTCGCGTAGTCTGGGAGAGAACGATCTCACACGGGGTGGTGGGTCAGCTCTAACGCCTTCACACGGCGAAGGCAATGGCACGCCAGAAATGCGAGGAGACCGAGGCCCGATGCGTTCTCCTTGTGCCCGTCCGGCGTCAAATCGATCTGACGGTTGATGGCATGCGGACGCATCGAAGGCCGTCCACCCGCTTCGTGAGTCCCGACGGAGCGATCAGGGTCCCGCCCACCCGCAGTGCGCTATGTCCACGGGTGCGGGCGATGATTGGCCTGGCCCCTCGCGGTACTCCGAAGGACGCGAGAGCTGTTGCACCGCGCTTCGGTCCTTAGTGCGACCCGTATTCCGCTTCGTCGATAGGAAGGCCTGAAACAATGGGCGGACCAACACGGCATGGTCTCGATGGCCACGCTCGCGGCCGCTTTCGCACTGTACGCTGGCCAGAGGACCTCCAGATGGTCCGCCGGCTCTTCCAGGATTATCGCCAGTGGCTCGCCGACCATCAAGACCCTGCGACGCAATCGGGACCAAGGGTGCGGGAAGGGATCGCCCTGGTCGACCAGCTCATCGCAGAGCTGCCCGGTGCCTATGGGCCGCCGCACGGCGAGATCCTGCTCTGGTTCGAGGACGATCGCGTCGTCGCGTGCGGAGCGATCCGCGAGCTGGAACCGAACGTAGGCGAGATCAAACGGATCTACGTGCGACCCGACTACCGCGGCAAAGGCTTCGGTCACCCTTTCGTACGGGCCCTCATCGACCAGGCGCGCCGGCTAGGCTACGAGAGACTAAGGGTCGACACCCTACCGACGATGCAGGCGGCGATCGAATTCTATCAGGAGTTGGGATTTCGCCCCATCAAGGCCTTCTGGTCGCATCCCGTCGCGAATGCGCTATTCTTCGAGCGCGAGATCAGCGATTAGGTCAACTTTCTCCCAAGGGAGCCCCGCAACCGCATGGTCGCGCTGACCCGTTTCCCGTTCCGTGGATGGCAGAGTCTCGGGCATTGGGCCTGCGGTTCGTGATACGGTCCGTTCAACGGTCGCTGCGTCAATAGCGCCCGCGGTCAGTGATGGGGCGATCTCGGCCGGAGTACCCGCTGCGGCCGGTGCAAATCTGATGGTGACGTCAGGGCGTCCAGGTCGGATCTCCGTATCCGGACGGAAGGTCCGGCGGCGTGGACCCGCCGAACGGGTCGGGCCTGCGTTCGGGGGCGCGTCCATGTTTCTTGGCCAGATAGGCGTCGATCGCGGCAGCCGCACGCTCGCCGGCGCCCATGGCGTGCACGACGGACCGCCCACCGGTCGCGAAGACACCATCCACGTCCGTCATCCAATCCTCGCGTTTGCCTTCGGGCCATCCCATTGACGCGAACTTGAACCCATAATCGGGGTCGAAGCCGGAGATGTCGGCGACCTCACCGACGGCGACGATGACCATGTCGCATGGGATGGTCTCCTCCGTGTTCGGAACGACCTGGATCGGGCGCCGGCCCTTCGCGTCCGGAGGTCCATGTTCGGTGCGCTCCACCTGCAGTCCCTCGACCCGCTCCGTTCCGAGG
>JBARHO010000160.1:0-8416 GCA_049799275.1 Thermoplasmata archaeon
CGTTCTCGGAGTCGAACGGGACCTACGCGTTCACGATCGTGTCGGCGGGGTACAGCGAGATGTCGAACCCGACGAGCCCGTTGACGGTGAACGGAGCGGCGGTGCCGGTGGCGGTGACGTTCACCTAAGGGGACAAGGGAACGCGTTCCCACGACGAACCCGTTCTCCTCGCGGCCGCCGGGGCGATGACCCCGGCGGTCCCGAGTACTTCCTCTTCGTCGCGATCGGCGACCGATAGGACCGGCACGTGCCGGTCCGCCGGGGGGTGTGGAGCAGGCGCCTTCGCCACCGCGAAGGCGGAAAAATGCCAGTTCGGCACAGGCTTAAAGCTTGGGATCCTCACCGATGAGGTATGACTGTTCTTAAAAGTATGTCCAATGAGATCTCCGATCGGCCCCGATCCACTGACGTGAAACCCGGTCCCAGGACGGAACGTTTTTTGAAACGATTTATGTAGCGGGTCGCACCTTCGCGGCCTCATGGCTCGTTCGCCTTTTGCGATGTTCGGAGCGGCAATTGTGGCACTGATCATGATCGGGTCCGCCCTCGCTGTCCTCTCGACCCCGCTGGTCTCGAATAGTACCCCGTCAAGCCCGGCGGCACCGACCGGAACGACGAGCGCCGTGACGCCGGTCTCCCCCCCCGCGGCGACCGCCGCACCGGCGGGAGGCGCGGTCTATAAGGGCGCCCTCGGGACGAACGCCCAACTGGCCAATGTCGTCAAGAACGACGAGGCCACCATCCAAGCGGAAGGCGGGGATCTCGGGATGTTCCTGCCGCCGAACCTCCATGAAGCTCCTCCCATCCAATCGACCGACAATCACATCGTTCCGCTCTACAACATCGCCCCGGCCCCGATGGGCGTATCGGACTTCGGGCTGATCAACACCACCGGCACCACCACGGCGTCGACGACGAACACGACGAGCCTGCAGGGGTTCTTCTCGACCTCGGATCCGCTCGGCGTGGAGACTGAGGAGTTCGACTTCGGCACCCAGCAATCCTATGGGGCCCAGCTCAACTCCGTACTGGTCAACGCCACGATCGAGGGTCAGCAGTCGTTCGGCCCCAGCCCGAACGCCCCCAGCGGATGTGTACAGTTCGGTCCCGGCCCGGTCTGCCCGAACGAGTACTGGCTGCAGAACGTGATCGGCTACAGCCCCGCCTCCCACACCCTTTCCTTTGAGAACAATATCTGGAACTTCTCGAACCCGACCTCCGCGATGTCCGAGAACGCCCTCTCCGGCCACGGTCGGATGGTCGGCTGTGAGGGCCCCGGCGTCTACAACTGTGAGCTCTACGAGACGGGCGGCGCCTCCGTGACCATCTCGTACCCGTTCACGGTCGCTCTCTATCTGAACACCACCCGGGGCACCTGCTTCGCGGGCACGGGCGGAGCGACGAGCTGTAACGGACAGACCGGGATCGACAACGAGGTCTACTTCAACTACACGATCTGGAACTCCGCCGGCGTGAAGGTCTGCCCCCTGACCGAACCTTCCGGCCTGGTCTGCGGGGAGTACGACAATGTCTTCTTCAACTCCGGGACGTGCCAGTTCCCGGCCAACGCGGGCTGCAACACGGCCGGTGCGGTGCCCGAGCACGGTCCGAGCGGTCGGATCGGCTCCGCGACCATCCAGGCCAACGGCACGGCCTACGACCCCCTCGGCCTCCCGAACGACTACGAGATGGATTGGGGGATCGGATCGAGCAGCGGGGCGACCACGGGGGATGTCTACGCGAACGCCACCGTGGGGATCAACTATTGCCAGAACTCGAACGTGGGTCAGACCGCGGGCATCTACAACCAGTGCAAAGGGTACACCGCCCCGCCCTCGGCCTATGACTTCGGTTCGGAGACCGGCGAAACGAGCTCCGGGGCGAACGGATACTGGTCGCCCGAGACCGTATCGTCCGGACCAGCGCCCCGCTTCCTCAATATCGCTCCCGGGAACCCGGTGGCGCATATCGTCACGGGACCCTCCCTTTTGAACGGACTGTGGAACGCGACCGGCTGCGCCTACCCCTGCGGGGAGGGCGCCAGCGCCCTCGACTATTCCGGGATCCAGCCCTCGAACGCCTGGGTGGGGATCGCCGAGGGCTCGGGGGAGACGAACCAATCGCTCTTCCAGGTCGCCCCCACCTTCGGTTTCTGGTCCTACTGGGCGGGATCGGGCGGGACCTCGAACCCGACGCTGCTCGGCCCGGACCTCCTGCTGGAGCCGGGGACCTACACCATCGAGGTGATGCTCAGCGGGTACACCCCGGTCATGCAGACCGTGTCGTTGACCCATGCGCGAAATGCCGCGCCGTTCCCGACGATGACCCCCACGATCACCCTGGCCTCGAACCCGTCCACGGGGGCCTACACTCCAGACTGGGCGTTCAGTAACTCGGACCTCCAGAACCTGTCCGTCTCCGGCGCCGGCACGGCCGGGAACCCGTACATCATCCCAGGAACTACCCCGACGGTCGGAGCGCCGTACGGCGTGGCGGGATCCCTTTCCTGGCTGTTCTCGAACCTGAACGACTACCTGTTCATCCAGTGGATCGGGGTCTACGTCAATCAGACCACGGCGTACACCCAGTTCAATCCCGGGCCGACGATGACGATGGACTACCCGACCTGGCAGTACGCCTCCCTGTCGGTCTATCCTACCCCGACCACGAACAATTTCCAGTACTACTTCTTCCACACGCAGAACGTGGCCGTGGTGGGGGATCCGGAACTGGGGAACACGTGGATCTCCGACGTGGAGAGCGGTCAGGTCTATGGCGTGGTCTGTAACACCTGCGCCAATGTCGTCTACGCATCGAACACGATCCTGGTGGCGGACGAAGGGATCGACTTCACGGGCGGTGGGACGAGCGCGACCGCCAGCCTCCCGTACAAAGCTCCCCTCGTGAACCCCAACGGGTTCATCAACCAGGGAGCGCCGGCCCTCCAGAACACTCGGAACCTCGTGTGGGGCAATACCTTCGTACCGTCCCCGCACCCGGGCTACGACGTCTACGCCCCCGCGCGGTACGCCGCGACCGCGGAGTCGTTCGACCGGCTGTACAACAACGAGTTCAACGCCCTCGCCACGACCACCCCCACGAACCTGAGCATCTCCGATACGGGGGTCAGTGTCTCCTGGTGGAACGCGACCTGCGTGAGCGGCTATGCGCCCCTCACCCAGGCGACCTACCCGGGCAGCCCGAACCCCGGCAACGGGGTCTGCGAGCCGACCTCGTACTCGCAATCGATCGACGGCCTCACCCTGACGGGCGCGGTCAACGGCGGGAGCTACGTGGGCGGCAACATCTGGGCCGCCTACGGGAACAACCCGAACCCGTACGGGAACCTTCCGTTCGTGGGGCGGACCACCTCGGAGACCGGCACGGCGGGGATCACCGCGACCAACGCGACCGCGACCCCCGTGTTCCGTTCGGGCGACTACGCCCCGCTGATCACCTACTCGGTGTACGACCCGACGTTCAAGGAGACCGGCCTGCCGAGCTCCGCGACGACGACGGAGTTCCAGATGCGGATCGCGAACGCGACGGGATACGGCTGGTACAACGGGAGCGCGACGAACCTGGCCACGAACCCCGGCTGCGCGACCAACACGGTGTGCCTCAACTTCTACCTGCCCACGGGTAGCTACACCTTCACGGCCTCGACGGCACAGGCCGGCTACGCCGCGAACCCGGCGACCGGGTCGATCGGCCTGACCGGTCCGTCGCCCTCGGTGATCACCATCAACTTCGGCACCTCGTACCTCGTGACGTTCACGGAGAGCGGGCTCCCCGGCGGGACCCGGTGGTACGTCAACATCACCGGACAGGCGTCGTTGACGAGCACGACCACGACAATCACCATCGGTCTGCCGAGCGGCAGCTACACCTACACGGCCTCCACGGTGAACAAGACCTACGCGCCGACCTACACGCCGAGCTTCACCGTGAGCGGAGCGCCGCTCGGGGTGAGCGTGCCGTTCTCGCCGTTCACCTATACGGCCACCTTCACCGAGTCGGGACTAGGTGGCGGCGACAGCTGGTATGTCAACATCTCCGGCGGCCCGTCGCTGAGCGGAACGTCGACCTCGCTCTCGACCCAGCTCACGAACGGGTCCTACACCTACACGGCCGCGACCAGCGACAAGCGCTACGCCCCGACGTACACCCCGAGCTTCACGGTGAACGGAGCTCCCGTCACGGAGAGCATCTCGTTCGCGAGCGTCACCTATGCGGTGACGTTCACGGAGTCGGGGCTCCCGGCGGGCGACACGTGGTACGTGAACATCACGGGCGGCCCGTCCCTCAGCGCGACCGGGGCCACGACGAGCCTGATGACGAGCCTACCGAACGGGACCTACAGCTTCAGCGTGGCCACGAACGACAAGGCGTACGCCGCCAGCTATACCCCGAGCGTGACGGTGAGCGGCGGGCCCGCGTCCGCGAGCATCGTGTTCGCGCCCTTCACGTATGCGGTGACGTTCAAGGAGACCGGTCTGCCCGGCGGGACGATGTGGAGCGTGACGGTCGACTCCGTGACGCACTCCTCGAGCACGGCCACGATCACCGGGTTCCAGGAGATCAACGGGACGTACAGCTACACGGCCACCGTGGCCGGGAACGGGAGCACCATGGGCTCCTTCGTCGTGAGCGGGGCACCGGTCACGGTCCACGTGGCGTACTACAAGATCACGTTCACGGAGAGCGGTCTGCCCACGGGGACCACCTGGCAGGTGACCACGAACTCGGTGACGCAGAGCTCCACGGGAACGAAGATCCTGTTCTACGAGGCGAACGGGACCTACTCCTACACGATCGGGACGATCTCGGGCTACCACACCGTCGACCACGGAACATACATTGTCAGCGGGACGTCGCCGACCATCCATTCGACGTTCGCGCCGACGACGTATACGGTGAAGTTCATCGAGACGGGGTTCACGTCGGGCTGGAACACGAACTGGTGCGTGACCTACAACAGCACCATGAAGTGCACCACCGCGAGCTCGATCCTGTTCACGGGGATCCGGAACGGCTCCGCGTACACCTACTCGGTCGGGCACGTGATGAACTACAGCCTGTCGGGATCGTACACGGGGTCGGGGTCGATCTCGGGCGGCGGAGGACAGGGGGAGATCATCGTGTCGACCACGCTGCACTGGAACCTGGTGAAGTACACGGTGACGTTCACGGAATCGGGGCTCCCGAGCCACACCAGCTGGCAGGTGACGATGGACGGGAAGACCACGCTCTCGACGGGCACGCACCTCTCGTTCTCCGTCTCGAACGGGACGTACGCGTTCAGCGTCATCTCGTCGGGCTACAGCTCCACCTCGAACCCAACGAGCCCGTTGACCGTGAGCGGGGCGGCGGTACCGGTGGCGGTGACGTTCACCTAGGGATCAGGCGCCCGGCCGTCCAGAAGTAACCCATTCGAACGGGGCCGCGGCCGGTGAGGGCTGCTGCGGTCCCGTTGATCAATTTTCGATATCCCGGCACGGGCACGTCCCTCGCGCGGGCGATCCACTAGAGCGAGCGACCCTCGTCGCTGGTTCGAAGCCTATTCGGCTCATACCACCATTCCGCGGCACCGCGCGGAATCGTTCGCGGGGAGAAGCGGTGGATCCTCGAGCTCGTGTCGACGACGCCGACGGATCGTCTCTTAGATGGCATTTGCAGTTGGGCTACGCTCACGTCTCGTGCGACCGTTCCCGATCGGTGCGCCGCATCGGGAGGACGAGGCTGGCCTCCCACCGGCTCGGCGGGGCCTGAACGTCTACTCGATTTCTTCGGGCGGGAGTACTTGAAGAGCGGTCTGAAGTCGAGCGAGTTGTCGATCTTGGGTAACGACGAAGTCGACTCGCTTGATCATGCCGGTCGCGATGATCAGGGCATCGGGTAGCGTAAGCTTGGACTTTTGCCGGAGCTCCCCTCCCATCTCGGCGATGGAGGCATCGACCGGCTCGAGGCGGTAGTTCGGCGATGTGAGAAGATGACTCACGAACGCTTGCCAGACCGCCCGGGCCTCGGCTGGCCCAAGGCCGGCACGAACCTCGGCGATCGAGATCGTGGAAACGATCGCTCGAAGGGCGCCGTCATCCACCCGGTCCAAGAGACGCCGGCAGGCCGCGTGGCCGGTCTCGTTCCGGTTCCGAGCCGAGAGGAAGATGTTAGTGTCGAGGAGGGCGCTTGGACCACTCACTGCGCAACCTCCGCTGGAGTTCCACGCCCCCCGCCTTCGTCGGGCCCAGCCGTCCGAGGATGTCGTTCATCCTCGAAGGCTCGGCTTTCTGGAGCACGGCTCGCTCTCCCCCTTCGAGGTCAAATCGGATCTTGTCCCCCGGACGGATACCGAGGGCTTCGCGGATATCCTTCGGGATTGTCACCTGACCCTTCGTGCTAAGGGTGCCGACCTCGGTCGCCACGGCTTACCGTTTGGTAAGACTGACCCTACTATTTTACCCTTCGGAAAAGTTCGGACGACGGCGGACCGGGGGAGATCGTCGGGTCGATCACCCTGCACTGGAACCTAGTGACGTTCACGGTGACGTTCTCGGAGCCGGGGCTCCCAAGGCATACCACCTGGCCGGTGACGATGGACGGGAAGAGACGGTCTCGGCGGGGACGCACCTCAGGTTCTCAGTATCGAACGGGACATATGCCTTCGGTACCGTATCGGCGGGGTACGCCTGCACCTCGAACCCGACGAGCCCGCTGACGGTGAACGGAGCGGCGGCGGCGGGGACGTTCACCTAGGGGTCGAGCGTCGGACCCACAGAAAGTAACCTCTCCGAACGAGGCCGGGGGCGGCCACCGCCGGCCGTGCTCTCGTCCCTCTCTCTTCGAAAGAGAGCCAGAACGATACCGTGGGGAACGCCATACGGGGATCGCCCCATGACCACTGGGGCGCGGGTGGAAGCTCGGCGGATCTCCATCCACGTCGCTTCCACACGACCTTTTAGGTCCCCGGCCACCGACCCGATGCGGCCGATCTGGCTGCCCCGCTAGCGTACGGTAGGGTCGTGGTTCAGGGGATCGGGAAAGCGTGCGGATGGCACCGCGGTCGGGAACGCGGACCATCTCTGTCCGACGGCTGCCGAGACCATGGGTTGATCGCCGGAGAGCACGTCCCCGATGCCCAGGGCCCAACGGCATGCCTATTGGGGATCCAGGGCGAGCCGCAATGACCTGGAGGAGCGGCCAAGGACCGCAGTTCGCTAGTGCTATTGGACGCGCCCCGGGCCAAGCAAGGTGGACGAGCCCTCCCCGCTCCCCTGTGGAGGCATCCGGTCGGCCCTTTCGCATTGTTTCAGTCGAACCGCCGATCCGTAGATCGTAGGGGCCCCGCTACCCGGCCATTTTCAAGACAGGGCCGATCGAATGCGTCCCAGTACGGGAGGTGATCTGTCGCACTTTCGCTCCGAGTTAGGCATTCGGTGAAGTATAACGACACACTTGGGTCGACTATGTCCCGTTCGCCATTGGCGATGTTTGGAGCGGTAATCGTAGCGCTGATCATGGTAGGTTCCGCCTTAGCGGTCCTGTCGACGCCGTTGGTCTCGAACGGTGATAGTGCTTCGAAACCGGCGGCCGCCCCCGGGCTCGCGGCCACCACGGCTGGGACCGCCCCGCCGACCGCGCCCCCCGCGAAGATGACGGGACCCTCTGCGAGGGTCCTAGGGATCAACACCAAGCTCGCAGCCGCCATATCGGCTGACCAGAAGGCCTATCTGGCCGGCGGCGGGGACCCTTCCCTTTTCCTTCCTCCTAACCTTCACCAAGCGCCTCCGCTGAGCCAGACGAACAATGTGGTCACTCCCCTCTACTCCATCGCTCCTGCCCCGATGGGCGTGGCCTACTACGGGATCAAGAACACGACCGGGACCGAGGTGGCGAGCACGCAGAACACCTCGAGCCTTCAGGCCTACTTCGCGACGAGCGATCCGAACGGGATCCAGACGGAAGAGTTCGACTTCGGCAGTCAGAACACCTACGGTGCCCAGTTGAACGCCGTGCTGGTCAACGTCACCGTCGAGGGAAAGCAAGGGTTCGGACCCGATCACCAGGCACCGACGGGGTGCGTCGGCTACTCCGGTCCGGTCGCCAACTTCTGCCCGAACGAATACTGGCTCCAGAACGTCATCAACTACGCTCCGGGGACCCACACGCTCTCTTTCGACGAGAACATCTGGAACTTCTCCAATCCCACCGCGGTCATGAGCACGAACGCGCTCTCCGGGCGCGGGACCCCCACCACTACGTTCTACGGTGAGAACGGACCCTCCATCACGGTCTCCTATCCGTTCACCCTCGCCCTTTACCTCAACACCACCACCGGACCCTGCGATGTCGGCGGCGTCGGGGTCGTGGGGGCTGCCAACTGCCACGGACAGACGGGGATCGACACGGAGGTCTT
>JBARHO010000161.1:0-2820 GCA_049799275.1 Thermoplasmata archaeon
CTCCCGAGATCTCCAACAGCGATCCGTTCTACGACAAGGACGGCGGGCTCGGCCAGGCCCGGGTCGTCGAGGACCCTCGGGTGCGGGTCGTCGTGCCGCTTGATGGGACCCCCGAAGCGGCCCGTACCGCACGTGCGGTCAACGACCTGTTGGCGCGCGCCGCGCCGATCCTCGCAGCCCACCGGGTGAACGCGAAGCGGGCCATCTCGGGAAAGAAGGTGGCGAACCTCCTCTTGGTACGGAACGCCGGAGCGATCCCCTCGGAGGGGCCTCCGCGCTTCGAGGAAAAGTACGGTCTCGCCGGCTCCGCGGTCACGGAGATGCCGGTCGAGCGGGGGATCGCCCGTCTCCTCGGCCTCCGGGACCGCTACGTCGGTCCGATGGGCCCCGATCGCTCCCGTTCGCTCGCGGAGCGCGCGCAAGTGACGCGGGCCGCCCTCCGCGAGGACCCGTTCGTCTACGTCCACCTCAAGGGTCCGGACGAGCCCGGTCACGATGGGCAGGCGGTGAAGAAGAAAGAGATCATCGAGGACCTCGACCGGTCGTTCTTCGGACCCTTCCTCGAGGGGTTGGACTGGGCGACCCATCGGATCCTCGTGACCGCGGACCACTCCACCCCGTGCGTCCTCCGGTCCCACTCCGACGACCCGGTACCGTTGCTCCTGGTCGGGGCCGGCATCCCCGCCGACGGACCGGCGACGACCGGGACCCCCGACAAGTTCTGCGAGCGACGCGCCGCGGCGGGGTCCCTCGGGATCCGGAAGGGGCGCGAGGTCCTCCGGCTGCTCTTGGGGACCTCGCGGACCAGCTAGGATGCGCAGCCTCGCGGTCACGGTCCCTCCGGACCAGGCCGAGACCGTTCGCCGGTCGCTCCGATCCCAGGGGCTTCTGCGGAGCGACCTCAAGGTCGCCCATGGGCCCACCGGGGTCAGCTTTGCCGTGGCGAGCTCCCCGGGAACCCCGATCCCCGGCTCGATCGTGGACGAGCGGGAGTTCGACGAACTCCCCTCCTCACCCCGAAGTTACCGCGACCTCCTGTCCTGCTCCCCCGAGCTGCTCGCTGAGCTCCCTCGCGCGTTCGATGTCGTGGGCGACGTGGTACTAATCCGGCTCCCGAAGGGTCTGGCGGAACATGCCCACGAGATCGGGGAGGCCCTTCTGCGGTTCCTTCCCCGGGCTCGATTGGTGGGCTGGGACCAAGGGGTGCATGGGATGGAACGCCGCCGCACGATCGTGCCGATCGCGGGGAGGGGGGATCTCCGGACGATGCACCAGGAGAACGGGATCCGGTTCGAGATCGATCTCTCCGCCGCGTATTTCTCGCCGCGGCTCGCTCGGGAGCATGCCCGGGTCGCGGCCGGCCTCCGAGCCGGGGACCGGTTCGCGGACCTCTGCTGTGGGATCGGGCCGTTCTCGTTGACCGCGGCCAGCATGGGGCGCGCCCGCTCCATCGTGGCGGTCGATGTCAACCCCGAGGCCATCGCATTGTTGGAAAGGAACCGCGACCGGCTCGGACTCAAGGGCCGGATCGACGCCCGGGCCATCCGTCTGGAGGAGTTCTTCCCTACTGCCGACGTCTACGACCGCGTCGTTCTGAATCTCCCTCACGAAGGGATTAAGTACCTTACCTCGGTGGGACGCGTTCTGGGGCGGAACGGGGTGCTCCATTACTACGAAGTGACGGACCGTTCCGCGGCCGAGCGTCGGCCGCTCGAGCTGGCCAGGCTGTTCGCGGAGGACGGCCGGACCGTGATGGTCGTCGGTCAGCATGTGGTCCATCCCTACTCCCCCGCTTCCGATCTCCTTGCGTTCGACCTGCGGTTCGACGCCCCATCGGGTGATCCATGACGCCGCTCATCGTCATGTTGGGGGACGTCTCCGAGAAGGACCTGCCGCTGGTCGGCGGGAAAGCGAGCAAGCTGGGCGAGGTCGTGCGCGAGGGCCTCCCCGTACCGCCCGGGTTCGTGGTGACCACGGAATGCTACCAGCGGTTCGTGGATGCGACCCCGCTCAAGCTCGAGATCCCCGCGGCCCTCGACACCCTCGATCCCGATCGTCCGGACACCGTGGACGCGGTCGCGCGACGGATCCGCGACGCGTTCGAGGCCACGGAGTTCCCGGCCGAGCTCGAGCGCGAGCTCGAGCGGGCGTACGCCGACTTCGAGCGGCAGCACGACGTCCGGTTCTGCGCGGTCCGCTCCTCGGCCACCGCGGAGGACCTCGAAGGCGCCTCGTTCGCCGGTCTCCAGGAGACGTACCTCAACGTTCGGGGGATCGACCAGGTCAAGACGGCCGTCCGAAAGTGCTGGGGCTCGCTCTTCACGGCCCGGGTGCTCGTCTACCGCGCCCGGAAGGGCTTCGATCACCGGGAGGTGAAGCTCGCGGTGCTGATCCAGAAGATGGTCGACTCGACGGTGAGCGGGATCCTGTTCACCCGGGACCCGAACACCGGGGAGAACCACATGATCATCGAGGCCGGTTGGGGCCTGGGCGAGCTGATCGTGGGCGGCGAGGTCACTCCCGACCACTACGTCGTCGACGGGGCGAGCCAGCGCATCGTCCAGAAACAGGTCTCCGAGCAATCGGTCCGGCTGATCCGCGTCGAGGACGGGGGGAACGTACGTGAAGAGGTACCAAAGGAGCTCCGCAATGTCCAGAAGCTACCGGACGAACGCATCCACCGCTTGGCCTCGCTGGCCCGCGTCATCGCCTCCCACTATCGGCGTCCGATGGACATCGAATGGTGCGCGGACGCCCAATCCCTCTACATCGTCCAGGCGAGGCCCGTGACGACGATCCCGAACAGCGAGGCCCCTCCTC
>JBARHO010000162.1:0-3008 GCA_049799275.1 Thermoplasmata archaeon
CATGAGTTCCGTTGGGCGGATCGACGCAAGGCGTGGGACCGGTTCCAAGAGCCGGATCTTTTTGGGAAGGTCGTTCTCGATCTCACGGATCTGCCCGGTCCGTGACGGGTCCAGGACGCGCGTGCGCCCTCGGCGTTGGCCCTCTTGTAGAAATCATTTTTATACCACAAGTCCACGTTAACTTCGTTCGTGAGCCCTCACGAGCCACTTCGCCCCCTACCTCGGGGTCGAGGACGAACCCAGGGGTATCGACTTCGTTTAACCGTACTGGCCGTCCTGGCGATCGTCCTGGGCGGGAGCTTAGCGGCCGCCGCCTTCGTCGGTAATGCGCATACCAGCGCAGTGCCATCGACCGCGGCGCCCCCGACGTCCACGTTGGGCGTTGGAACGACGCACGGCGACCTGGTCGTCACGGCCGCGAACTCGCCCTACATCATCACCTCCCTCGACCCGGACGCCTCCGAGAACGTCTATTACGAGCAAGGGAACATCACGGTCGAGACCGGCGGGACCCTCGAGGTCGTGAACACGACCCTCTCGTTCGTCTCCTTCGTCTCCCAGACCGGCAATATCACCGACCAGTACAGTCACCTCTACCACTTCACCGACCTCGGCGGGACCATCCTCTTCAACAAGGCCAACCTGACCACCGACGTCGCGGTCCTCGGCGCGTACCCCAAGCTCAACCTCTCCATCGAGAACGGCAGCACCGTCACCGTCCAGCAGTCGACCTTCGAGTACCCAGGCTGGCTCTATGTGGACGGGACCGGCACCACCGTCACCTTCGTCAACAGCACGGTGACCGCGAACCCGCTCGCCCAGGCCATCTCGGGCGAGGTCACGATCGCGGCCGACTCGTCCTACTCCCCGACCCTCTGGGTGGGGGACGGCGCCAATTTCGTCTTCGAGCAGAGCTCGTACCTCGGTTACTACTCGAACAGCTTCACCGACAACGGGATCCCGGGACCGCCGGCCATGGTGGACCCGACCCCTCCGGTCACGATCGGACCGGCGACCCCGAACACCTGGGACCTCTTCCAGTTCACCGCGAACTCGAGCGACCTCGTCCGATCGGCCCTCTACCCGACCATCGCGGGGGCGGTCGTCACCTTCTCGGCCTCGACCCACGGGAACGGGACCGCGAGCGGGGCGGACTTCGACTACAACGGCGTGGTGCCCATCACGACCCCGATCACCTTCAGTCCCCTCGTTCCATTGATGTCCGTGCCGCTCCCGGCGGCCGCGATCGCCTCGATCAACGCCAACGGCATACCGGCCTTCCTCGCGGCCGTGGTCGCGCATACCGTCTCCTTCACGCTCAACGGGACCACCGGGAACTTCGTCAATGTCTCGGCCGTCACGATCCAGCTGATCCCGGCGGTCCACTTCGATCTCGAGGTGGCGAACGCCTCGATCACTGCGGTCGACTCCACGCTCGACATCAATTGGACGGTCGCCACGGTCGACCCGTGGGAGTCCACCAAGCTCATCCTCAATGATTCCGCGACGGCGTACCTGGCCAACGTCTCGACCTCGTACCCGTACACGAACCTCTACACGAACGAGTCCGCCGTGCTTCCTGATCCCACGAGCCAGGCGTACTTCTATCGCTGGCTCGTCATCCCCGTGGTCGGAGCCGGCGGCGCTCCCGTGACCGGGGCCCTGGCCACCGTCTACTACGCCTACGACACCGACCAGGCGAACAACCACACCGCGGCCGCGCTCAACGACCTCGGCACGACGGACCCGGTGCTGGCGGCGTACGCGGCGAGCGTGGCGCGGACCTCGGGCGACCCCAGCTACGGCGCCTCCAACGGCGTCGGTCAGATCAGCCTTCTCGTGGCGACCTCGTGGCTCAACAGCTCGAGCCTGCCCGATGGGGTCTACCTCGGCACCTACCACGTCGGGGTCACCGTGCCCAGTCCGCCGTCCTCGGACCCCGAGTGGATCTTCGCGGCGACCGTGCCGTACCCTCAGGGGATGTACCCGGCCGCGCAGGACATGGCCACGACCGCCTCGTTCCCGAGCTACGTACCGTCCCCGCCCGTTCAGGTCAATTACAACGTGCCGACCACCACGGTCGTCCCCGGCCACAGCTACTCGACCACGGGTCAGGTACTGTTCAAGACCGCGGGACCTGCGATCGTCAGCGTCTCGATCGTCGGGGCCGGTTACGGCGCCGAGATCGGGTCCACGTCCGTATCCACCTCCGGGGCCTTCTCGGTCGAGATCAGCGTGCCCTCGGGAACCCCGTCGGGTTCCTATGAGGTCATGGTGAGCGCGACCGCGGGAGGGTACACCGGTCATGCGAACTACACGAGCGCGCTCTCCGTCGGCTCCGCGCCCACCTCCTCCGGTTTCTTCAACGAGAAGATCGTCGGTCTTCCCTTGTGGATCCTCTTCGTCATCATCGGGATCGTCATCGTGGCGATCGTCACGCTCATGGTCGTGCTCCCGCGGATGTCCCGCGGCAAGCTCGTGGAGTGCGGCGAATGCGGGGAGCTCATCCCTGAGTCCGCCACCCAGTGCCCGAAGTGCGGGGCCGAGTTCGAGAGCGAGCTCGTCCGATGCAGTCGGTGCGGCTCCACGATCCCGGCCAACTCGAAGGTCTGCCCCGAGTGCGCGGCCCAGCTCCTCGGCAACCCGGGCGACACGGAGAACGACCCCGAGCGCCAGGGGTACGAGGACTTCGTCGAGCGCTACCGCTTGGCGGCCAAGAAGGACCTCGGCGACAACTTCAGCGAGGGGGCCTTCTGGGACTGGTGGAAGCGCCAGGTCACCTACCTCTCCTTCAGCCAGTGGAGGCTCCAGCAATCGCAGGGGCCCCGCTCCGGGATGAGCGCTCCCCCGGCCGATAACCGGGGCAACGAGCCCGAGGTGAACATGGTCCCGCCCGCCCTCAGTGGATCGCGCGCCCCGGGCCAGGTGAGTGCCCCGCCCACGGGTACGCCAGCGACCGCGGCGGCGGGCGCTCCTCCTCGATACACTCCCCCCGCCGGATCCGGCCC
>JBARHO010000163.1:0-2797 GCA_049799275.1 Thermoplasmata archaeon
ATCTCCGCGTAGGCCATGGGACCCGAGCTGCGCCGCGTCTCCCGGGTGCCGAGCAGGCTGCGGAACATGATCCGCATGCCGGTGCTGTAGCCGAAGCTGGTGTAGGTCTCCGAGGTCGCCGGTTCGGCCCGGCCCCCCGACCAGGCCGGGACGCGTCGAGCGGTACGTTGCCGCCCGAGGGCGAAGTAGGCCAGGGCCGGCAGCACCCCCAGTGCGAACGCGATCGGCAGGGCGGGTGGGGAGAGGACCCCGAACGGGTGGACCGCTCCGGCGGAGAGGATCGACCAGCCGTTGGGCATGGCGAGGAGCGAGCCGACCGGGGCGGGAACCGGCGATCCCAGGAAGCCCGAGACCGCCGGCGCGAGGAACGAGAGGATCCACGGCGAGAGCACGCCGATCAGGACCACGGCCGTCGCGAGGGCCGCGATCGGCACCCCGAGTCCGCGGGTACGCTCGGCATGTGGCGGCCGAACGGGCTTCCAGAGCGCGGTGAACCCGATGAACTTGATCATCGCGACCACGACGAGACCGGCCGCCAGAGCGACGACGGCCCCGGCGAGGAGCCCGATGAACTCGAGGGCAGGCTGAGGGAACCGGAACGATTGGAAGAGGGATTCCAGGATCATCCATTCGCTGACGAAGCCGGCGAGCGGAGGGGCCGCGGCGAGGCTCAGCGCGGCGATGAGCGCCGCTCCGGTCCCCAGGCGATCGGCCTCCATCACGCCCCCCCGGGTCCGGGACAGATCGAACGTCCGCACCGCGCGCTCGACGTCGCCGGCGAACAGGAAGAGGGTCGCCTTGGTGACGGCGTGCGCGAAAGCCTGGAAGAACGCCGCGAAGAGGGCGAACGTCGCGAGGGTCGTCAAGCCGTCCGATCGGGCGATGAGCGCGATCCCCAGGGCGACGAGGATGAGCCCATTGTTCTCGATCGTACTGTAGGCGGGCAACCCCTTGGTGTGCTCGCTCACCGAGGCGAAGATCGCTCCGAGCAGGGCCGAGATCGCCCCGATGACCAGGAGGACGGCCCCCCACCAGCTCGGGCCGGCGGGCATGAGCATGAGCACGCGGAAGAGGCCGTAGACCCCGGCGAGCGTGAGCGTGGAGCTCAGGACGGCGGAGGCGTTCGAGGGCGCGGAAGAGTGGGCGATCGGGAGCCACTCGGTCATGTGGAACGGGGCTACGCCCATCTTGAGCCCAAAGCCGACCAGCGCGACGCCGAACACGACCGAGGGGAGCAGCCCGACGGTCAGGAGCGGGACCATCGCGAAGGAGCCGGTGCCGAGGTAGAGCGCCGCGATCGCGACCGTGGTCAGGAGGGTGCTCGCCTCGCCGAACGCCAGGAACACGAACGCCGCCGAGAAGATCCGGACGGGGCGCCCGGTCGCCTCGAGGATCATCCAGTACGCGGCCAAGGTCATCACCTCCCACGCGGCGAGGAAGAGCAGCCAGTCCGTGGCGCAGAACAGGAGCGCGATCGCAGCGATCGTCACGCTGTAGGCGACAGCGAGGGAGGGTCCGGAATGGGTGTCGTAGCCGATCGAGTAGACCGAGGTGGCCGCCCAGACGATCCCCGCGACAAGGGCAAAGAACGCCGACAGCGCGTCGAGGCGCAGCCCTTCGGGCTCCCCGATCACCCCGGTCCAGGAGAGGGCGGTGAAGGGACCCAGCGTCAGCGCTGCGATCGCGGCCGCGACGAGGAGGACGCTGCCGACGAAGCTGATCGCGTATCCCAACCGGCGGTCGAGGGCCGCGAGCGGCGCGCCCGCGAAGAGCGTCGCGAGGGCCACGAGCAGGAGCATCTCCTCGCCGACGGTCATGACCTCGGCCCCCCCTCCGGGGCCCGTCCGCGGCCGGCGAGCTCCAGGATCCCTTCGAGGATGGCGACCGGGGGAGGCGGGCACCCGGCGACGTAGAGGTCGACCGGCACGATCTCCGCCACCGTGGTGGCCCGGGCGGGGGCGTCGGCGAAGATCCCGCCGTCGACCGTGCAGGCCCCGACGGCCAGGACGGCCTTGGGCGCCGGCATCGCGCCGAAGGTCCTCCGTAATGGCTCGACCATCGCGGCCGTGGGGACCCCGACGACGACCAGGACGTCGGCGTGTCGCGGGGAGTTCGTGAAGAAGATGCCCAGCCGATGGAGGTCGTAGTACGGGTTGGTCAGCCCGAGGACCTCGAGGTTACATCCCTGACAGCTCCCGACATCGATGAGGAAGACATGCAGGGAACGCCGCAGGTCCGCCAGTGGGGCCCTTGCCCCCGGCGTCCGGGGGAGAGGCCGACCTTCGGGCCAGAGGAGCTGATCCCGACGACCAACGTTCAGGGAGGTCGTGGGGGCGAGGGTCAGGCCACCCGAGAGGCACCGGGCGCAACGCACGCACTTTCCCTGGTCGATCTCTGAGGCGGTGATCGCACCCGTGGGACAGGAGGCGCGCACCTCGGGGGAAAGGCCGCCCAATTCCACCGGGCCCGCGATCGGAGCTCGGCCACCGTGCGGAAGCTCCTCCTCGGTCGCCGGGACCCGCGGGAACGTGGTGGTGACGATCCCCTTCCCGTAGGCCTGTCGTATCCAGCTCGTCATCGCCTCATCCGTCCGTTTCCGCGAACGAGCTGCCAAAGCTCTCCAGAGAGAACGCGAAGTCCGTGAACACCGCGCCGCGCAGACTGAGCGCGACCAGGGGCCAGTTCGCCTGGCTGGGGGTCCGGACCCCCACGCGCTGGATGCGATCCCCTTCGATCTGGACGTCGTAGATCAGGTCGCCGCTCGGCGCCTCGCTCCGGGCGATGCCCCGTCCGGGGT
>JBARHO010000164.1:0-9832 GCA_049799275.1 Thermoplasmata archaeon
TCAGACCGAACAGGCACGCCGCGATGGGCTTCGAGGAGGTCCCCCGCCCCTCGAGGATGGCCTGCGCCGCAGCCTCCCCGGTCAAGAGGCCGGTCGGTGTGGCAATGACGATGGCCCCGTTGATGTCCGGGGAGGCCAACAATAGCCGGAGCGCGTCGCGGTACTGGGACGCCCCCGCGTCGGCGGTCATGTCGATCGGGTTGCCGAGGCCGGCCGAGGGCGAAAGCTGGGCTCGAAGGGCATCAGCTACCACCTTCGCGGGAGCCGGCAGATCGAGCCCGAGCCGGGCGCACGCGTCCGCCGCCACGATCCCCGGACCGCCCGAGTTGGTGAGGATCGCGAGATGCGGACCCTCCAGCCGGGCCCCGGTGGCCAGGACCTTCGACGCTCGGAACAGTTCGCCGATGGACTCGATCCGGAGGACCCCGGACTGCTCGAAAAGCGCATCGTAGAGCCGATCCTGGCCGGATCGGGCCAGGGAGCCCGTGTGGCTCTGAGCGGCCCGTTCGCCCGCGGGGCTCCGTCCGCTCTTGATGACGAGCACCGGTTTGTGCTCGGTCACTTCCAGAGCGGCCTCGAGGAAACGGCGTCCTTCCGCGAGGCTTTCGACGTACAGGAGGATGACCCGGGTGGCGGCGTCCTGCCCGAGCGAGTGCAGGAGGTCGTTCTCGTCCACGCCGGCCCGGTTCCCGACCGAGACGAACCGGGAGAACCCGATCCGCTCGGAGATCCCGTAGCGCAGGATCCCGGCGCACAGCGCCCCGCTCTGCGACACGAAGGCGATGTTCCCGCGGGGAGGGAGATCGTCCGAGAAGGTGGCATTGAGGCTCGTCTCGGGAGCGGTGTTGAGGACCCCGAAGCAGTTGGGCCCGACCAAGCTCATCCGGTAGCGCTCGGCCTCGGCCCGTAGCTTCTCCTCCAGGGCCCGGCCCGCGCCCCCGATCTCCTTGAAGCCGGCGGAGATGACGATGAGCCCCTTGCACCCGGCGCGGCCCAGTTCGCGCGCGACGCCCGGGACCTTGGCGGCCGGCACGATGACGACCCCGAGGTCCGGGACCTCCGGCAGCTCGGCGATGGTCGGGTAACACCGCACCCCCGAGACGCTGGGGTGGTTCGGGTTGAGGGGGTAGACGACCCCTTGGAACCCCGAGGTCAGGATGTTCCGGAAGAGCGCGCTCCCGACCGAGCCCGAACGGCCCGAGGCTCCGATCACCGCGACCGAAGCGGGAGCGAAGATCTCGGAAAGGGACCGATCCCGACCCACCGACATCGATCCGACCGCGCGGGCCGAGGACTGGTCCCGCTATATAACCGGGCCCGGTGCGAACCCCGATGGCCGACGAAGGAACGGGCAAAGGACCGCAGCCCACCTCGACCCCACCCACGGCGACGCGCCGACCCGCGGGCGGCGGGGCGCTCCAACGGGCGGACAAGGGGAAGATCGCACACGTCGTCGCCATCGGCAGCGGCAAGGGCGGGGTCGGGAAGTCCTCCGCGACCGCGCTCATCGCGAGCGAGCTCCGTCGGCTCGGCAAGACCGTGGGCATCCTGGACGCCGACATCACCGGCCCGTCGCAGCCCCGGCTCTTCGGGCTCAAGGGACCGCTCCTGGACCGAGGGGAGGGGATCGAACCGGCCGTCTCGGCGAACGGCATCCCGATCGTGTCGTCGCAGTTCCTCGTCGAGGACGAACAGACCCCCGTGATCTGGAGGGGCCCGCTCGTGACCCGGCTCATCATGCAGTTCTTCGGCGGCGTCAACTGGGGGACCCTCGACTACCTCCTGATCGACATGCCCCCGGGCACGAGCGATGTGCCCCTCACCGTCTTCCAGACCATCCCCCTCGACGGGATGGTCTTCGTCTTCACACCGCAGGAGCTCGCCGGGTTGATCGTGCGCAAGGCGATGAACATGGCCCGGGACCTGCACGTGCCGCTCCTCGGGGTGATCGAGAACATGGCGTACCTCGATTGCCCGCACTGCCACGAGCGCATCGAGCTCTTCGGCCCGAGCCGGGTGAACGACGTCGCCGCCGAGTACGGCGTGCCGCTCCTCGGTCGACTACCGGTGCATCCGCAGCTGTCCATCCTGAGCGACGCAGGCCAGATCGCCGAGTTCACCGAACCGGAGGCCCGGGAGATCGCCGCGCGGCTGGTCGAAGCGATCGACCACGCTACGCAGACCCAGTTGACGGTACTGTGACCGTCCTCAGCTGACCGAACGAGACGGTCTCGGTAGGGATCCCCCGCCGTCGGAGCGCACCGGCGAGACCTTCCACGTGAGCGTCGCCCACCACGACCGCCACCCGGCCGTACCCGTCGCTGCGGATCCGGGCGAGACGATCCGCCATGTGCTCGTTGCGGTCGTCCAGCAGCACGCGTGCGACGGTCGGGTACGCCTGCCGGATCTCGTTGAGGTATGCGTCCGGCTGGTCGGTGTACCGGTCGATCTGACGCTCGACCATCCCCGACGGCGCGAAGAGGCCGACGATCCCGCCGACCATGAGGCTCACCCGCTCCCGGAGCGACATCGACCGCATGAGCCGGGCGAGAGTCTCGCGGATCGGGTCGTCGATCAGGAAGAGCGGGATCTCCCGCTCCTTGGCCAGCTCGGCCGCCGTCCGCATCTCGGCCCCCGCCAGGCCTCCGCCGATCTGCTGGCCCAAGCGGCGCTGGATGAGCGACCAGAGCCGAAGGAAGATCGGGACCCCCTTACCGGAGGCGCTCGACGACGGCTCGGGGGCCAGGAGGGCGCGGGCCCGATCGGCGTCGAGCTCGACGGCGATCCCATCGAGCGTCCGCTCCCGGATGGTCTGGCGCAGCGGGGACGCGATGTCCACGACGTGCGCGGCACCGATGACTAGGACCGGTCCCTGCGTCGTGCTGGCGAACATGGGCTCCAACGAGGGAGGACGTGGGCGCGCGGGGTCATGGGGGAGGTACCCGTCCGCTCACTATAATGGGATAGGTGGCTGGCCGTAACATGGTCACCCTCCCGCCTCCCCAGGAGCCCGAGCCCCCGTTCGGTCGTTCGGCCCATCCGTACTTCATGTACGAGATGATCTGGCTGCAACCGAAGGCCGTTCAGGCGACCCGCGGGACCGCGGCCGCACAGGCCCCCGGCATCCCGACCCCGCCGGCCGGTCGGCGCATCCTGTTCGTCGGGATCGGTACCTCCTTTCACGCCGCCTTGGCCTCCGCGGCCAGCGCACGGATCCTGCTGGGACCACGCTACCCGGTGGAGGCGATCGCGTCGTTCGACATCGTGGCCGACCCCACGCGCTCCAAGGACGCGGGAAGCGCGGTCGTCTTCAGCCAATCCGGAGAGACATGGATCACGGTGCAGGCCCAACAGGTCCTCCGGCGCCAGGGGATCCCCATGGTCCTCATCTCCTCGGCGACGAAGAGCGCGAGCGCCGATCTCGCCGAGCATCTCCTCGTCACGCAACACACCATCGAGACCGCGTGGACCCACACGGTGAGCTACACCGCGGCCGTCACCGCGGCCAACGAGCTCCTCCGGGTCTGGGGAAGGGCCGCGGGAGCCGATGATCCCGCCGCGGTCGACGAGGCCCTCTCCACGGCCCTCAAGCTCGAGCCGGCCGTCCGCGCCTTCGCCTTCGAGCAGAAGGACCGGCCCGAGCTCGTGCTCTTGAGCTCGGGCGCCTCGGAAGCGACGGTCCGGGAGGCGGCCCTCAAATGCCGAGAGGCCGCGGGGATCTTTGCGGTGGCGACGGGGATCGAGGAGTTCCTCCACGGGGTCAACCCATCGGTGTCCGAACGGGCGACGGTGATCGCGGTTTCGGCGAACGAGCTCGAGCGCGACCGGGCCCTCGAGGCCCTCACCGTGGCCCGGGCCGTTGGCGCCGCGACCCGGCTCGTCGATTCGTCGGGTGGTAGCCCGCTCGCCAGCATCTGGAGCCTCCCGGCGGTGCCACCGGAGGCGACCGCGCTGGTCCAGATCGTCCCGCTCCAGTTCTTTGCCTACTACTCCGCGGTCGCGCGCGGGATCAACCCGGATGTCATGCGTCTCGACGACGAGCGGTATCTCAAGGCGCGCCGCCTGTTCGGTATCTGACCCGGGTCGGGTCGCTGTCCGGGGCGATGATCAGCACGGTCAAACCCCATATACCGCGGCCCGGTGAGCGCGTCGATGTCGTGGACGCTCTTCCGCGTGCCCAACGATCGGCGCAGTGAGCTCGACCAGGTCCTGAAGGACGATCAGGTCTCCCGCCAGAGCCAGAAGCTCCGGGACGCGGCCTCGGTCGGCGGGCCGTCCGGAGAGACCTACGTACTGATCGAGGGGAGCGCGGACGCGGTCCATCACGCGGAGGAGATCCTGGGACCGATCGGGAAGAAGCTCCCCGCCGACGAGGCGGAGCCGCTCTACCAACGCTTCAAGGACGAGGAGGACCAGGCCTCGGCCGGCATGGGCCTCTTCTTCACGGAATAGGGAGCGGAAGGCCGCCGGTCATTCTTGGACCGGGCTATGGGAGGGCTCGACGTCCTCCCCGCCCCCGAAGTTCTGCTGGGCCATCCGGTAGAGCGCTTCGAGCCCGGTCCCGTCCCGGCTCGACGTCGGGATCATCGTGGTGAGCGGGGCCATCGCCTCGATCGCCCGGAACACCTCCGTCGAGAGCTGCACGTCGGGGGTCGCGCTCTCCTGTGTCACCGCATCGTACAATCGATCGGGCTCGGCGCCCCAGCCCACGATCTCCTCGAGCTGCTCGGGCGGGACCAGGTCGCTCTTCGTGATCAGGTTCACCGTGGGGACGCGGAACCGGAACTCGACCGTCGACGAGAGCATCAGGAGGGAGACAAAGCCCGCGGGGCTACGGGCGAGGGCCGGGTCGAAGAGGAACGCGAGCATCGAGCGCTCCCCGCTCAACGCCTCCACGATCGCCTTCGAGGACTCTCGGAACGCGAACAGCTCGACCTGTCCGGGCGTATCGACCAGGATGAAGTCCGAGCGGAACCCCGATAGGGTCTGCTTGACATCGAAGACCTTGAGCGCGATCATGTCGGCCGCGGCGACCTGGGCCCCGTTCGGGCCGAGGCCGTACTCGTCCATCACGTCGGCCAGCTTGACCCAGTCCCGGATGTCGACATCGGGTTCGAACTCGGGAGCATCATTGCCCGGATCGAGATTGACGACCACGGAGTCGTACCCGGCGGCCTGGAGCCACTTGTGGAACGCTTCGACCAGGCTCGTCTTGCCGGCGCCCGCGGTGCCGGTGAAGTAGATCGTCCCGGGCTCCTCAGTGACCACGCTCGCCTCCCTTCAGGGGCTGCGGCGGATGGGCCTTGAGCTCGCGGGCAAGCTCCTTCAAGAAGCGGGTCTTGGTGACCCCGGCCTTCTTCGTGACCTTGACCCGGCCCGCGTACGTGTAGAACTGACGGGGATAGTGCTTGTCCGCCTCGGGCACGGCCTGGTAGCCGAGCGATTGCGCGGCCGCGACGATCTGGGTGACCGAGGCCTCCGGGGGCGCCGACGCCGCGGGTACCCGACGGCCCGAGGTGCGACTGGAGGCCCGATGAAGGTAGGCCGGGTAGATCAGGAAGTAATCGGGCATCGGGGATCCCCGGAACGGGTCTATGCGGAGGGGGCGGCCTTCGGGACCCGGACCCCGTTCAGGATCCCGTCCTGCCCGGGCCGGGAACGTACGCGGACGAGGCCGACATCGGTCTCGAGGATCGCCCCGCGCGTGATCACGTTCCGCTGCACGTAGTTGGGATTGGCCGGGTTCTCGCGGACGGTGACGATCTTCGCCACCTTCATCGATCTGGTCGCGGGATCGAACACGTTGATGGTCTGGGTCGTGAGGATCCGAAGCTTCCGGTTCCCCCCGCGGACGCGGTAGGTCTTGATGGTGCCCGTCCCCACCGTCGCGTGCTGGAGCTCTCGTCCGATCTCGAAGCGTCGCTTCTTCCGGATCGGTCGCAACCGACCGCCGGTGGTCTTGCGCTTCGAGCGGCCCTGCCAGATACCCACGAGCGTGTCTCCTGGACCGCGCCGAGCCGGGTGCGCTATATAGGGATTATCCGCACGGCCGCGATCCGGTCCCACGACCGGTCCGCGCGAGGGCACGGGTCCGAGAACCCGTCCGAGCAGGCCGCATCCGGCCCGCTCCGGGCGATCGAGGGGGGGTCACCCGCATCGTGGAGCATTGACGACCCGACGGGGATTCTCAGATCCCGCGGGAGGGAGCGAGATCCCAAAGGTAGGAGAAGGGGAGCACCCTCCGATGGCCCAGATCTCCCGCGCACGCCCCGTTTTTCTCAAGGCACATAGATACGTGTGAATGCGCATTCGAAGAAGTAGGATTATATGGCCCTTCGCGAACGCCCCCCCTGCCTGGCCAGGCCGGGCAAAAAGACGGATACAACATGAGCGAAACTAGGGGCCCAGTCGAAGGCACGACCGACCGAAGCGCCGAACTGCTCGGAGGGAGCGGGAAGGCCACACGGGGACACAAGGGCATGGCCCTCGGCCTCGGAGCGCTCGCCTTCCTGCTGTTGCTCGCGCCCTTCGCGAACGCCGCCACGCCGGCGCCGCTCAACGTTTCGGGCGTGAATGCCACGCATTACACGATCGATGCCGGCCAGAGCGTCACCTTTTCCGTGACGATCGTCGGCGGACACTCCCCCTACACGGTGACCTGGCAGGGCCTCCCGAGCGGCTGCAACACGACCGGCACGGGCGTCCCGAGCATGGACAACGTGAGCACGGTCGTCTGCGCTCCGAGCCAATCCGGGATCTACCCCATCGAGGCGTTCGTGACCGACTCGTCGTCCGCGACCACGAACACCTCGGTCCGGTACTATCAGGTCTCGCCCGACCCGACCATCGCGGGGATCGGCGCTAAGGTCTCCGACCCCACGGTCGGGATGCGGGAGTACATCGTGGCCCCGGTCTCGGGTGGATCGGGCTGGTTCTCCTACCTGTGGCACGGTCTTCCCTCGTACTGCGTGAACACGAACTCGGCCGTGAGCTGCTGGATGAACACCACCGGCAACTACTCGGTGTACCTGGTGGCGCAGGATTCGAACAACATGACCACGACGAGCCCCGTGCTGCACCTGACCGTCGGGCCCAAGCCGGCCCCGACCCCAGGGAACGGAACAACGACCACGCCCCCCCAGCAGACCTCGCCTACGCCCAACGTGCCGTCGACCGCTAAGTCGACCTCCTCATCCTCCGAGTGGGTCTATTGGGCGATCGGCGCGGGGGCGATCGGCGGGGCGAGCGGACTCGCGATCGGGCTTAGACAACGCAAGAAGTGAGCCCGGCGCCAACCTTTTCCCGGGCGGGCCCGGTCGGACCCTGTGTCCGATCGGACCCGAAGCTGTATCGACCGTCGGGCCGCTTTTCATAGGGACCAAGGCCGGCTGGCGTAGAAGATCATCCCGGGCGACCGATCGGGTCGGTCCCGCGTTGAGCCTACGGTCCTTTCCGAGCGATCCACGTCCGCCGCGTGCGGCACCGGCGCGGTGCGGGAATGGGAGGTCGGTTCGGCGGCAGCTGTTTATCGACCTCGCCCTCTCGGTCAACCGTGGAACCCTCGTCGAGCCTTGGGACGCTCTTCGATGCGGCCACGCCGGCTATCAGCGACCGTCGAATTCTTGGCCTCGATGAGGCCGGGCGAGGGAGCGTTCTCGGACCTCTGGTGGTCGGTGGCTTCCTGATCGATGAGTCCCGACTTCCGGCGCTCGCGGCGATCGGGGTGAAGGACTCGAAACTGCTGACCCCCCAGGGCCGGAACGAGGTCTTCTCGGGGCTGGCCGCGATCGGCGAGCGGGTCCATGTGAAGATCCCCCCGCGGACGGTGGACCGCTGGGTCGCGCGGAACGGGCTCAATGAGCTCGAGGCCCAGGCCTTTGGCCGTCTCGTTCGGTGGACGCGACCCGATGTCACGTACGTCGATGCCTGCGATCCGGTGGCGTGGAGGTTCGGCGGGCGCGTCCGTCGCTGGGCCCGGACCGATCGTCCGATCGTGGCACAGCATCACGCGGACCGGGACCTGTTGGTCGTCGGCGCGGCGTCCGTCGTGGCCAAGGTCCATCGGGACCGGGCGATCGCTTCTCTGGCGCGGAGGCTCGGCCAAGAGATCGGGACCGGCTATCCCTGCGATGCTCGGACCATCGCCCATGTCCGGTCCGTCCTCGCCGACGGGGCCGCACCGGAATGGGTGCGTCACTCGTGGGTCACCACGGAAAGACTTAAGCCGAAACTGGCGGCTCTTGCCCTCGACGCGTTCCCGGTATGATCGAAGAGACCCTCGCGGCGTTGGTCGATCGCTTCAACCGGCACGCGGACCGCACCCCGGCGATCCGCGAGGAGCTGAGCGGGCTCGAGCGGACCATCGCGATCCGCCTCTCGGACGGGCCGAGCTACGCCGTGGACCTCAAGGACGGCAAGCTCACGAACCTTCGGACGGCGGACCATCTGCCCGCGAACGTGACCATCCAGACGGACACCAAGACGTTCGAGAGCCTCGTCACCAAAGAGATCGGACCGATGAAGGCCCTGGTCACGCGTCGGCTCACGATCGACGGGACGCTCCAGGACAAGCTCCTCTTTCGGAAGCTCCTGTAGAGCGGCCGGTCCTACGGCAGGAAGACGCAGGCCGCGATGCACACACCGTAGTGGTCCATCGGGATCACGAGCTCTTCGGTGCGGTAGTGGATCCGTTTGAGCTCCACCCCGCGGAAGTGCGCGATCTCCTCCATCCGCCACTTGAGGAACTCCTTCAAGGATTTCTGCGTGCCATGGAGGTGACCTTCGGCCACGTACCCACCCTGCCCGTCGGTCCGGAAGCCGTAACTGATGCCGGAACTAATGACCTCGCCCTCGCCTCCGCCCATCCGGGCCAGGACACAGTGCGTGATCGCGCCGCGCATGATGCGCGCGCGCTCGATCTGCCGGATCCCGATGGGGAGGACCGAGGAGACCGAGACCAGGTTCTGCTCACCGATACCGGCCTGCAGTAACGCGAGATCGAACGCGTTGAGCTCGCTCACCTTGTTGATCCCCTTCCCGCTCGTCACGAAGAACCGGGTCGGTACCGGGACCAACGTCCCCACGGGATCTTCCCCTCGCGTCGGCACGTTCCCGCGCATTCCACGAACGGCTTAAGCGTTCGCCCGGCGGGCCGGCTCAGACCATGATCGCGTGCCGGCGCCGCATGGATTCCTCGGTCTCCTTGCGGGCGAGCATGAGCTCGGCGATCAGGCCGTCCGTGAGCTGAAGGCTCGCGGCCTCGAAGAGCGTGCCCAGCGGGGCATAATGCGGTCGCTCGGAATCTTCGGGGAGATCGACCGCGATGAGCAGCGTCGCGGCATGGGCCAACTTCGAGGTCGTCCGGGCCGTGACCACGATCAGCTCGGTCCCTTCGCGGCGGACGATGTTCGCCGTCTGGATGCTGGAGTAGCTCTCCCCTCGGGCCGAGATGATGAAGACCGCATCGCCCCGTTGCACGATCGGCGTGACGCTCTCGCCGATCACGTACGCCGTGACCCCGGTCTGCACGAGCCGCATGGCGAAGGCCCGGCCGATGATCCCCGAGCGCCCGGCCCCGTAGACGAAGGTCGCGCGCGCCTTGAGCAGGATCCCGACGGCCCGGCTGATGGTGGCCGACGGGATATGGGAAAGGCTGTCGGTGACGCGGTGACCGATGTAATCGATCGCGCGCGTGAACGTCTCGCCCTTAGCCGGCTCGGCGGTGGGCATGGGTGCCTCCTGCGTGCTTCGGGGCCCGGACCGCCGCCGCGGGACGGGCGTTCCGCTTGGGGGGCGGATGCGCGAGGGCCGGGATCGTTCCCGTTCCCGGCCC
>JBARHO010000165.1:0-20531 GCA_049799275.1 Thermoplasmata archaeon
AGGTTCTGTCCGTGCTGGACCAAGAGCGGGTTCAGCGGGATCCAGTATTGCTCCGGGACCACCTTTCGTAAGGCGATCTCGGTCTGCTCCGGGGTCTTGGTGTGAACGACCCCCAGTCGATTGGCGATCCGATGCACGTGGGTGTCCACAGGTACCGCGGACCGACCGAACCCGAACACGATCACGCAGTTCGCGGTCTTCGGGCCCACCCCGGGGAGGGTCAGGAGCTGGGCCATGTCGTCCGGTACGGACCCCCCGAACCGATCGAGGATCTCCTGGGCGGTCCGGCGGATGTGCCGGGCCTTCGTTCGATAGTACCCGGTATTGCGGACGAGCCGTTCGATCTCTTCGAGGGGGGCGCTCGCCAGGCTCGGCGCATCGGGGAAACGGGCGAACAATCGGACCGATGCCACGCTCGTGTTCGCGTCCCGCGTGCGCTGGGAAAGGATCGTTCCGATCAGGACCTGGAACGGGTCCTCGGCGTGCTCACGGAGGTACGGCACCCTCCAATCGCCCCGGCCGTAGAACCGAGAGAGACGATCGAGGACCGTTTCCCAGCCGAAGCCCGGGGCCGTCCTCACCGAGGCGCCCCGCGATCCGTCGCATGGGAGGACGTCGGGATCTTGAGCGCGGGGACCACGACGGGGTCCGAAAGGTCGGGCTCCATCTCTTTGGCCCCGGCGAGCAGGTCGAGGACCTCGCCGGCGAGGTAATCGCTCCCGGTCACGAGGACCATCCCTTCACGATCCACGCCGGCCCGGGCGAGCGAGAGCCCGCTCGCGACGGAATCGGCGAGCACGACGCGCTTGAAACGCCCGACCGCGCTCCGGCGAAGATCGGTGATCGGGACGCCCCGGTCCGACCGGACCGGGACCAGCACGATCGTCTCGGCGAGCGGGCTCAGTGCGTCCAGGATGGCGTCGACCCGTTTCTCCTTGAGGACGCCGAAGACGAGGACATTGTCCTTCGGATCGGTGAACGGATAGATCTCGGCCAAGCTCCGGGCGACCGCCCGAGCGCTCTCCTCCGTGTGTGCGACGTCGAGGAAGACGTCCGGACCCTCGCTCACCCGCTCGAGCCGGCCGCGCCAGACCACCGAGCGCAACCCTTCCCGGATATCGGCCTCGGAGAGGGCGAACTGCTGCGCGGCGGCGAACCGATCGCTGGCGGCGATCGCGAGGGCCGCGTTGGTCGCCTGGAACGTGCCCGAGAGCGGGATCTCGACGTCGGCGATCTTCCGGGCCGGGGTCCGTACCGAGATCCGTTGCCCGCCCTCGAAGAGCTCCCGGGCCTCGATCCGGATCTCCGTCCCGGACCTCCAGAGACCGACGCCCCGCGAGCGTGCCGTCCGTGCGATCTCGTCCATCGCCTCAGCGGGCACATCACCGACCACCGCGACGAGACCGGGATGCAGGATCCCGGCCTTCTCGCGCGCGATGTCCGTCAAGGTGGGGCCCAGGATCTCGGTGTGCTCGTACTCGATGGACGTGATCACGCCGACCGGGGCCGGCAGGACGTTCGTGGAATCGAGCCGGCCGCCCAGACCGACCTCGATGACGGCCTGATGGACGTTCTCGTGGGCGAACCAATCGAACGCGAGCGCGGTCGTGACCTCGAAGAACGTCGGGGGTTGCGGTAATCGCCCTCCCTTCAGGAGTTCCTGGGTAAGGCCCGCGATGCGGTCGATCCCCGAGACGACCTCGTCCCGGGAGATGAGCTTCCCATCGATCCGCATGCGCTCGCGGTAGCTCTGCAGATGCGGCGAGGTGAAGAGCGCCGTGCGACGACCGGTGTGGCCCAAGATGCGGGCCGTCATGGCGGCGACCGATCCCTTGCCCTTGCTCCCCGCGACGTGGACCGAGGGAAAACGGGTCTGAGGGTCGCCGAGCTCTGCCAGGAGGGTCTGGATCACCTCGAGTCCCGGCCTCGCCCCGAACCGGCGAAGCTGGAAGAGGTGGCCGAGGGTCTCCTCGTAGGACCGCATCGAACGAACGCGCTCAAGGCCGGAGGGGGACCACAGGTTGATAACCCTCACGAGGGGGGCGGGAGGGGCCCAAGGTCAGTACATCGACCGCTCTCGGAAGGTCCCGAAGACCTCCTGGAGCGAGCGGACGATCTCGCCGAGGGTCGCCTGAGCTCGCAAACAATCGAGCACGGCCGGCATGGTGTTCTCGTCCTCGGTCCGGGCCACGGCCTGCAATCGACGGAGGGCCTCGGCGTGGCGTTTCGGATCCCGTCGGGCGCGCAGTCGCTTCAAGCGTGCCGTCTGGGAGCGCCGAGCGGACTCCGCGATCCGGAGACGCGGGACCCGTACGGGCGCGTCGTTCGTGTAGGCGTTCACCCCCACGATGCGTTCCGTCCCGGCGTCGACGGCGCGCTGGTATCGGAAGGAGGCCTCTTGGATCTCGCGTTGGAAGAAGCCCCCTTCGATCGCGGGTACCACCCCGCCCAGTTCGTCGATCCGGTCGAAGTACTTCCTGGCCTCCTCCTCCATCCGGTCCGTGAGCCATTCCACGAAGTAGCTCCCTCCGAAGGGATCGATCGTGGCCGCCACCCCGGACTCCTGGGCCAGGATCTGCTGGGTGCGAAGGGCGATCCGGACGGCGTCCTCGGTGGGCAGCTGAAGGGCCTCGTCGTAGGAATTGGTGTGAAGGGACTGGGTGCCCCCGAGCACCGCGGCCAGGGCCTGCGTCGTCGTCCGGACGATGTTCAGCTCGGGTTGCTGCGCGGTGCACGAGCATCCCGCGGTCTGCGTGTGGAACCGCATCCACTGCGACCGCTCCTTCTTCGCACCGAACCGATCGCGCATGATCCCCGCCCAGAGCCGACGCGCGGCCCGGAACTTCGCGATCTCCTCGAAGAAATCGTTGTGGGAATTGAAGAAGAAGGAGAGCCGGGGGGCGAAGTCGTCCACCGGGATCCCGCGCTTGATCGTCTCCTCGACGTAGGCCATCCCGTCCGCGAGGGTGAAGGCGAGCTCTTGGACGGCGGTCGAGCCGGCCTCCCGGATATGGTATCCGGAGACCGAGACCGGGTTCCAGTTCGGCATCGATCGCGTGGCGTACTCGATCGTATCGATGACGAGGCGGAGCGCCGGACGGGGCGGGTAGAGGAACTCCTTCTGCGCCGTGTACTCCTTGAGGATGTCGTTCTGGGTCGTTCCGCCCAGTTTGTCGGGCGAAAGGCCCTGCCCCTCGGCCGTAAGGATGTACATCCCCCAGATGATGTTCGCCGGGGCGTTGATGGTCATGCTGGTGGTGACCTTGCCCATCGGGATGCGCCGGAAGAGCCGGCGCATGTCCTCGAGCGACGAAACGTTCACGCCGCACTTGCCGACCTCGCCGAGGGATTCCGGGTCGTCCGCGTCGATCCCGTAGAGCGTCGGATCATCGAACGCGATCGAGAGGCCGGACTCTCCGTGATGCAGCAGGTACCGGAACCGGGCGTTGGTGTCCTCCGGCGTCCCGAACCCGGAGAACATCCGCATGGACCAGTGACGGCCCCGGTACATGGTCGGGTGGATGCCGCGGGTGAACGGGAACTGTCCGGGGTATCCGATCCGGTCGAACGACGGCTCCGCGTTCACGGGATCGTAGAGCCGGTCAACGGGGATGCCGCCCAGCGTCGTGAACCGATCCTTGCGCTCCGGTGTCCTTTCGAGCGCGGGACGGAGGACCTCGTTCTCCCAGCGTTCGCGTTGCTCGCGAACGGCCGAGATCCGCTTTCGTGACCTCCGGTTCGGGGAGAGGCCCGGGGCGGTTGAGGCGTCCTTGCTCGCCGCCATTCTCGGTGGGACCATACCCCGGGATCGAAATAAAGCTGCGTAGGCCGACTCTCGGTCGCTGAGGGGCGTTCGTTCCCCCGTCGGGGTCGTATCGAGCGGTCTGAGGCGACGGTGCGTTCCTCGGGCGCCCTCGGAGCGAGGGCGGACAGGGCTATTGGTCGCGCGGGTCGGGCAAGCCGGGGCGCACCGGTATCCGCGTGCCCACCAGGTCCGAGACCCGTTTTCTCCGGATGACCGGTACTCCTAGCTCCGCGGCGAAACGCTCGAACGATCGTCCGGTCCATTTCGTGTTGTCCGCAAGGACCACGCTCCCGGTCGTCAGTTTGGGTCGGACCGTCTCGAGCTCGAACGTGAGGTGTTTCGGGGTGTGCAGACTATCGTGAAGGAACAGTCCAACGGACGAGAGCTCATCGATCAACGCGGGGAGCTGCGTTTGGCTCTCGCCGATCCGAAGGTCCCATCCCGAGGCGATGGACGGAGGGACCGCCCATCCACTGCTGCGCCCCGGTGGGAGGGAGACCGGAGAATCGTTGGCCCGGAGCCGGGGGCCCTTCTGAACGAGGGGCAGATCGATGGAGTGGAGCGTCCCATGGCCGTTCCGCTCCAGCGCCAGCAGAACATGGGCCGACGAGATGCCGGACGATACCCCGGTCTCGACCACATGGGCTGGCCGGAGCAGCCGCACGAGCGCGTAGAGCTCGAACGGCGCCCGGAACTGCGCGTAGTTGCTCCGTCCCCCCGCGAGGAGGGTCTGGTGGATCTGGGCCTCGATCCCCTTCAGCTGACCGACCTCGTTCAGGAGCCGCTGGACGAGCGCGACCGGCTGCCCGGTCAGGCCCGAGACCCAGTCGGGATCCGGCTCGGCACGGCGATCCCCCAACGCGCGCACGGCCGATCGGACCGCGCTCGAGCTCGGCTTGACCATCGGTACTCGCGCCGCAGCGGGGTCCCGTTCTAAATCGTTTGCTTGGGGACGGGAGGTCGATCGCGCCGCGGGCGATCTCGGGGATCAGGATTCAATGGACCGCCTTCCGTACGAGCCGGGCCTTTCGAACGATGAGCCGGGTCACGTCGCGCTCTCGGACGACCTCGGTCTCCTCGAGCTCGAGACGCTGCGCGAAGAACGGGGCATCGAGGACCAAGGTCTCGTACTCTCCACCCTCTCCCGCCAAGTGGACCCCCGGACCCGCGCGATCGATGGCCTCGAGCCGAGCGATCATGCCGGCATCGAGCGCTTGGCCGATCAGATCGGCCGGGAGGCCCTCCGCCGAGAGATGGACGAAGCGGATGTCGAGCCCGGCCGCGACCTCCTCCCGGACCACGCGGATCGGGTCCTTGCCCCATAAGGGGGTATAGAGCGGTCGTCCCAGCTCGAAGCAGACGCGGTTCAACCGCGCCCACTGGAACGATGACCCGATGGCCCCGGCGACGACCGGCCCGCTCGAGCCGCGGAGGGCCGTGGTAAGACCGATCGTCTCGGCCTCCTCCCCATAGCCGCCGACGACGACCGAGCGGTGCCCCTTCCCCCAGGACCCGGCCTGGAGGGCCACCAGATGGAGGTTGGGCGTGTGGAAGAGAAGCGATTGGGGATCGGCCGGGCGGAGGGTGACGAGCTCATCGACGGGCCAACCCTGGGTCTCCGCCAGGTAAGCGGAATAGATCGAGTCCTTTCCGCCCGAGACCAATGCCGTGACCGTCATCGACCGGGTCCCTAGAGGCCGAGGCCAGCGCGCCATCTGGGGTACAAGGTAGCGAGCGCGGGTTCTCCGACCAGGCGATCGTTCCACCGGAGCTGGGCCGGGCCCCCTGTGACGCTCCCGAAGTGGACCGCGCGAAGTCCCCGGAACAGTCGATCGAACGCCGAGGCGTGTGCGGCGTCCACCTCCACGATCCATCGGGACACCCCCTCGACCGCGAGCGCGGTCGCGGGATCGGAGGCTCCGGTGCGAGCGAGATCAACGGAGAATCCCAGCCCTCCTCCGAACGCCATCTCGCAGAGCGTCGAGGCGAGGCCCCCATCCGAGACGTCGTGGACCGATCGCACGAGCCCTCGACGACCGGCGGTCAGAAGACGCTCACCGAGCGTGCGCAGACGGGAGGGGTCGGTGGGCGGGATCGATATGCCGCGCACCCCGTGAAGCCGGGCCCACAGCGACCCGCCGAGCTCGGCCCGGGTCGCTCCGATCAGGTAGAGCGGGTCGCCCGCGGTCTTGAGATCGGCCGTGGTCGCCTGACGAACGTCGTTCACGATCCCGGTCGCCATCAGCACGGGGGTCGGCATGATCGCGTGACCGAGCCCCCCGTTGTAGAAGCTCACGTTCCCTGAAGGTACCGCAAACCCGAGGGCCTTCGCTCCGAGCGCGAGCCCTCGGACCGCCTGATCGAAGTCGCCCAGGACCCTCGGGTCCTCGGGATTGCCGAAGTTGAGGCAATCGGTGATGGCGTCGGGCCGCGCGCCCACGGCGTACAGGTTGCGCGCCGCTTCTTCCACCACGGAGATCGCGCCGCCGCGGGGGTCCTCCCGACAGGCCCACGGCTGGCTCGCGACCGTGACCGCAAGGCCGAGCCAGGAGTCCGGCCTCGGTCTCAGCACGGCCGCGTCGCCATGGGTGGGCGAGCCCACGCGCCCGTGGAGGGACTTCACGACCGTATGTCCTTGGACCTCGTGATCGTACACGCGGATGACCGACTCGCGACTGAGGTTGTCCGGGGCCAGTACCAGTTCCTCGACGAGCCGGTCCAACCGATCCTGCGGGAGGGCGGGGGCTCGCTGACGGGAAGGCGCTCGGGCCCGGCGAGGCCGATGGAGCGGCCTGGGTTCGACCCGGAACGGCAGGGAGAGGCGGGCGGCCGGCAGACCACCGTGGTCCACCTGCTCGACGTGACCCCGCGTGACCGCCCCGATGTCGGTCGCCGGCACGTCCCGCCGCTCGAAGATCGCGAGCACCGTCGAGAGATCCCTCGGTCGGACGGTGAGGGCCATCCGCTCCTGGGACTCCGAGATCCAGATCTCCCAGGGCCGAAGTTCGGGCTCCCGTACGGGGACCTTCTCCAGATCGACCTCGAGTCCGAACCCTCCGGCATTCACGAGCTCGCCGACCGCGGCGGCGAGCCCGCCCCCGCCGAGGTCCTTCACCCCTCGGACCAACCGACGATCGTACGCCTCGAGACAGGCCCGTATGAGTGGCTCCTTCATGATCGGGTTACCGAGCTGCACCGCGCCGCGCGATTCATCGCTGCTCCGCTCGGTCAGCTCCTGGGACGCGAACGCGACCCCCCCGAGGCCGTCCCGACCCGTCAGACCTCCCACGAGCACGATCCGGTCCCCCGCGGCGCGGGCCCGGTTCGGCATCAGGCGGGCTCGAGGGAGGAATCCGACGCATCCTACGTTCACGAGCGGGTTCACGAGGTACGCCGGGTCGAACGACAGGCCGCCCGAAACGGTCGGGACCCCGACGCGGTTGCCGTAGTCGCGGATCCCGCTGATCACCCCGGAGGCGATGTAGCGAGGGGAGTGGATCCCGCCCGGGACCGCATCGCTCGTGACGTCGAGGGGGCCGAAGAAGAGCGGGTCGGCGAGCGCGATCGGACGGCCGCCGACCGCGAGAACGTCCCGCAGGATCCCCCCGATGCCGGTCGCCGCGCCGCCGTACGGCTCCACCGCGGAGGGATGGTTGTGCGATTCGATGCGGAGCGCGTACGCGTACCCCGGTCCGAAGCGGAGCACGCCCGCATCGCCGGTCCCGAGCACTCTCGGATGGGATTGGAGGGACCGGAACGCGGCCTTCAGGAGGGGCCGCGAGGTCTTGTAACTGCAGTGCTCGCTCCAGCTCTGCGCGAGCGCCGCGAGCTCGACGTCCGTCGGGTCCCGTCCCTCCCGCGCGAAATAGGTGCGGATGCTTCCGATCTCGACCGGGCTGAACCCATAGTGGGTCAGCGTGGGGTCCCGGATCAGTTCGCGCAGCGGTCGAGCGTGGAGCGGGACGGTCGCCACGAGCGGGGACCAGGCGGGCACATCCCCGGCCGCCCCCATCGTCCGTTCACCGCGAGAGGGTCGTCATCGACACACGATGGATGACCGGGTTCGCGAGCAGACGATCCACTGCTCGTCGGGCCAGTTCCTCAGCACGCCCGGAGTCCGATCCCGAGAACTGGAGGACGTAGAGCCGGGCGGTCGAGACGTGGAGGACCTCGGGGATCCCGAGGAGGGTGAGGGATTTCTGGATGTTCTCGGCCTCCGCGTCCGCGATCCCGTCCTTGAGCTCGACGCGCACCTCGATGGTCACCGTGCCGGGGTCGGGACGGGGAGCAGGGTCCACGGGCCGCCGATCGATCCCGACTATTTACGCTCAGGTTCGTCCGTCGTGCTCGATTCTCGCCCGCAGTGAGCATCCCGAAAAAACGGCAGAACTCGCTCACATAACGATATATAGAGGCCATTTCTCGGAATCGTTGGCGCTGGGGCGGGGCTATCGATGGAAGAACTCATTTGCAGTGTAGAGATCCTACGCGGGGCCTCCGAGCTCGTGGCTCGGGTCTCCAGCGAGGCGGGTGGCGTCCGCGAATATCGTGCGCCGACCGCCGACGCCGTCATCGACCAAGTAGTGAACGATCTCCAAGAGGAGTTCGAGTCCGCTCCCGCGAGCTGAGCCCGTCGTCGAACGGTCGGCACGGTCGCGATCTGCGAGTGGAATGATGTACGTCACCGAAGGAGGGTAACATGGAAAAACCTACGGTCGGAAAGGCCCCGGTCAGTCGCACGGTCGAAAGCGCCTTCACCCGCGTCTGGGGGGACGAGCACGTCGTGGCGTTGATCGCCCTCAAGGTCGAGACCGCGGAGGCGGATGGGGTCGCCACCGAGGTGAGCAAGTTCCAGGAGGTCGAGGACGTCTTCCTGGTCACCGGCGACACCGACATCTTCCTCAAGGTACGGTTCCCGCACTATGAGGAGCTCAAGGAGTTCGTGCTGCACCAGCTTCCCGGTGTCAAGGGGATCCGGGAGACGAAGACGCTCCTCGTCGTGACCGCCTACAAGGAGGCGGGGGAGGCGCACCACCAATGACGTCCCATCCCTCCGACGTGATCAGCGAGAACGGCGGCACCGGCCTCGATGCGCCTGTCGCCGCACCCTCCGAGAAGGGGCTGGCCCTCGCCCGCATCATGGACTCGCTCGCCCAGCTCGCCGAGGATGGTTCCGTTCCCCGGAACATCCGTCGCGGCGCGCAGTCGGCCCGGGAGGAGCTCACGAAGGTCCAGGTCGCCCTCGACGTCCGAGTCGCGAGCGCGGTCTACGTGCTCGATGATCTGGCGAACGATCCGAACCTTCCGACGCACGGCCGCACGGCCATCTGGTCGCTCATTTCCAATCTGGAGAGCTTTCAGTGAACCCCGCGAGGCAAACCCTGAAATATCCTCCTCGGGTCCTCCGATACCGGAGCGGGTGCGGGCCCGTAGCTCAGCTAGGTAGGTCGGACGGTCGCTCCGCCGGCCCTACACAGAGCATCTGGCTTTTAACCAGGTCGTCGGGGGTTCGAACGGGAGGCTCCCGAACGGCCGGGGAGCCTCTCCGGATATCCCCCCGGGCCCGTTCCATTTCCACGGAGTAACAAAGATGCCCTCACCTCGCACCCGAAGTCGCAAGACCTCGAAGACCGCCTCGGCGCAACCACCGCCCCCTCCCCGGCCGTTCACCGCCCACCACCTGGTGCCTCCGCACGAGCTCCTGAGCGAGTCGGAGGGCCAGAAGGTGCTCGAGGAACTGGGCACGAGCTTGGAGCGTCTCCCCAAGATCCTCGTGGCCGATCCCGGTCTCAAGACCGACCAGAACTACGTCAAGGCGCGCGAGGCCCACGAGCCGCTGGCGGGCCGACTGGTCCGGGTCCGTCGACCGTCCGCGACCGCCGGCGAGGCCATCGCGTTCCGGGTCATCATCAACAATGTGGGGGAGTGAGCGAACGTGCGAGAGATAGTGGATTCCTTCTTCCGGGAGCGTTCGATCGTCAATCATCACCTCGCGAGCTTCAACGACTTCCTCCCGACCAACGACAACCCGAACTCGCGGATGCAACGCATCGTCGATGAGGCCCGGGTCAGCGAGGACTCGACCGAGCGCGGCATCATCCGGCTCGACGTACAGAAGACGAAGAGCTCGATCTACGTCCGCGTCGGCCGTCGCCGGGACCCGCGGCTCGGCACCGTGATCCCGTCCTCCGAGCCCACGATCTTCGTCGGCCAGCCCTTCGTCAAGGAGCCGGTCGGCTCCAAGCCGACCCTCACGCCCATGGAGGCGCGGCTCCGGAACCTGACGTACCAGGCCCCGATCTACCTCAACGTCACCGTGGTCGAGAACGGCGTCGAGCGGGCCTCCGAGCAGGTCCACATCGGCGATCTACCCATCATGGTCAAGAGCCGTCCTTGCAACCTGCACCGCGCGAACATCGAGCGCGACTCCGGCTTCCCGCTCTCCGACGAAGAGTACCGGGCCAAGCTCGTCGAGTACGGCGAGGACCCGCTGGATCCCGGCGGGTACTGCATCATCGGGGGCACGGAGCGGGTCATCATCAGCCTGGAGGACCTCGCACCCAACCGCATCTTCGCGGAGTTCAACGAACGCTACGGGACACCGATCGAGAGCGCCAAGGTGTTCAGCCAGCGGGGAGGCTATCGTTCCCTCACGGTCGTCGAGAAGAAGAAGGACGGGATCCTCCAGGTCTCGGTACCCACGGCCTCGGGGCAGATCCCGCTCGTCATCCTGATGAAATCCCTCGGGATGAAGAACGACGAAGAGATCTTCCAGGCCGTCCTGGGCGAGCTCCTCCCGATCGACGAGCCGTTCGTCCAGACGATGAAGCATCTGCTCAACGTCAACCTGGAGGAGTGCATCTCCAAGAAGCTCTACCCCCCTGAGGGGATCCTCACGACCGAGGACGCGCTCCTCTTCCTCGAGAAGAAGTTCGCGACCGGGCAGGCCAAGGAGTACCGACAGCGCAAGGTGGACGGCATCCTCGACCGCTCGCTGCTGCCCCATCTCGGGGACACGAAGGCGGACCGTCTCAAGAAGGCCCTCTACCTCGCGCGCATGGCGCGTACGGTCCTCGAGCTCAACCTCACGGTCCGGGGCGAGGACGACAAGGACCACTACGCGAACAAGCGGCTGAAGCTCGCCGGGGACCTCATGGAGGACCTCTTCCGCGTCGCGTTCTCCCTCCTCCTGAAGGACCTCAAGTACCAGCTCGAGCGGTCGTTCGCCCGGAAGAAGGACCTCCGGATCGCGAGCGCGATCCGTCCCGATCTCCTGACGCAGCGCCTCGTGCACGCCCTCGCGACGGGCAACTGGGTCGGTGGCCGCGCCGGGGTGAGCCAGGTGCTCGACCGGACGAGCCACATGTCGACCATCTCGCACCTCCGACGGGTCACGAGCCCGCTCACGCGGACGCAACCCCACTTCGAGGCGCGCGACCTGCACCCGACCCAATGGGGACGGCTCTGTCCGAACGAGACCCCGGAGGGCCAGAACTGCGGGCTCGTCAAGAACTACGCCCTCTGCGTCGACGTCTCGGAAGGGGCCGACGAAGAGGAGGTCACGCTCATCCTGCGCGATCTCAACACCCGCGAGATCGGGCCCGAGGTCTTCCAGGACAGCTCGAGCCCGAAGGGACGACGCGCCGCCCGGGTCTACGTGAACGGGAACCTGATCGGACTCCACTCGCAACCCCTCGAGCTCGTCAAGGAGATCCGGGAGCGCCGCCGTTCCGGCACGCTCTCTCCCACGTTGGGCGACAAGACGTACGAGATCAACGTGCGGTACGACGAGGAGATGAACGAGGTCATCGTCCACTGCGACTCGGGGCGCCTCCGGCGGCCCCTCATCGTCGTCCGCAACGGTGTCCCCAAGGTGAACCGGTCCGATCTGGACGAGCTCAACCGCGGGACCCTCGCGTTCTCCGACCTGATCCGTCAGGGCAAGGTCGAGTGGCTCGACGCCGAGGAGGAGGAGGACGCGCTCATCGCGGTCGATGCGTTCGTCATGCCCGAGCGCTGCCCCAAGTGCGAGCGGGCCCTCTCCCGGAGCGACATCCGCTGGATGTCCGCCGGCGAGCGGTCCGAGAAGGCGATGGTCGAATGCGGCCACTGCCGGACCGAGTTCCCGACGGAGAGCCTCCTCGCCGGCCCCCACTCCCACCTCGAGATCGATTCCAACCTCATGCTCGGGGTCTGCACGGGCCTCATCCCCTATCCCGAGCACAACTCCACGCCGCGGAACACGATGGGTTCCGCGATGGCGAAGCAGGCGCTCGGCGTCGAGTCCGTCAACTATCGACGGCGTCCCGACACCCGGGGCCACCTCCTCCATTACCCTCAGGCACCGCTCTTGCAGACGCAGACGATGCGCTACGTGCACTTCACCGAGCGGCCCGCCGGCCAGAACTTCGTCGTGGCGGTGCTCTCGTACGAGGGGTACAACATGCAGGACGCGCTCGTGTTCTCCCGGGCCGCGATCGATCGCGGCCTCGGGCGTTCGTCGTTCTTCCGGACCTACCGGGGGGAGGAACGCAAGTATCCGGGCGGTCAGGAGGACCGCTTCGAGATCCCGCGCCCCGACGTTGCCGGGGCCCGTGTGGACACGGCCTACCGGAACCTGGGCGAGGATGGCCTCATCTATCCCGAGCTCGAGGTCACCGAGGGCGACGTGCTCATCGGCAAGACCTCGCCTCCGCGGTTCCTCGAGGAGAAGACCGACCTCTTGACGCCGCAGAAGCGTCGGGAGACCTCGGTCACCGTTCGGTACGGGGAATCCGGCTGGGTCGACAATGTCATCCTGACCGAGGGCGAGAACATCTCGAAGCTGGTCAAGGTCAAGGTCCGCAACCAGCGGGTCCCCGAGCTCGGGGACAAGTTCGCCTCCCGGCACGGCCAGAAGGGGGTCATCGGGCTGATCGTCCCGCAGGAGAACCTCCCCTATACCCGGGACGGCGTCACGCCGGACCTGCTGATCAACCCGCACGCCATCCCGTCGCGCATGACGGTCGCGCACGTCCTGGAGATGCTGGGCGGCAAGG
This sequence comes from Thermoplasmata archaeon, assembly GCA_049799275.1. Classification (GTDB taxonomy): domain Archaea; phylum Thermoplasmatota; class Thermoplasmata; order Lutacidiplasmatales; family UBA184; genus Lutacidiplasma. Next base: position 12,844 of record JBARHO010000165.1, read on the forward strand.
TGGGGGCGCTCGAAGGACGCACCATCGACGGGACCGCCTTCTCTGGCGAGCGTGAGGAGGCCCTCCGCGAGAGCCTGAAGGGCCTCGGCTTCCACCCATCCGGTCGGGAGACGCTCTACGACGGGCTCACCGGTCGTCGCCTCGAGGCCGAGATCTTCACGGGCGTCATCTACTACCAGAAGCTCCACCACATGGTCGCCGGGAAGATGCACATGCGTTCCCGCGGCCCGGTCCAGATCCTGACCCGGCAACCGACCGAGGGTCGGTCGCGCCAAGGCGGTCTGCGGTTCGGCGAGATGGAGCGCGACACGCTCATCGGTCACGGCGTCGCGATGGTCATCAAGGACCGGCTATTGGACGAGTCCGACGGGACGATCCAGTACGTCTGCGGCAACGCGGAGTGCGGGCACATCGCGATCCCCGATACGCGCGCGGGCTCGTTACGCTGTCCGAGCTGCGGGAACACGTCCTCGATCTATCCGGTCGAGATGAGCTACTCGTTCAAGCTCCTCCTGGAGGAGCTGATCAGTTTGGGTGTCATCATGCGGTTGCAACTTGAGGAGATGCGGTAAGGAGGTCCACGAACATGGCACAAGGACTATCGAAGCGGATCAAGAGCCTTCAGTTCGCTTTCCTCTCCCCGGACGAGATCCGGCGGATGAGCGGGGTCAAGATCATCACGGCGGACACCTACGACGACGACGGGTACCCGATCGAGATGGGGTTGATGGACCTCCACCTGGGGGTCATCGAGCCGAACCTCCGGTGCCGGACGTGCGGCGGCCGGGTCAACGAATGCCCGGGCCACTTCGGCATCATCGAGCTCGCGATGCCGGTCGTGCACGTGGGCTATGCGAAGGAGATCAAGCGTCTATTGCAGAGCACCTGCCGCGCCTGCGGCCGCATCCTGCCCGACGCTCCGATCGCCCGCGGCGAGCCCGCCTCCGACAGCGACGAGGCGCCCACCCGGCTGCGCTCGCGCGAGACCAAGGAGGAGCGGGTCTGTCCGCACTGCCACGAGGTCCAGCAACGGATCATCCTGGACAAGCCCACCACCTTCCGCGAGAACGGCCACAAGATCACCCCGAAGGAGGTCCGCGCGCGGCTCGAGCGGGTCCCCGACGAGGATGTACGGGCCCTCGGCCTCAACCCCAAGTTCGGCCGGCCCGAATGGATGGTCCTGACCGTCCTCCCGGTGCCGCCGGTGCAGGTGCGCCCATCTATCACGCTCGAGAGCGGGGAGCGGAGCGAGGACGATCTCACCCACAAGCTCGTCGATGTCCTGCGGATCAACCAGCGGCTCCGCGAGAACCGCGACATGGGCGCCCCCCAACTGGTCGTCGAGGACCTGTGGGAGCTGCTCCAGTACCACGTCACGACCTACTTCGACAACCAGACGAGCGGGATCCCGCCGGCCCGGCATCGGTCGGGACGTCCTCTCAAGACCCTCGCGCAGCGTCTCAAGGGGAAGGACGGCCGGTTCCGCTCGAACCTCTCCGGTAAGCGCGTCAACTTCTCCGCGCGTACGGTCATCTCCCCGGACCCGCTGCTCTCGATCAACGAGGTCGGCATCCCGGTCGAGATCGCCCGGGCGCTCACGGTCCCGCTCGAGGTGACCGCCCACAACCAGGCCATCGCGAAGGATCTCGTCCGCCGCGGCCCCAACCCGGCCAACTCGCCGACCGGTGCCATCCTCTGCGGCGTGAACTACCTCATCCGCGAGGACGGGCAGCGGATCAAGGTGATGGACAAGAACGCCGAGGCCTGCGCCGAGCTCGTCGCGCCGGGCTGCGTCGTCGAACGCCAGCTCCTGGACGGCGATATCGTGCTCTTCAACCGGCAGCCGTCGCTCCACCGGATGAGCATGATGGCGCACTTCGTCCGGCTGCTCCCGCACAAGACCTTCCGGTTCAACCTCTGCGACTGTCCGCCGTACAACGCGGACTTCGATGGCGACGAGATGAACCTCCACGTCCTGCAGAGCCAGGAGGCCCGCGCCGAGGCCAAGGTGCTCATGAAGGTGGAGGAGCACATCCTCTCCCCCCGGTACGGCGGACCGATCATCGGGATGCTCCATGATCACATCACGGCGTCGTTCCTCCTCACCTACCAGAACCCGCACTACACGCAGAGCGAGGTCGCGTACCTCCTCTCGAAGCTCCCCTATCCGATCCCGCCCCCGGAAGGGCAGGAGAAGGACGGGACCCCGTTCTGGACCGGTAAGCAGCTCTTCTCGCTCACGCTCCCGAAGGACCTCAACATCGAGTTCCGGTCCAACATCTGGAACCGGTGCGACTGCCCTCCGGCCTCGTGCAAGCACGACGCCTACGTCGTGATCGAGGACGGCATCCTGAAGGCCGGCACGATCGACAAGAAGGCCATCGCGTACGAGAAGGGCGCGGTGCTGGACGCCATCGCCCGGAACAACGGCATGGGCCGGGCCCGTCAGTTCCTGGACGAGATGAGCCGGCTCGCGATCACCGCGATCGGTCTCAACGGCCTTTCCACCGGTATCGATGACGAGGACGTGCCCGCGGTCGCCCGGAAGGAGATCGACGATGCGATCGCCAAGGCGCGCGCGAAGGTCACCGAGCTCGTCGAGCAGTACCGGAAGAACGAGCTCGAGCAGATGGCCGGCCGTTCGCTCGAGGAGACGCTCGAGGTCATGGTCCGGCGCGAGCTCGGGAAGGCCCGGGACGCGGCCGGTGAGATCGCGGGACGCTACCTCGGTCTCGAGAACCCCGCGGTCATCCTGGCGAAGTCCGGGGCACGGGGCTCCATGCTCAACCTGACGCAGATGGCCGGCGCGGTCGGTCAGCAGTCCGTCCGCGGCGAGCGCCTGATGCGGGGCTACTACAACCGGACGCTCCCGCACTTCGCCCGCGGGGACCTGGGCGCTGATGCGCGCGGGTTCGTCTCCTCGAGCTACAAGCACGGCCTGTCCCCGACGGAGTACTTCTTCCACTCGATGGGCGGACGCGAGGGGCTCGTCGATACGGCCGTCCGTACGAGCCGGTCGGGGTACATGCAGCGTCGTCTCATCAACGCCCTGGAGGACCTCAAGGTCGCCGAGGACGGGACCGTCCGCAACACGGCCGGCACGATCATCGAGTACCGCTACGGGGAGGACGGGATCGACCCCACGCGCTCGTTCCAGGGCCAGGCCGTTCCGATCGACGAGATCCTGTCCACGGTCCTCGGCCGCCGGGTCAAACCGACGGTCGACTCGCGTGGGGAGGCCGTCGAGACGGGTTCCCACCCGGTCGTGGGCGAAGAGGAGATGGACCTCTTGGCCGAGGCCCAGCTCGAAGAGGACTCCGAAGAGGAGGAGACCGAGGACTTCGGGCCGACCGAAGAAGGTCCCGACTTCCAGGGGGAGTGAACCCGAACATGAGCGAAGAGAAGAAGGCCACCCGCTCCGAGCCGGTGGCGCACCGCATCCAGGAGATCGCCCGCGCCCAGGGGACGGAGCTCCCGCCCATGCTCATCGACGAGCTGCGCCAGAAGGCCGCCCGTCTCAGGATGACGCCGAACGAGCTCACGAAGGTCGTGGAGGCGATCGCGACCCGGTTCCAGCGCTCGCAGGTCGACGCGCACGAATCGGTCGGGATCCTCGCCGCGCAGTCGATCGGGGAGCCCGGGACGCAGATGACGCTGAGGACGTTCCACTACGCGGGGGTCGCAGAGATGAACGTGACGCTGGGCCTTCCGCGTTTGATCGAGCTCGTCGATGCGCGGCGCGTTCCCTCCACCCCGATGATGACGATCTTCGTGGACCGAAAGTTGAAGGCGGACCGCGACGAGGTCCAGAAGATCGCGCTCCAGGTCGAGGTCACGAACGTGCCCGACGTGGCCGCGATGGGAACCGTCGTCGAAGAGCTCCACGTGGTCGTGAGCCCCCAGGCCGCCCTCATGCAGGCCCGCGGGGTGAGCCGTCTCGACCTCGAGCGGTCGCTGCGGGAGAACCTCGACGAGCGGCAGTTCACGATCCACAACGGGAGCGGCTCGGGCGAGACGCGCTCGTTCGAGATCCGGCTCGCCGAGGCCCCGGCCACCCCTCCGGCCCGGGCCAAGAAGGACGAGGTCGTCGACGAGATGCCGTTCAAGAAGCTCCTGCAGGCGAGCGAGGAGACCCGGAACATCCGCATCAAGGGCGTCACGGGGATCAAGCGCGCGCTGATCAAGAAGGAGAAGGACGAGTACGTGATCTACACCGAGGGATCGAACCTCGAGGGGGTCCTCGACATCCCGGGGGTGGACGCCACGAAGACCACGACCAACTCGGTCTTCGAGATCTACAAGGTCTTCGGCGTCGAGGCGGCCCGGGCGGCCCTCGTCCAAGAGGCGAACCGGACGTTGCTCGAGCAGGGACTGGGCGTCGACATCCGGCACCTCATGCTCGTCTCCGACGTGATGACCAACGAGGGCGATATCCGTGCGATCGGGCGGCACGGGATCTCCGGCAAGAAGACGAGCGTGCTCGCGCGCGCCGCCTTCGAGATCACCGCGGCCCATCTGTTGCGCGCCGCCATCACCGGCGAGGCCGATGAGCTGAAGGGGGTCGCCGAGAACATCATCGTGGGCCAACCGATCACGCTCGGCACCGGCGCCGTCAACCTGGTCTATCGTCCGCCCCCGCCCGAGCTCGTGAAGACCCCGGAGCCCCCCGCGCCGGTCGCGACGCCCGTCCAAGAGGAAGAGGCGGAGGCGTAGACCATGGACCTGGCCCATGCCCTCAAGGTCGCCCTCCAGACCGGGACCGTCAAGATCGGGCTGACCGAGACCCTCCACAGCGCCGAGGGGAAGAAGGCGAAGCTCGTCATCGTCGCCCAGAGCTGTCCCGAGAAGAAGCTCACCGAGAAGCGACGCTACGACAAGATCCCGATCTACCATTACGAGGGGACCGCGATCGAGCTCGGCGCGGCGTGCGGCAAACCGTTCCCGATCAGCGCGCTCGCCGTCCTCGACCCCGGCTCCTCCGCCATCCTCACGCTCGAGACGGGATGACCCCGCCGAGCGAACCATAAAGCCCCACGGGTCCCCTGCTCTCCTTCGCGCGCATGGCCGAGATCGCCTTCGACACCGATACCCTCCGGTACATCCAGCTCTTCGAGGAGCGCACCGGCGCTCGGGTCAAGGATTGCCTCGAGGCCGAGGACAAGCTCGTCTTCCTCGTCTATCCGGGGGAGATCCACAAGGCGGTCGGCCCCGGGGGGGCTCTCATCGAGCGCCTCAAAGGGCTCCTCAAGAAGGAGATCCAGGTCATCGAGTTCTCCGACGATGCCGAGGAGCTCGTGAAGAACGTCTTCTTCGCGTTCACCCCGAAGAAGGTCGACTTCCAGCCGAAGGGGAAAGGACGGCACGTGACGGTCACCGTGGACCCGGTCTGGAAGGCCCGGGCCATCGGGAAGTCCGGTAAGAATCTCAAGATCGCTCGCGCGATCCTCATGCGTCATTCCGATATCCTCTCTGTGAACGTGGCGTAGGCCCGGGCGAGCGAGCCCGTCGACGCCGCAGGACCGGACCCGGTCGGGAGGAACAGATCGAAGCATGGAGGTCGATGTCGCGCAGAACGTCCTGCGGGTCTGCTTCCCGGCGCTCGAGGTCCGGGACGTTCGTCGCGTCGAGCGCGGATGGGACCACTATGTCTTCGAGGTCGACGGCCGGTGGATCTTCCGGTTCCCTCGCTGGCCGACCACGGAGGACGAGCTCGCGAAGGAGCTCCGCCTGCTCCCGGAGCTGAACGGCCGGTTCCTGCTCGCGATACCGGAGTACCGGTACGTCTGGAACGGGGATCTGACGTACCGGCACCGGTTCGCGGGGTATCCGAAGATCCCGGGCTCGGCGCTCGATGAGGTGCCGGTGCAGGAGCCCGAACGCTTCCGCTTCCCCTCCACGCTCGGACAGTTCCTGACCGAGCTCCACGCCTTCCCCCCCTCCCGCGCCCAGGCGATCGACCTCCCGGGAGCGCGCGATCCCGCCGCCAATTGGCGTCGGCGGTACGAGACCCTGGCCAAGCGGGCGCGCCAGGACGTGCTCCGACGGCTCGACTCCGTGACCCGCCGGGAGGTCACCGAACGCCTCGATCGCTTCCTCCCGGACGCCGGCCGGTTCCCCCCCACCTTGGTCCACATGGACCTCGACGCCGAGCACGTGCTCCTCGACCCCGGGACGCGGGAGCTCACCGGTGTCATCGATTGGGGGGCCGCCGGGATCGGGGACCCGGCGATCGACTTTGCCGGTTTCGCGGACGACCCCGGATGGCTCGAACGGATGCTGGCCGCCTACACGGGTCCGCGGGGCCCCCATTTCGAGGAGCGGATCGATTTCTACTTCCGCATCGCTCCGCTGTACGGCCTCCTCAATGGGATCGATGAGAACAGCCCCAAGATCATCGCGGCGAACCTCGAACGGCTCCGGCGACGCATGCTCCGGTAAGGGGCGCTCCGGGCACTACTGAAAAGGGAAGAACCCCCTGGGGACTCTCCGATGTCATGAGCCCGCGCCGATCGGACCCCAGGTTCCGCATGGTCTTCCTCGATGTCGGCGGGACGCTCATCGACAACCACGATTTCCCGGCCTGGACCGACGCCGCCCATTGCCTCGGCGTCGATGTCGACATCGACACGCTGGCGCAGGCGTTCCGGGACGGTCAATTGGAGGACCCGGTGGATCCGGTCCTCTCTCCGTCCGAGTGGTGGCGACGGATCCTGTCCCGCGCGGGCGAGCGGGAGGTACCGCTCGCGGTCAGCGAACGGTTCCTGGAGCGGCTCGAAGCGCTCCCTCCCCGGATCCGGCTCTATTCGGACACGGGGCGCTGCCTGGCCGCGTTGAAGCGGGAGGGCCGGGACCTCGGGATCGTCTCGAACTCCCGTTCCCGTTCCCACCTGGAGGAACTGCTGGAAGGCGTCGGGATCCGGGGCTACTTCTCGACGATCATCTCCTCGGGGACGGAAGGGGTCGCGAAGCCCGATCCCGCGATCTTCCGCCTCGCCGTCGAGCGGGCCCGGGTGCGGCCGGAGGAGGCGTTCTACGTCGGCGACCTCCCGAACACCGACGCCCGGGCGGCCGCGATCGCCGGTCTCGGATCGGTGTGGCTGCATCGGGACGGCACCGGCTTCGGCGAGGACCCGCCCGAGATCACCTCGCTCACCGAGCTTCCGGGCCTTCTACGACGGCTGGAGGCGGACCCCGACCCGAATTCCGCTGGTGCGGGGCGGTCTCATCGGGCGCCGTAGGTCGACGCGGGTCCCGGCCCATCGCGGCGAGCGCTCGGGTTAAATATCCCCCCACTCTCCATCGCGCTACCGCCGGCGCTGCCTCTTCGGAGGTGCGTCGTGTGGGACGCCACCACGGCGAGCCGGGGATCCGTGATCCGAGCTCTTCCAGGAGGCGTCACAGTGGCCCGCAGGGGCGTGGGGCCCTGAGAAACCCTTCCCGGAGACGGGGAGTGACCTCTCGGGACCGACAGGGAATGAAGATACGAGTTCGCAAATAGCGCTCATACCGACAAAGAGCAAAACACCGCCAGTAAGATTGAAGTGGATCGGTCACGATCGTCAACGAACATAACCCAAGGATAATAGTGTGAATGAAATCCGGTTGATCCTGCCGGCGGGCACCGCTATTGGAGTTCGCTTAAGCCATGCGAGTCGAGAGGGGTAAGCCCTCGGCGCACTGCTCAGTAA
>JBARHO010000166.1:0-4960 GCA_049799275.1 Thermoplasmata archaeon
CGATGTAGGTTCCTGGATTGGTATAGACGTGAGAGACCTGCGGTGTGGAGGTGGTCTGGGTCACTCCATCACCAAAATTGAAGGTATAGCTCGAGGCGGTCACTCCCGAAGGTAGTCCGGCACTGAACGGCACTGCGTTCCCCGCCTGCACGGAGGCATACGGGGTGAACAGTGTCATGTCGTGCGTGTTCGTATAGGGCGAGCAGCCGACGCTCGCCGCCGGGGTACAGCTCTGGGTGTTCGAGGTCTTCGTTCCGACCGAATTGAACCCCAGATATCCGAGCCCCCCAACGACAACGATCACGATGATCATGATCACCGCGGCCGTTGGCGTGGAGAGGGCACGGTTCCGTCCCCAGCGCACGGGTGGCTTCTCCTGCGCGCGTTCGCTTTCCATGTGCTTTCACCTTTTGATCGGGTATCCCCGAATCTTACGGTGCCTAGCCCGTCGCTCGTACAAATACTCTTAATGAATCCGCCAGAGATGCGATGCGTGCGATTACACACCATGTTCTTCCTGTGATTCAGGTCAAGGATTTGCCCCTACCGTGAACGTCGTCTCTGACGTGGGAACGGAGCGGTCGGTCTCGAAAATGCGCTGGGAGGGTCCCAGGGGGGATGCGCGGTCGGGCCTCGCCCGGGTCACGAGCCGCGCCCCATGAACGCCGCATCACCGCTGCAAGAGATCCGCTTTCGAGGCGGGCAGGGTCACTGTGATGAAGGATGTACATCCCGCCTACGAAGGTCGGTCGAACTGGAGGGTCGTGAGAGCGGTATTGGGATCAAACGGGGACGAGGTTGTCCGCGATGCCCACGAGATCCGCCACGGTGGCCCCCAGGTCGAGGAAACCGGGAGAAAGGACCGGGTCGAACAGGTCGATCTGCGCGGGGGAATCGTTCCCCATTGACTCGTACCGCAGGTTCGAGATGGAGCTCGTCACCGAGAGCGCGATCCCGGGGGCCTCGAAGAGGAATCCCGTGGTCCGCCCCGAGATCTCGATGGTACTCCCTGTCCAGAACACCGTGGGTACCCCGATCTGGAACGGGTCGTTATTGCCGGTCCCGTTGGTAAAGACGAACGTGTCGTCGGCGACGGTGACGTTCGTGATCGGGTAGGGCGCTCCTCCGAGGAGGATGGGCGGGAAGATATCGGACGCGGTCATCTCCACCGTGCTCCCTTCGAAGATCGAAGGAATGGTGTCGAGCCCTCCATAGAAGGCGCAGCCCTGGACATCGTCCATGTTGGCCGCGTGCAGGACCCGTCCGTAGAAGGTATCGTTCACGAACTCGAGCCCGGTGAAATTGCTCCCGCCCTGACCGCCCGGCCACCCGTAGACGACCAGGCTGGCCGCATCGGTCGCTCCGCTCCCGCGGATATCGAACGTGTCGTTCTCAAAGATCGTGCCGGACCACGGACCGCCCACCGGAGGATCGACGAGCAGATGACCGTGGACGTACCAGTTCGAGAGGATGCATCCTTGCGAGGGGGCGAGACCGAATTCGACATAGCCCATGGCGGACAGGTTCTCGATCCGACAACCGATCTGGCCCGCCACGCCGAGGAAATCCGCTCCTCCCTCTCGGGCGTACCCCAGGTCATCGTAGGAGACGGTGTCGTTCGTCGCGACCAGGTCATCGATGATGTACCCGACGGCCGGGGGCCCCCACGGGGACCGCACCAGGTGCAGCCCGTTCGGGTTCGGGGACGGCCCGAAGAGATTGCGCTCTTCCACGTTCCGGTAGACGTGTCTGAAGCCCCCGCTCTCATCGAAGATCAGCGAGCCCCACCACTCCTCGGAGGTATTGACCGCCCTCGCATCGATCGTCAGGTCGCACATCTCGAACCGATCGATCGGGGCCGGGCCCTGGATCTGGATGAAGTTCGCCTTGGTCGTTCCGCGCAGACCGACCGGCGTTCCGGTCTGATTCTTGAACACCCCGACCGGATCCGGGGGGAGCGAGAGGATCGTCTTGCCCATCCCGGCCCCTTCGATCGTGACGTTGCTGTACTGCTGGAGGACGATCGTTTCGTAGAAATAGTAGGTCCCGGGACCGAGGTCGATGGTGCCCCCGCCCGCCTGCCCGACCTGATCATATGCCGCGACGAGCGCGGGCTGCATGTCCCCGTTCTGGGGCGGAAGATCCACCGTGTCCGGCCCCTGAACGCAACTGGTCGGAAGGGGGGCGTTCACGTCGAGCGTGGCCGTGGCGTTCGCCGAGGTACCGGAGAGGTCGGTGACCGTAACCCCCGGAAAGTAGGACCCCGCCGAGTCCGGGGCACATGAAAGGGCCGACGTGTTCGAGGAGACGCATCCGGCGGGGAGGTCCGAGTACGCGTAGGAGACGACCCCCTGCGCGCCCGTGACGAGCACGTGGAGGACCGTGGATCCACCCATCGGGATGACCAGCGGTGCCGCAGAGAACGAGGAGATCGAAAGCCCGGTGGACCTCTCGATCACGATGTCCGCCGTGGACGAACGGATCGAGCTCCCTTGGGTGGCGTTCACCGAGAGCGTCGCGTTCAGGGTCGTGTTCCCCGCGCTGAAGGAGACCGAGGACCCGGAGGTCGTGTTGAGCGTCCCGGCGCTGAGGGGGTCGAGCGACCAAGCGAAGACGACTCCGGTAGGCGCGTTCGAACCGGCGCTGCTGCTCGGTAGGGCGATGAATGTCTGGTTCGACCGGTACGCAAGGGTCGCTGTCGTGGGCGATATCGTCACCGAGGAGAGCGTCGCCGGGCGACTGGCGTGAGCGCTGAGGGGACCGAAGGCGCCCTGGAGCGCGGCCGCGCCGATGGCCGAGACAGCTACCACGAGGACGACCGTCACAACGATCGCGTTGCGCCATCGGCGGCTCCACTGACGAGACCCCCTCCGAGAAGCGGCCGGCGTGATTCCCGGACCGGGGGCCGGATCGACCATCCTAACTCACCGCAGAAGAGGGCGGGGTCGTCCCTGCCGGGACCGAAGGGAACGGTGGCCGCAGCGCTCGGGAGATCCTCGGCCGACGGCGTACCTTCATCCGAGCCTCTACTTGAGGCCCTCTCCTGACTCGCAAATCCCCGCCCGAACCGAACAAGGCTCGTGCATTTCCCTCTTCGGTCCGCCCGACCAGATCCCGTGCTGCGACCAAGCGGCCAAGCTCATACCTCCTAAGTCCGAGAAAAGGGACGCCTTCAAGCGCGGTAGAGGGCCTGGCCAGCGTTAGGTAGGGTGGGATCCCACGGCGCGATCACCGGTGGGTCTCTCCAGGGAGGACGGAGCGGGATCGGAACGACGAGTCCCCGCCTGGGCTCGACGACATTCGGCGAGTGCTCCTATGGTTCGAGGAGCGGTCTCGCGTGAATAGGCGTATAACTGCCCCGCCGGGACGTCCGAGAACGGGTTCAAATAGGAAAGCTCGCCAGCACATTGGCGAGGTCGAGCAGAATGGCCGAACGCGTTGGGCACGAACAGATCTCGAGGGAGAACGGGTATCTTTACTACGTCGGAAAGGACGGATATCTCTGGAAAACGCCGACCAAGCTCAATCGCGAGGGACACAAGGCCAAGGTTGGTTCTGAAAAGATCCAGCGCGAGAGCGGCTACATGTATTTCCTCGACAAGAGCGGATATCTCGCCCGCGCCAAGATGAAGAACTCCTGAACCGGCTCTCTCCCGACGCCCGCCCAGATCTCCCCCCCCCTTCGAGCGGGAGGGGGGGAACCCTTTCACCGTCCCGTCGCCCGACGCCCCATTCACGCGAAGGGCCCGCTGACCAGAGCTCCCTAGGCCACCCCACTCTCGGGATCCCGGTTCGTGCGAGCGGCCCACCTTGGGCTGACCTCGAGCAGTGGGGACGTTGCGTCATTCCCCTCGGGCATCGCCGGTCCAATCGTGCTATGTAGGTCGCAAGATGTCGAGCCTCGGAGACCCCTATGTCGAAGGTCACGGACCCGGTGTGCGGGATGACGGTGGACACGGAACGCGCCCCCGCGCAGGGCACGTTCGAAGGGCAGACGGTCTACTTCTGTTCGGTCGCTTGTCGCCAGAAGTACGCGAGCTCGCACAGGTCCTGAGGTCTCGATCGTAGGGCAAGAGGGCGCACGACCCGGACCTCCCCGATGAGCCCTCCACGACCGTAACAGAACCAGCCGCATCGGTGAGCTGGTCAACCTGCCATGCAAATCTCCGACCGTCGGTCGGGGCTCTCCGGGTCCCATCCCTCGATGCGGAGGCCATCGAGGAGGGCCGACGGAGCGGGCCACGAGCGAACGATGAAGGTCGGCCAAGGTACCCGGTGACCGCGTCCCCGCTCCGGCCGCCCTGATCCAGCATTGGTTGGGGGGACCGTCACCATGGCCATCGATCCCATCTGTGGGATGGTCGTTGACGAGCGCACGGCGGAGCTCCGGCTCGTTCGTGAGAACCGGACCTACTTCTTTTGCTCCACGCGGTGTCTTCAGGAGTTCTCTCAGCCCGATCGTGAGCTCGCCCGATTGCGGGTCAGGCTCGCAATCGCCTGGCCGCTGTCGGTCGCGATCCTCGTGCTCTCCTACGTGGTCCACTTTCCCGATTGGCCGTGGGTCGCGTTCCTCTTGGCATCGGTTGTCCAGTTCTACCCCGGCTGGCAGTTCTATCGCAGCACGCTCGATGCCGTACGAAATCGTAACTGGAACATGGACGTGCTGATCGCCCTGGGGACCAGCATCGCGTTCGGCTACAGTACCGCGGTCCTGGTCCTTCCCGGCCGGCTCCCTCCGAACTACTACTTCGATGCCTCCGCTCTGATCGTCACCCTGATCTTGAGCGGGAACTACCTCGAACATCTCACCCGCCAGCGGGCCGGGGGTGCGCTGAGGAAGCTCCGAGAGATGCTCCCCGCCACGGCCCGGGTCCTCCGGGCGGGGATGGAGGTCGAGGTCCCGGTACCCGAGATCCATATCGGGGATCGGATCCGAGTTCTCCCCGGTGGCCGATTCCCT
>JBARHO010000167.1:0-3369 GCA_049799275.1 Thermoplasmata archaeon
GGGGCGGCCGCGGCCAGACCGTTACGGATGTTACGGGCCCGCCGGGATTCGAACCCGGGTTTGAGGCTCCGGAGGCCTCCGTGATATCCAAGCTATACTACGAGCCCGCTTTGGACATCACGGGCCAGCCCTCCGCCTGTATTGGCTTTTCGCCGGTGGAAAATGGGGCCAAGGCACGCCTCCCTCGTCTCACGGTCGTGATTCGAGGTACCGACGAAGGCGGCTGTATACCTGCTCGCGGGTTTCGAACATCTCGAAGTCCGGTCGACCGTGCAGGACCCGGTAGATCCCGCGGTGCCCGCCCTTCACTTTGAGTCGCCAGCGGCCGGCAGCTCGTCCACCGGGCCGTGGACCTGGCTAGGAGGAGCGGTTGTGAGCGGGTCCATGTGGATTGGGAGCCACGTTTGACGTCCTTCTACCGGGCTTGCGGGTTCTTTACCCACCCGCGCGGGCCTGATTCGCCTTTTAGCACGAAAGACCACCTAGCGCGGCCGATGACTTTGATCGGTCGAGCGAGCGACCTGGACCGAATCGCCCACCCACTAGAACCGAGGGGATGCGCCGTGGGAGGCTAGAAACCAAGCCGGCTGAGGCTTGATTTCGACTATGGGCCATAACAATACGGCCGATACGATACTACGGGCCCATCTGGCTGAACTCGAAGCGGATCCGTTGTAGGGTCTACTCTTTTGCTGATATCCCCGGGAGGTCGCAGGTCGGCGCTGACCGTAACGAGCCCCTGTTCTCGGCCGGTGTGAGGTCGCGGTCTAAAGACCACGCTTCGGCCGGGCCGATGTGGGTATCGACCGTCATTTCTCTGGAAGGATATCCCAGAGCTGTCCTGCGGATCCCCGAGCGCCTGCGTCGAATGTTCCGTGAGCCCCATGATCACCCGACACCGGCAAGAACAGATTATCGGCCCGATCTGGTCCGACGGGGTCCTGGGTCTGTTGGCTCTCGTACCCGTGCCGAGCAAGGTACCGGTCAAGGAACGCGGGGAAGAACTTGTTCGCCCAGATCGTCGTGACCGTGGATCGACCGACGAACAGCTCGCGGCGACGGTGTCGGATCGCCCACGTGACCGCCCGTGCGGCCACTTCGGGCTGGAAGATCGGAGGGACCGGCTGGGGTTGACGAGGCAATCGCGTTCGGCACCAACCGAACTGCGGGGTGTTCATGGCCGGCAGTTGGATCATTGTGAGACGAACAGCGCTCCGATCATGGATCAACTCGCTTCGAAGCGAGTCCGTGAACCCTCGGATGGCGTGCTTGGCCCCACAGTAGGCGGCCTGGAGGGGGATCGATCGATACGAAAGAGCGGATCCGATCTGAACGATGCTGCCGCGGTCGCGCGGGCGCATCCGGCGCAGAGCGGACATAGTTCCGTACACGGTTCCCAGATAGGTGACCTCGGTCGCGCGTTTGAACTCGTCCGCCGTGATCTCCGAGAAGGGAGAGAAGACGGTGGTCATCGCATCGTTCACCCAGACGTCGATCGGACCGAGCTCCTCTTCGATGCGGCCGGCCGCCGCCTCGACCTCGTCGGCCCGCGAAACGTCCGTTGGGACCGGGAGGGCGCGACCGCCGGCCGCGACGATCTCAGAACGCGTGGCCTCGAGCCCATCGAGCCCTCGGGCCAGTAGTCCCACTCGTGCGCCATGCCGAGCGAGCTCCCGAGCGGTCGCTCGGCCAACCCCGGCGGAAGCGCCCGTGATCGCCGCCACCATTGGCCGACTTTCGCGGGTCATCTCACCCTCCCCCCCTTGACGGCCGCATCGTTGTTGCCGGCGCGCTTCTTCGGTTCCCCCTGATCCCCGTCGGACCGACCGGGCACGTTGCCGTTCGACGCTCGCCCCCGAGCCGTTCCTTCGATCGTCGAGCGTGTCGGCCGTAGACCTGTCGTGGGATCCGGATGGGTGGGTCCAGCGGACCGTCCGGTGCGGTTCGCGGCGGATCGGGCCGTCGCGAACGACATCAGATCGGGGCTCCGATCGCGTAGTGTTGAACGTCCTCCCGGTAACCGCCGAGCCCACCGAACACGTGCCGGTAATCCTCGACCAGTTCGATCGAGCGGAGCCACTTGACCATCTTGAACCCGAGCTGGGTCTCCACACGCAGACGGAGCGGCGAGCCGTGTTCCACCGGGAGGGGTCCCCCGTTCATCTCGTACGCGAGGATCGTCTGGTGGTGCCGGGCGAGCTGGAGATCGATGACCTCGTAGAACTCCTTGGTGGGATCGCCATGCCCGTACTCGTCCTTCTCGCCAAAGCCCAGCGAGTGGAACACGGCGTACCGCGCGTTCGATCTCGGGTGGCAAAGACCCAGGACGAACGAGACCGGGACCCCCGCCCATTTGCCGATCGCGGTCCACCCCTGGATGCAACTGTGCTCGGTGATCTGGGTCTCCTTCTTCATCGCCCACAGATCGTCGAGCGAGAGGGACAGTTCGTTCTCGACGAGACCGTACACCTTCAACCTCCAGGTCGAGAACCCGTTCTCTCGCAGCTCCCGAAACTCGGCGGTCCCTGGGGGCCGCCCGTTCACTCGGAAGTAGGGGCTGATCTCGGACTCCTTGCGGTCGCGAGCCGGGACCACCTTCCCGAAGAGCGCCTTCTTGATGGGAGCGACGACCCGGTCGAGAGCGACCTGGATCTGGCGGGGCCGATGCAACGAGTGCTCGGTCGCCCATACGTGGATGGCGATCACGAACAAAAGGTAGAGAAGGAACAGGACGAACGCGATCGTCAGAGAGATCGTGCCGCCGCCGAGGACGATGTTCGCCATGTTCTGTTGGAACTGATCGATCACGACGAACGTCAGATGCACGATGAGGAACAGGATCAGCCCGATCAACCCAAGGAAGTGGAGCGTGCGGGCCCCTTGACGGCCGCCGAACATCTTCGCGTACCATGGGAACCGGGCCCCGATCGCGGGGGACATGGCCGGGCCGGTCACCAGCATGAGCGGAGCGAGGACGAAGATCACCCCGGCATACGTGAGCTGCTGGACGGCGTCGAACGGATGCCCCGGGGGAGGAAGGTGGCCCGTGAGGATCGCCAAGGTGGCCGTCCCGACCTGAGGGAAGAACGACCAGGACGTGGGGATCAGGGTCGTCCAGAGCCCCGTCGCGAAGAGGAGCCCATAGAACACCACCCCGTTCGCGATCCAGAAGATGAGCGAAAAGAAGTGCCAGTGCCGCCCGAGCCCTAGGTTGCTCCGACCGGGCAGGGCGAGCCATGAGGAGAACGCGGTCTCTTCGTCCGTGGAGGTCCAGAGCCGGTCCTTCGGCATCTGCTTCTTCGAGAACTTGATCCACTCGGTCCCGTCGATGGCATCGTCGTTCGTGTAGAGCTTCGGATGGGCGGAGAG